>DASYCT010000069.1:0-9267 GCA_036500065.1 Chitinophagaceae bacterium | reverse complement strand
TACGAATGTGCCCGGCGGAGGTAATGCACTGGTGACGACTACGCAGGCCGGCTTTTACCTCGGCAACAGGCAGGACACCTACCTGTCGAATGTGGTGTTTTCACCGAGCACCAACTTTAGGGGCAAATTTGTCCTTCCCTTTCATTCCAATATCTGGTCGTCGGGCAATAGCTGGAATTACAACGGGGATGCACGGTTTACTTTTTACCCGCAGTATACCTGGGGTTTGGGCGGTCATCAACCCGAAAGCGATAAGCAACTTATCCGGTATTCCTACCTGCGGTTTTACCAGAGCGCTTTAAAACGGATAAAGCCCTACCTGTTTGCCGGAATTGGCTATAACCTGGACTATCATATACATATACACCCGGAAAACGATTCGGTGAACCTGCAGCAATTTACTGGCTATGCTTATGGCACGGCCAGTCATTCCAATTCTTTTTCCTCCGGGATTGCGTTTAATCTTTTGTATGATACCCGCAACAATGCGATCAACCCGTTGCCGGGTTTTTATTACAATGTCGTTTACCGCGTGAATCCAACGTTTTTGGGAAGTAATGACTGGTGGCATTCGCTCTACGTGGATGCGCGAAAATATATACCGCTGAGCCATCATGGACAGAATGTGCTGGCTTTCTGGAGTTATCTGTGGACGGTACTTGGCAGCCATTCACCTTACCTTGATCTGCCGGCCATCGGCCAGGATTCCTACCAGCGTTCGGGACGGGGGTTTTACCCGAGCCGTTATACGGGCAGAACGCTTTATTATCTTGAATCGGAATACCGGAGGGACATTTTGGAAAATGGATTGTTTGGCTTTGTCGTTTTTGCCAACCTGAATACGGTTACCCAGCCGGACAATCACCAGTTTGCCTACCTGCACCCTGCCGCAGGGACGGGGCTGCGGATCAAATTCAATAAGCATACGGGGACGAATGTGGGGATGGACATTGGTTTTAGCGAGGGATATACGGGCGTGTACCTTAGCCTGGGAGAGGCTTTTTAAGGAAGACCAGGAAAAAGTAGCCAATCGAACATATTAAAATAGGTGTTTGCACTTAGCGCCAACGAAATAATAACCGGCGCCGCCACCCGCCACAATTAAGATGTATAAAAGAACGATATAGTAAGAGTCGATTCCATTACTATTCATTCAAAATTGCCTGGTATGAAAAAAATATTCACGCTGTTTGCTTTCTTTTCGTTGTTTATAGTCAGTACCGCATTCTCACCCCGGGTGGAGAGGGTCCATGATTCCACTGTTCAAAAAACCAGCTATGTATACATCTGCGATGGTCCTAAATCCGTCCGGTACCATAGCCGTAAAAATTGCCCGGGATTGAACAACTGCCGGCATGGAGTAATAAGTGTATCCCTATCCGATGCCGTCAATAAATATGGGAGAACGCCCTGCAAGATTTGTGAGCGATAAAACGAAACATCCTACAGCTTTTGCCCATGAGTCAGTAATACGACAAACTCCTTATTTTTGTCCCTTACTATAAGCTGTAAAACCAACTAATTGAGTAATAACAACAAAGCCGCGCTATTTTTTGGCGCTGGCTTTCTCTTTGCTGTGCTCTGGTCATCGGCCTCTACGGCCACCAAATTCGGGCTGCAGAGCGCACAGCCCTTCGTCATTTGCGTATCCCGTTTTTTTATTGCCGGCCCGGTGATGCTTTTCATTACCCATGTATTGCTCCGCAACCGGTTGCCTCAAAAAAAGGAATGGAAACAACTGGCTCTTTACGGGCTGCTTAACATCTCAATTTATCTCGGTTTATATGTTATTGCCATGCAGCAGGTGTCGCCGGGCCTGGGGACGCTGGCAGTAGCCACGAACCCGGTGTTTATCAGCCTGCTGGCCAGCATTTTTTTACGGCAGCAGGCTAAGTCAAACACGCTGGTTAGTCTTTTATTATGTACGGCGGGGGTATTGCTGGCGGCTTACCCGCTATTGCAAAACAGTTCGGCTACACCTGCCGGGCTGATAATATTGCTTGTCAGTATGCTGGCGTATTCGGCGGGTGTATTATATTTCTCCCGTAGCAAATGGGAAGGTCTTCACATGCTTACGATCAATGGCTGGCAGACCCTGTTGGGCGGGGTGTTCCTGTTGCCGGCGCTGGCGCTTACGTATAAAAGTTCTAAAAATACTTGGGACCTTCGGCTGGCGGAATCCGTTTTATGGTTGGCCCTGCCTGTATCCATCGTGGCAGTTCAACTATGGCTGTTGCTGTTGCGGGAAAACGCGGTAAAAGCTTCTTTCTGGCTGTTCCTTTGTCCCATATCGGGCTATATAATAGCGCTGTTATTTATGAAAGAACAGATAGGGATGTACACCGTAGCCGGAATGGTATTGGTAATTACGGGATTATGGCTGGTGCAGCGGAAGAAGTTGAGTGGGGGGGTGTAAACTGCCGGCCGTCAGCTGTATTTTCCCCCGTATAACTCCTATGTGGATAAGCCTCGTTTGGCACAACAAATGCATTATGGGGTAAGTCAAATCCCCGTTCTTATGAAAAAAACCATTGCATTAAACCTCTTATTGCTGGCGGCGTTTTATATGCTGGTGATCGTACTGGCTATACTCCGCTGAAAACAATAAACGTTTATTGCTCCAAATCCGGGCGGCGCTCATGAGTACGTTGTACAGATTGCTCATGGCGCCATTCCGCGATCTTTTTAGGATCGCCGCTAAGAAGAATGTCGGGTACCTTCCAGCCTTTGAAATCGGCCGGCCGGGTAAATACCGGCGGCGCCAGCAGCTTGTCCTGGAAGGAGTCGAAAAGGGCGGAGGTTTCATCGTTCAGCACGCCGGGGAGCAACCGCCCGATGGCGTCTACCACTACAGCGGCGGCCAGTTCACCCCCACTCAGTACATAATCCCCGATGGAAATTTCTTTGGTAATATAATGCTGGCGGATGCGATCGTCGATGCCTTTGTAATGACCGCATATAATCAACAGGTTGTTTTGAAGTGATAGCTGGTTGGCTGTCTGCTGCTGAAAGGGTGCGCCGTCGGGCGTCATATAAATAATATCATCATAGCTCCTTTCTTTTTGCAATGCTTCGATGGCATTGGCCAGCGGCTCGGGCATCATCACCATGCCGGCCCCCCCGCCGTACTGGTAGTCGTCCACCTGCCCGTATTCATTCACTGCCCATTGACGTAAAGAATGCACGGTTACCTGCAGCAGGCCCTTGTCCTGTGCCCGTTTCATGATACTATGGCCGAGAGGGCTTTCGAGCAGTTCGGGCAAAACAGTAAGGATGTCGATATGCATGGGGCAAAGCTAAGAGAAGAAGATGATAGTTAGTTTTCGGTGAAATCGTCGATATCCCGGCGTTCCTTTTTGGTGGGGCGGCCTACTTTACTTTGCCGTTTGCCGGTATGGAAACTGGCGGCCTGGTATTGAATGCGTTCGACTTCTTCGGGAGGTGTGATGTCGGTATAGAATTTAATGGCTTCGGAGTATTGAACGCGCTTTTCCAGCAGGCCGGTGACTTTGATGCGCCAGCGTTTGGTTTCTGTTTTTACTTCGTATTCGTCGTCGATGACTACCGGGCGGGCTGCCTTTATGTTCTCTCCGTTGAACTTTACTTTTCCTTTATCGCAGGCATCGGCGGCCTGGCTCCGCGTTTTGAATAAACGGATGGCCCAGAGGTATTTGTCGAGGCGGAGTTTTTCTTTTTCGGGCATAGTTCAAAATTAGGGATTTATTTATCGCTTGCTTCGAATGGGCGCGCCTTCGGCGCGGGGGTTTTCAACACGGAGTAAACGGAGTTTAGGAGGACACGGAGAATTGTCATGGCTGCTTTTTGGAGTATTCGCGGGAGGTTTGCTGTGCAAATCGCGCCGGACTGGTCGTGTCGATAACCCCAAAAACTCCGTGTCCTCCTAAACTCCGTTTACTCCGTGTTGAAAAACAGGGTGCCGAAGGCACCCGATACTTACTTCATTTCTGCAAAATACTGGTGGAAATAAGGAATCGTTTCGATGCCTTTATAGAAGTTGACGAGATCGAATTTCTCATTGGGCGAATGGAGGTTGTCGCTGTCGAGACCAAAACCCATGAAGACGATCTTTATGCCCAGTTCTTTTTCAAACAGCGAACAGATCGGAATGCTGCCGCCGCCGCGTACGGGAATGGGGTCTTTGCCAAACGTGGCCTTGACGGCTTTCGCCGCTGATTTATAGGCCTTGGAATCGATGGGCGTCATATAGGGCTCACCACCGTGGTGCTCTTCGGCTTTTACGGTTACTCCTGCAGGTGCGATGCTGGTAAAATACTTTATTAATTTTTCGGTGATCTTATGATGTGATTGATTGGGCACGAGGCGCGCGGATACTTTTGCAAAAGCTTTGGAAGGCAGTACGGTCTTGGCGCCTTCGCCGGTATAGCCGCCCCAGATGCCGTTGACCTCGAGGGTGGGACGGATGCCGGTTCTTTCGTTGGTGGTATAGCCTTTTTCTCCCCACAATTCTTTTACGCCAAGGTCTTTTTTATAGGCTGCCTCGTCGAAAGGCGCTTTGGCCATCAACTTTCTTTCTTCTGCGCTGGCCTCTGTCACATCGTCGTAAAACCCGGGAATGGTGATGTGGTTGTTTTCGTCATGGCAACTGGCAATCATCTGGGCAAGGATGGTAATCGGGTTGGCTACCGCACCTCCGTAAACGCCGCTGTGCAGGTCGCGGTTGGCGCCCGTCACTTCCAGTTGTATATAGCTTAGCCCGCGTACGCCGATATCGATGGAAGGGGTATCCATACTAAGCATGGAGGTATCGCTGATCAGGATGACGTCGGCTTTCAGCAAATCTCTATGGGATGCGACGAATTTAGCCAGGTTGGGTGAGCCTACTTCTTCTTCGCCTTCAATGCAGAATTTGATATTCGTGGTGAGGGTATTTGTTTTTACCATGGTTTCCATGGCTTTTACATGCATATAGAATTGCCCCTTGTCGTCGGCGGACCCGCGGGCATAAATCTTTCCGTCTTTTATCACGGGTTCAAACGGGCCGGAATGCCAGAGTTCCAGTGGATCGGCCGGTTGTACATCGTAATGGCCATATACAAGGACGGTGGGCATGGAGGGGTCGGTGATCTTTTCCGCGTACACGACGGGATGGCCCTCGGTAGGGTAGATGGTAGCTTTACCGGCGCCGGCTTCCAGCAGGCGTTGCTGCACGGCCTCCGCGCATTTAACCATATCGTTTTTATGCTCGCTGCGGGCGCTCACGCTGGGAATACGAAGTAAGTCCAGCAGTTCATTCAAAAAGCGATCCTTATTGGCGGCCTGGTATTCTTTCCATCCTTGCATATAGGTATGTTTTGAAGTTTGAGAGGGCAAATGTAAGGAAAGGTTATTGCTTGATTTTATCCTTTGAGAGATTCACAATAATAACCCCGGCCAGGATGATGACCAGCGCCAGTATTTTATGACCGGTGATCAGCTCCTTGCCGAAAAGACTGCTCAACAGGAGGGCTACCGCGGGGTTTACATAGGCATAGGTGCCTACCAGCGAAGGCGGCCTCACGCTCAATAACCAGATATAAGCAATATAACCCACCAGCGAGCCGAAAATGATAAGATAGAGCACGGAGGCAATGGCGGCCGACGAGAGGTGGTTCCAGGCAAAATGATGCTGCTCGCCAAGGGCAAACGCCGGAATAAACGACACCAGCCCCGCTGCCATCATCTGCACAGAAGCCTTCATGGAAGAAGAGCCTTCCACCTTCCTGTACTTGGAATACAGGGAACCCAGCGCCCAGAATATGCTTCCAAACAATAGCACGATGATGCTGATAAGCTGCTTATTGCCATCACCCGGCGTGGCGTATGCAGAAGAACCCTTACCGATAAACAGGGTGACCACGCCTGCAAAACCGATTAGCAGCCCGAACAGGATGAGCTTGTTGCTGAAATAGTATTTCCATTGGTATTTGTCCAGGATTACAAACCATAGCGGCACAGTCGCCACCACGATGGCAGCGAGGCCGGGAGGCAGGTATTGCTCCGACCAGATAAGACCGCCGGTACCGCCAAACAACAGGATGATGCCGCCCAGGGAGATGGTGGCAAACGATTTCAAAGAAGGTGCGGGCTCGCCTTTGAACCGGCACCAGGCATACAGTACGAGGCCGGCAATGAGGAAACGGACGCTTACGAGCAGGAAGGGCGGTATATCGTCCAGTGCAATAAAGATGGCGAGATAGGTGGAGCCCCAGAGAATGTACACCGCTGCAAATGCGGCGATGACCAGTGCTTTGGATGGCTCTTTATATGGCGCGGCGAGTGTCGACATGTTGACTAAGGTTGACTGACAGGTAATAGATTGTCCTCTTTGATAGTTTCCAGTACGATGGTGGTTTTCGTGGATACGATATTGGGTATTTTACTAAAACGCTCGCGCATCAGGTGTACCAGTGAAAGCGTGTCTTCCGTGCGCACAATCGAGTGTTGCGGCGGGATACTGCGCCTTTTGCCCTGGCACCTCCGGCGTGGTTAAAAAACAGGGTGTCATAGGCACCCGTCCTGTCGTCTACCCTTCCAGCACATGCTTTTTATTAGACAGCAAATTTGACGGGGTCCATTCAATCTGCTGCCTGAAAGCATGCTGGCGAACGGGACAATCGGGTTTGCAGCAGAGCGAGCACTGGGAATAAAGACAACCATCGGTATGCACAAAAAATTCGATGCTGTCGCCGAAATGGTGCTGGATAAGTGCGATAAGGGCATCGATTTCTTCATGGGCCTCGTTGATATTAAGGTACCAGGGAACGGTAAGATGGCAATCGATGTGCAACTGGCCGCCGTATTTGATAACGCGGAGATTGTGCAGATCGATCCAGTTGTCGCGGCGGTTGTTGTTGAGCAGGGCCACGATACCGGATAACAATTCCTTATCGGCTTCATCCATGATACCGGCTACGGAGCTGCGCACGATACGGTAACCTGTATAGATAATAATCAATGCAAAAAGAATAGCAATAGGGCTATCGAGCCATTTATAGCCGGTAACCAGTATTAATGACAAGCCGGCAATGATGCCTATAGTGGAATACGTATCGCTTTGCAGGTGCCTGCCACTGGCAATAAGGGCCAGTGAATTGTTTTGCTTCCCTTTTTTGATCGTGATATAGCCGATAACAAAATTGACGATGGCCGTAACGGCAACCAGTATAAGGCCTTTGTCGAGCTTCTGGATAGGCTGAGGATGCAGGAGATGGCGGGCCGATTCATAGATTACAATGATGCCTGCCACCAGGATAAGCGTACCTTCTACGGCGGCCGATATAAATTCCGCTTTGCCATGGCCGTAAGGATGGTCGGCATCTTTGGGCTTGGCGGCAACGGACAGGCTGTACAGCCCGATAAAACCGGCGATGACATTGACCGTGCTTTCCAGTGCATCGGTAAAAATCGCCACCGATGCGGTCATCAACCAGGCGATCACTTTTACGACGAAAAGCAATACGGCTACCATTACCACTATTTTCTGGATGCGAAGGTTTTCCCGTCCCGGATTCAAATGAGCAAGTTTAGTTGATAGATAAAGGTAAACGACCTTTGTTACTCAATAATTACTTTGGTATGAATGGGGCAATGCTTGCGCAGCATGGCCGCCACGCCGCAATATTTTTCGAGCGACAGGTCTACAGCCCTTTTCACCTTGTCCTCGTAGTCCGCAGGTATTTTGATAAAATAAAGCATGAGGATTTCGCGGAATACTTTTGGCGGGTTGTCTGTCTGGTCGGCTTCTACTTCTATGCGCAGGCTTTCATAAGGTGCTTTCATTTTATCGAGAATCGAAATCACGTCCATGCCGGTGCAGCCTGCCAGTGCGGAAAGCAGCAATGCTTTGGGACTAAAACCGCTGTCATCCCTACCGGAAGTGGTGGAATCGTCGAGGGCGATGGTATTATCTTTGTAACGGCTGTCGAAGGCAAGCCCGGATTTCCAATACGTTGTTGTTTTCATGTATTGTAATTGAAAGGCGAAGGTATGATCTGTCAGCCGTCCTCCGTCAACTAGATACTGTCAAATCGCTGTTGCAAAAAATCCCAGTTGACCAGTTTCCACCAGTTCTCGATATACTCCGGGCGGCGGTTTTGGTAATGGAGATAATAAGCATGTTCCCATACGTCCAGCCCGAGCAGCGGGAAACCCTTGTCGGTGGCGATGTCCATCAGGGGATTGTCCTGATTAGGAGTGGAAATGACTTTTAGTTTTTTATCGGGCGTTGCGATCAGCCAGGCCCAGCCGCTACCGAAACGATTTTTGGCCGCGTCGCTGAACTGTGTCTTGAATGCATCGAAAGAATTGAACGAGCCATTGATGGCGAATGCCAGTTTACTGGAAGCGGCTGGTTTACCGCTGCCGTTTGCTATCATGCTTTTCCAAAACAGCTCATGGTTGTAATGGCCGCCGGCATTGTTGCGCATTTTGGCCGAGTACTTTGAAACTTTTGCCAGCACGTCTTCGATGGGTTTGCCGGTATCTACTCCTTCGGCCTGTGCAGCTTCCTTTACATTTTTTGAATAAGCGGATGCATGCTTGCTGTAATGAATTTCCATGGTCTGTGCATCGATATAGGGTTCCAGTGCATTATAAGCGTAAGGGAGCGGGGTTTGATCAAACGATGTATTGGGAGAAAATCTGCCGGTGACATTGGCCAGCAGGCTGCCGGATACAACCTGGGCGGCTGTAAGGACCAACCCCGTTTTGGCGGAGGTGGCGATAAATCCGCGACGGGAAACATGCTTCGGTGACATAGTTAAAAGTTTATTTGAGAAACCTAAGTTACTACTTAATCGGGTATGGAGACAATACCATTTGACGGCCCTCGTCAATTGCCAAATGGCATACCCGCCGCCCGGGCCTTTCTTTTTGCTTTCATCTTTTGTATGACATTTTTCACACTGCGGAAAAACCGGAAATAGAATTCCTGGTTGAACAACTGCGAATCGCGCATCGCCTTGGCGGTAAGGAAGAACCCGATGGGCAAGAGGATAAAGGTAGCCATCCACATACCGCTCAGGGGGTCCAGCACGTCCTGTTTGGCGAACTTCTCCCCGAAATTGTTGAGCAGGAAGAATACGACAAAGAAAACAACGGCAAATATCAACGGCGTCCCGATACCGCCTTTGCGGATGATGGAACCGAGCGGGGCGCCAATCAGGAACAGCACGAGGCAGGCGATGGACATGGTGTATTTGCGATGCCATTCTATTAAATGCAGGTCGAGATCCTTTTTCCTGGCAT
>DASYCT010000068.1:0-6050 GCA_036500065.1 Chitinophagaceae bacterium | reverse complement strand
CCAGGTGGCGGTGGCAACGGGAAGGGATGTTTCTTTTTCGTTGAATAACACTTTCAGCAGCCATTCTTTGCCATTGGAATACAGTATCCACTGGATATTGGCGCTGAGGGGTATCACGGTTTCCGCCTGCCAGTATTTGCTGTACTGGTAGATGGAAGTGGAGGGGGAACTTGCCAGCGGGATGCCCAGCAGGGTAGCAAAGGGAGCAATCGCTTCCGCATGGGTAAACCGGAGTATGGCATCTGCTTTTCGCGTTTTGCCGATTACGGCGTCCGTGCTGTTGATATAGTCCGCCAGCAGGGGAGTGGCTACTCTCACCTGTATGCCTAAGGTATCCATGCCCGCGCCTTTTTCAAGAAAGTCTTCGGCCCCGTTTTTAAACGCCAGCCATTCCAGGTCTTTTTGTTCGAATGCGATGGTATAGTCGATGCTGGTTTTGTCGTATCCTTTTTCCTTCATTTCGCCGGGTATGGAAAACTGCACGCAATAAAGATCGTACAGGCTTTCAGCAAAGGAAACAGCGTTGAGCTCCACCAGCCGGTAGTTTACTTCGATGGAAAGACCTTTTTTCAACCGTTCCGCAAAAGCGGGCAGGAACAGTTTTTCGCTGATGCGGGCGGCAGTGGCAATAGTCCTTGTGTCCTTGTTCAATGAATCGACGGGGCGTTTCACCGCCGCGCTTTTTTTATAACGCTGGTAGGCCGGCGCGAGATCATAAAAGCGCAGGATATCGTCCAGTGAATCGGGCGTGATATGTTCCGTTTTTTTGCCGGGGTAACGGTTAAACGCCCGTACGAAGGCGGCAGCGCTTTGCTGGGTTCTTATCTTATGCGTCGTAATGATGTCTATTCCCCTGCCTTTAAAAACACCGGGATAGTTGTGCAGCATCCGTTGCCCGATGCCTGCCTGTTCCTCGCGTCCCAACAGCGTGATGTTTTCATAGTTGTCCTTTTCAATGGTAAGGAAACGCGCGGTCATGGCCTTTACCTGTTTGCCGGCGGGCGTAAGTTCATTGCTCTTTTCGGCCAGCAATAGCAGTTCCAGCACGTTGATATCGCTTTCCGCCTTTGTCAGGAACCGGGCCCCATGCCGGCCGGTATAGTTGATAAAAACAGGTGCAAAGCCCGGCGGAGGTGGGGTGTACGCCTGCTGCGGTGCATGGTAAGGTGTTTTGGTGCCGGAAAAAACAGCAGCAGGCTGGGCGGCTGTTTTTCCGGGCGCCAGGTATAATGTAATTGCAATGAGCAGGCAGTTGAGAAGCTTGTTGTTCATGAGGTGAGTTGTGAGTAGTCAGTTGTGAGCGGTCAGCAGCGGGTACTTACTCACTACTGACTACTCACCACTCACTAATTAAATGAAAGGCTTGTGGCAAAATGCTGGTTGCCGGAGCCATCCGACTGGTAAGCGCCCATGTCCACACCGGGGTCCAGGGTAGTAGCCCCGTACAATCCGCCCTGGGGCACGGTCCTCATGGCCTTTAAGGCATCGGCATTGGCTTTCTTCAGGGCCGGCGAACCGGGCAGCAGGCTGAAATTGTAGCTGCCGGCAGTGATAATGCTTATCGGCATAGCGGATATGTCCATCGGCACGGAAGCCGTTGAAAAATCAAACAGATCTACATCGAAGCTGGCAAATACGGGGTTGTTGGATTTGGGAGTGCTGCTGCGGATATCGCCGCTTTGTGTTTTTTCCACGCCGTCGGAGGTATTGAACTGGTTGATGTTGCGGATATCGTTGGCGTAGTAAAACTGGTTGTTATACAGCGTATGGGCGGTATCGGCATCGGGGGTAACGCGTAGGCCAAACCGGCAGTTGACGATCATGTTATTGAATATCTTTCCCTGTGCGCCTTTTTCATAATCGATGGAACCGCCGCGACCCGATTTCACCTGCCGGAAACCATCGTTGATGGCGGTGTTGTTGTAGAGGTTGAGATTGGTTTGAACCGGTCCCGCACCGCTGTTGGAGATTTTAAACCCGTTGGTGGCGCAGCCGATGGCGAGGTTATAGGCTATATCACCGATGGTGCCGTTTTTGAAATTGATCCCTTCGCCGCCGGCCAGCCCGCAGGATTCAAAGGTATTGCGCATCACGCTTACCTTGCCGTGCAGGATACGCATGCCGTCGTCGGTCGTGCCAAACACCCATGAATCTTCGAGGATGAAATTGCCGTTGATATTGGTATAGCTGAGTGCGTTGCGTGGATCGCCGGAGGCGAACACGGCAGGGTCTGCTCCCGGCCCGGCAGGGCCACCGGCAAATTCGAGATGGGTCCATTTGATGATCACATCGCCGCTGTTGGCGCCGCATTGTATGCCTCCCCAGAAACCTTTTCCGAGGTTGGCGGTCGTGCGTTGTGCCGCGGGAACGGTGATAAAATTATTATTGACGGCGGTGCCGAGGCTGATAAACGTACCGTTGCAGGTTATCTGCGGACTGGTGGCCGTGGTCTTTCCATCTCCAATGGCAAGCAGTTTGGTGCCTTCCTGCAGCAGCAGCGTATCGCCCTGGTTGATGGTAATATCGGTTTTGAAATAATACGTGTGACCGGTTTGCAGGGTCCCTTTGACGGAGCCAACAAGCGTATCGCTGGTAATGGCCTGCCCGGCGGAGATCTTTGCTACTGCTATGCTGACGGTTTCTTCTTTGTGACATGCACTGAGAGCAAGGACGATGCTTGCCAGCAGGCCAGTGAGGATGGAATTGCTTTTCGTATTCATACTAATTTTTTTAAGCGTGGTTATATTTTTACTTTGACACCGAGCAGGTAATTGGCGCCGTAAGTATCCTTACGAACAAATACATTTTTGCCAATCTCCTGGTTGGGTACAGCGCCGGTGACGCCGCCGCCGGTATAAGGCTGCCGTATCTCCAGCTGGTAGGGGGTGTTTAATATGTTGTTCACTTTGGCATAGATATACCAGCGTTTGGCCACTCTTTTCTCAATCGAGAAATCCATTTGCGCAAAACCTTTTTGCCAGAGGTCGTTGTCAAGGAACTGCGATACGGTGTTTATCCGCCTGCTGGTATAGCCAAAGGCGAGTTGCGCGTTGAGCCCGAGTTTATTATCGTCTTTTACCAGCAACGAAAGATTGGCGATATGTTTTGACTGGCCCTGCAGGGGGCGGGTCTGGTTCACCTGTTCGCTGGTCTGGCCGGTAGAAGTGCTGTAGCGTCTTGTTTTGAGCGTGGTGATTTCCGAATTGGTAAACGTATAATTGGCTTTTATACCAAACCACCGAAAATAACGGGTGGCGTCGAGTTCAAACCCATAGTTGCTGGCTTTGCCGAAATTGTCGGGCAGGTAGTAAGTGTTGGTGCCCACATCTTCCAGTGCATATTCAATGGGGTTGTTGAGCCGTTTGTAGAACACGCCTGCGAGTAGCTGGCTAAGGCCCTTGGGAAAGTATTCATAACGAAGGTCGAAGTTGTCCGCCGTGGTTCTTTTGAGATTGGGGTTGCCGATTTCATCGTAGTCGGCATCGGGGTCGCCACCGGTATGGGGCACTACTTCATAAAAATTGGGACGGCTGATGGCGGAATAATAAGAAGCCCGCAGCACGCTTTTTTTGGTCAGGGCATATTTGATGTTCGCGCTTGGCAATACATCATAATACGAAATAGAACCCGTTTTACCTTTTACGCTTTCGGGCACATTGCTTATCCAGCTAAGATCGGTGTTTTCAAACCGCGCACCGCCGGTGATGTCAAATTTATGTGCGTCGATCTTTACCATGGCGTAGGCAGCGCCGATCTTTTCTTCGGCGGAATAGTTGAGGGCGTTATCGAAAGTGCCTTCGCCGTTGAATACATAAAAATTATTGTGGCTGACATCGCCGTCATACACCTGTATGCTTGGGTTGGTAGGGCGCAGCTCGTAATTGTCGTAGGTGCTGGTTCTTGTTTTATCGCGGTACATACCGCCGATGGACCAATCTGCTTTTATGCCGCCCACTTTCGTGCGATACGTGAAATTGAGGTAACCGCTTTTGTCTTCGTCCGAGCTATGGGTAAACTCGCGGCTCGAACTGGAATTGAGGTTGAGCGGGGCCTGTACCAGCGCGCCCGATACGGGGTCTTTCGAAACGCCGGTGGTCAGGCTCAGGGTAGCTTCATCGGGCCGGTTGCCGGTGGCTTTTGACCAGGCGGCCGTCCAGTCCATGAACAGGTTGTTGCGTATCGTATGTTCCCCGTTGAGGGTGATATTCAGGATTTGTTGTATATCGTGCAGGGTGCGGATATCATTGTTGATACGGCCTGTGCCGGGACCGACGCGGCCCAGTTGAAGGTTGGTATCAGAGGCATAGCGGTATTCGTTTTTTACGAGGTTCATATAACCCGCATAGAGATTGATCTTGTTGTTATTGTCGATCCGATAATCGAGTTTGGTATGAATGCCGCTTCGTTGCTGCTGGATGGAATACTTGCGGGCTTCGATGTCGGTCACAGTGGCATTGCCGTTGTTGCGATCCGTTTCGGTGCCAAAGAATACCGTATTTACATTGCGGTAGGTGTCCTGGAAACTGCCCGCGGCCAGCAGGCCGAGCTTGTCTTTAAACAAACGACCGCCGATGGACAGACCTGCCACGCTGGCAAAGGGATTGTGTTTGCTGGCGTAGGTAAATGCGCTGTTGGGGAAATTGCTCATGGAAGCCTGGTAAGCAGGTCCATAAACAGCACGCGGTGACTGGTCGGGACTTTGACTATGCGAAAAGGAATTGAAGTCCTGTGAGAAAAACTTATCGGCAAAGCCGAGCGCCGCATTGGCTTTTATGCTGAACAGGGCGGGAGCGTCCTTCATGATCATATTGACGGCGCCGCCGATGGCATCGCCTTCGAGGTTGGGGGTAAGCGATTTGGTCACCTCGAGCCGGTCGAGCAGGTCGGCGGGGAAGATGTCGAGGGGCACGTAACGGTTTTTATTATCGGGGCTCGGTATCTTGATGCCGTTGACCAGCGTATAGATATAGCGTTTGTCCATTCCCCGCACGATGGCGTACTGGCCTTCGCCGTTGGTGCTTCTTTCGAGCGATACGCCCGACACGCGTTGCGTCACATTGGCTACGGAGAGATCAGGGGATAGTTCGATGCTGCGGGCCGACACGGAGTTCTGGACGATATCTGCTTTGCGGTCCACCTGCAGGGCCGAGATATCGGAACCCTTATCGTGTTTGCCGGAAACCGTTACTTCCTGCAGGTCTGCTTTCTTCCGTTCCATGTCGACATGCAGGGAGGCGGGTTGATCGCTGGTCACGGTCAGCGTGGATTCATATTCGCTATAGCCTACAAAATGCACCTTGACCTTATAGGTGCCGGCCGGGAGTTTTCGCAGGATAAAGGAGCCATTGAGACCGGTAATAATATGGAGTTCTTTTTTGCCGGGGTTTTCGATGGTGATGGTAGCGCCCTGCAGGGGTTCCCCGGATTGCTTGTCGGCCACCAGACCGCCGAGGTTTACCTGTTGTGAGCGGGCGGAGATAAAAAGGCACGCTGTTAAAACAAAAAGAAAAAATACTTGCTTCATGATAGCCGTTTTGGTTTTTGAAAATGACGACGCAAATCTGCAGTAAGCGTTGAATCCTTCGTAAAACCGGCCGTGAACAAAATGATAACAACGTTACCGATCGCGTTAGCAGGAGGGCAGCGGCGTGAACAAACGACCATTAAACGGTTGATTTACAAATGTTGTTAAAGAAACAAAAGCGCCATTACCAAATTGTTACCGTAACATGAAGGGATTATTAACGGTCTACATCGATTGTACAAAAGCGGTGAGGCTTTCTCCCTGTTCCAGGTTTAATTTCTTGCGAAGCCGGTAGCGGCTCACGCGCAGGCTATCGGGTGAAATGCCCAGCAGGGTGGCGATGTCTTTGGAGGAAAGATTTACTTTGATAAGTGCAATCAGGCGGAGGTCATTGCCGGTAAGATCGTCACAACGCTTTTTCAGGTTGTCGAAAAATTGCTGGTGCACCTGTTCAAAGATTTCCCTGAATTCATTCCAGTAGCGATCATGGCTGAAGTTGAGGTGTATCTGGTGGACGAGCTGGCGG
>DASYCT010000067.1:0-10760 GCA_036500065.1 Chitinophagaceae bacterium | reverse complement strand
TTAAGCAACGCCATGTTCAAGGTAAAACTGGAGAATGGGCACGAAATCCTGGCCACTATTTCGGGAAAAATGAGGATGAATTACATCCGCATTCTGCCGGGGGATAAAGTGGGGGTGGAAATGAGCCCGTACGATTTGAGCAGGGGCAGAATTATATTCAGGTATAAGTAAATAAAACGAATATGAAAGTCAGAGCATCCATTAAAAAACGCAGTGTTGATTGCAAGATTGTGAGAAGAAAGGGAAAGCTGTACATCATCAACAAGAAGAATCCCCGCTTTAAGCAGCGCCAGGGATAATTTAACCAACAAGAAGTAATTAACAAGAACAAACAATAAAAGTATGGCTCGTATTGCCGGTGTTGATTTACCAAAGAATAAAAGAGGAGAAATAGGCCTGACCTATATCTTCGGTATTGGTCCCTCTACTGCTAAATATATTTTAGGTAAAGCGGGTATTGATGTAAACAAGAAAGTGAACCAGTGGGACGATGATGAGCTGACTGCCATCCGTAACATCATTACCAATGAGTTTAAAGTAGAAGGCCAGCTGCGTTCTGAAGTACAGATGAGCATCAAGCGTTTGCTTGATATCGCCTGCTATCGTGGCCTGCGCCATCGTAAGGGTCTGCCCGTTCGCGGTCAGCGCACCCGCACCAACAGCCGTACAAGAAAGGGTAAGAGGAAGACGGTTGCCGGTAAGAAGAAAGTAGCTAAGAAATAGAAGTAGATACGCACCATTATCACTGTTCTGATTGCGGATACCCCGGTGCGGGAGGAGGGTCGGAACAGGGTCGCCCCGGTAAAACGGGGGGATTTTATTTTATAAAAGCACGATTACCTTAAACGAATTATGGCAAAAGCACAGCAGCAGGCTTCCAGTCCAAAGGCGGCCGCAAAGAAAAGAATCGTAAAAGTAGATTCTTATGGCGATGCACACATTACCGCCAGTTTTAACAACATCATCGTCAGCCTGACCAACAAGCAGGGACAGGTTATTTCCTGGTCTTCCGCCGGTAAAATGGGTTTTAAAGGTTCCAAGAAGAATACGCCCTATGCAGCGCAGATGGCTTCTTCCGATGCCGCTAAGACAGCAATGGACGCAGGTCTGAAGAAAGTAGATGTATTTGTGAAAGGACCCGGTTCAGGCCGTGAAGGCGCTATCAGGGCACTGGCACAATCCGGTATCGAAATCGTTATGATTAAGGATGTGACGCCTTTGCCGCACAACGGCTGCCGTCCTCCGAAGAAAAGAAGAGTATAATGAAATTGCCGGCAACGGCAATTCCATATTTATAACCGGGTACACAATTGATTTTAGATTTTTACTGATTGTGTACCGTCATTAAAAAATCAAAATAATACTATGGCACGTTACACTGGTCCAAAGACCAAAATCTCCCGTATGTTCGGCGAGCCTATCTTAGGCAACGGTAAGTGGTTGAACAAAAACAGCAACCCTCCCGGTCAGCACGGTGCACAGCGCAAACGCAAAACCCTGGGTGAATATGCCCTCCAGTTGCGCGAAAAGCAAAAAGCAAAGTATACGTATGGTGTGCTCGAACGCCAGTTCCGTAAGACCTTCGAAGAAGCTTCCCGCCGTAAGGGCATCACCGGTGAAAACCTGATCAAGCTGCTCGAAGCCCGTCTCGACAACACCGTATTCCGCCTCGGCATCGCTCCTTCGCGCCCCGCCGCACGTCAATTGGTAAGTCACAAACATATCACCGTCAACGGGGATGTGGTAAATACGCCTTCTTTCCAGCTGAAACCGGGCGATATCATCAGCCTGAAAGAGAAAACACAGGGTCTTACCGGCATTACCAGCCAGGTAAAGGGTAAAAACCCCAAGTTTAACTGGATTGACTGGAACGAATCCGAACTGACCGGTACTTTTATCGGTTATCCAGAGCGTGAAAGCGTTCCTGAGAACATTAAGGAGCAGTTAATTGTTGAATTGTATTCGAAGTAAAGGCCCCATTGAAGACTAGCTATCGAAACGTATTCATCATTCAAAAATTGAAATTTCAAATATGGCCATTTTAAATTTCCAGAAACCTGACAAGATTGTGTTGCAGAAAGCAACTGATTTTGAAGCTCAGTTTGAATTCCGTCCGTTGGAGCCCGGTTACGCAGTAACCATCGGTAACGCTTTGCGCAGGGTGTTACTCAGCTCTTTGGAAGGGTATGCTATTGTGGGTATCAGGATCGAGGGTGTGGAGCATGAATTTGCTACGATGAAAGGGGTGACAGAAGATGTTACCGAAATCATCTTAAACCTGAAGCAGGTTCGTTTCAGGAAAAACGTGGACCATGAGGTCGCCAATGAAAAAGTCACGCTCCATGTAAAGGGCAAGACTGAATTCACTGCCGGCATGATCCAGGAAGGTACACAAAGCTTCCAGGTGATGAACCCGGAATTGCTGATATGCACGATGGATTCGAGTTCCAAACTGGACATCGAAATCACCATCGGCAAGGGACGCGGCTATGTGCCCGCGGAAGATAACAAGGTAAAAGATGCTCCTTTGGGCTTTATTCCCATCGACTCTATTTACACTCCCATCAAGAACGTTAAGTACACCATCGAAAATACCCGGGTAGAACAGCGCACCGATTACGAGAAACTGATCATGGAAGTCGCTACCGACGGTACCATCCACCCCGAAGAAGCCGTTAAACAGGCTTCCCGTATCCTTATTCAGCACCTGATGATCATCACCGATGAAAACATCACGTTCGACAATAAGGAAGAAAAGAAAGAGGACCTGGTGGACGAACAAACCCTGCAACTGCGCAAGATCCTGAAGACGCCGCTGGAAGACCTCGATCTTTCCGTACGCGCTTTCAACTGCCTGAAAGCAGCCAAAATCAACTCCCTGAGCGAACTGGTACAGTACGAACAGGAAGACCTGATGAAATTCCGCAACTTCGGTCAGAAGTCACTCGCGGAAATCGAACAGGTCCTGGGCGAAAGAGGCTTGCATTTCGGTATGGATTTGAGCAAACTGGGTCTCGACAAAGAAGATTTGTGATTAATCGGAACCTCTCCATAGGGAGAGGTTCTTCTATTTAACAGTAGGCTGCAATTCCTGACACGGTGCAGCCGAATTATAAAAATTAAACGTCATGCGTCACGGAGACAAAATTAAAAACCTCAGCCGCACCGCCTCTCACAGAAAGGCGTTGCTGAGCAACCTGGCCTGCCAGCTCATCGAGCACAAAAGGATCGTTACTACCCTTGCAAAAGCCAAAGCGCTGAGAGTGTATGTAGAACCCCTGGTAACCAAATCGAAAGAAAACAGCACGCACCAGCGTCGTATCGTATTCAGCAAGCTGCAGGATAAAGAGGCCATCAAAGAATTATTTGACGTGATTAGCCCTAAGGTGGGCGGCCGTCCCGGTGGCTATACCCGTATCATCAAGCTGGCTGCCCGTGTAGGCGATAACGCCGACCAGGCCCTGATTGAGCTGGTGGACTTTAACGAAGTGTACGGCAAAGGCGTTGACGCCAAGGCTGAACCCGCTAAAAGAACACGCCGCGGAAGCAACAAGAAAAAAGCAACCGAAGCCTCCGATGAGAAGGTGGAAGCTGCTCCTGCCGCCGAAGCACCCGCTAAAAAAGCGAAAGGATAAGCATTTAAAGCTCTTTTATAGTAAAGCGGGACTGTTGATCGTCCCGCTTTTTTTTGTGCCGCTGCGAGATGGTGAGCCGCCCCTGAAGGGCGACCCACCATCTCGCAGCGATGAAGAGCGAGCCGCCATTTCGCAGCGATAAAGGGTGGGTCGCCCTTCAGGGGCGGCTCACCCTTTATCGCCAAGTGTGAAAAAATAGTGACTTCGTGATTGGATGAATTACTTTTCTTTGCAAAACTTTTTAAACTGAACATGGCTACTACCCAACAACACAGCGCCATCTTATTGCTCCAGGACGGCACCCTGCATTACGGACAGGCTTTCGGCACCATTGGCACCGCTACCGGTGAGATTTGCTTCAATACCGGTATGACGGGCTACCAGGAAGTCTTTACCGACCCAAGCTATTACGGGCAGGTGCTGATCATGAACAATGCGCATATCGGCAATTACGGTGTAAAGGAAAGCGATGTGGAGTCGGGCGGCGTAAAGATAAAAGGCCTTATAGGCCGCAACCTGGAAGAGAAGTTCAGCCGCAAAACGGCCAATGGTTCGCTCGACGAATACCTGAAACAACAAAAGATTGTGTGTATCGAAGGCGTGGATACCCGCGCGCTGGTGGAACATGTGCGTTTAAAAGGCGCGATGAACTGTATTATTTCTTCGGAAATCACTGATGTGGAAGAATTGAAAAAACAATTGGCAAAAGTGCCCGATATGAGCGGGCTGGAACTGGCCAGCCATGTTTCCACTGCCAGTACTTATGAAATGGGCGATGCTAAAAGCGATGTAAGGATAGCCGTCATGGATTATGGCATCAAGAAGAATATCCTGAACTGCATGGTGGAGCGCGGCGCCTTTGTAAAGGTCTTCCCCGCCAAAACAGGGGTGGCCGAACTGAAAGCCTTTAAGCCCAACGGTTATTTTATTTCCAACGGCCCGGGCGACCCGGCCGCGATGGATTATGCCATCAGCACCGTAAAAGGTATCCTGGAAGAAAATAAGCCGGTATTCGGCATCTGCCTCGGTCACCAGTTGCTGGCGCTGGCCAATGGCATACCGACCTTTAAAATGCACCACGGGCATCGTGGGCTGAACCACCCGGTAAAAAACCTGGTGACCGGTAAAAGCGAGATAACCACGCAAAACCACGGTTTCGGAGTAGACCCCGAAGCAGTGAAAAAAGCGGCCAATGTCGAAGTGACGCATGTGAACCTCAACGACCAGTCGATCGAAGGCATCCGGCTGAAGGATAAACCGGCTTTCTCGGTGCAGTATCACCCCGAAGCGACCCCCGGCCCGCATGACAGCCGTTACCTATTCGACCAGTTTATTGCCACGATACGCGGGAATCGCTAAATTTACGTATGACTATCGCCATCATAAACGGCCCCAACCTGAACCTGCTTGGGAAAAGGGAAACCGATATTTACGGCAGCCAGCCGTTTGAATCATTCCTGGAAACGCTTCAGAAGCAATACCCCAAGGTATCTTTTCTTTATTACCAGAGCAATGTGGAAGGGGAATTGGTCAATGAACTGCAACGCCTGGGTTTTGGCCTTGCGGATGGCATCATTCTTAACCCGGCCGGGTATACGCATACGTCTGTTGCCATCGGCGATGCGATAGCCGCTATAAAGACCCCCGTCGTGGAAGTGCATATTTCCAATGTGCATGCAAGAGAGGATTTTCGCAAGCTGTCCCATGTCTCGGGTAAATCGGTAGGCAGTATTTTCGGTCTCGGGCTGAAAGGGTATGAGTTGGCACTGCAATACTTCCTGAAATAATTATAACCATACCTGCAACATCAATACAAAGCCGGTATCCTGTTTGGGCTCGGCTGATTTCTTTATGATGTGTAACCCGTTATTGCTCCATAGCCTGAACACTTCCCCGGTTTTATGATAGGTAAGCGCTTTTTCTATATCGGGCAGCATGGCCCCGCGCGCAATCCATCCCAAATCGCCCTTGCTGGCTCCCTCTCCGCCCATACTATAAGCCATGGCCATATCTTCGAAGGTGGATGCCCCCGACTTTATACGCGCTATAATCGAATTGGCAAGAGAATCGGCAATCCTGCGGGTAAAAATGGTGGTGTCAATGAATATCTGGCTCACGCGGTTAAACGTATTGGGTAGCTTGGACAGCACCTGTACGAGGTATCTTTTCTGGATGGGGCCGTACACTTTTTTAATCTTGCCGTAATAGGCAAGGCTGTCGGCAATGCCCCCGAACCGGGTGGTGTTGGAAATAATGATGGTATCCAGCTTGTATCGTTTCTTCAGCACATCCCTTACATAGCCGAGGGGGTTAGGTGAATTTTCCATATTCGTTTTTATCTGGGCAAGCGTCAGCGGCTGCTGCGCATGCAAAAACTGCATACTCACCGTTAGTAAGACTATTGCAATAAATCGTTTCATGGTAGTAAGTTGTAATGAAGGGTTAAGGCACAAATATAAGCACCGGCCGGTTGAAACAGCTATGGGCTGTTGGATGCGGTCTGTCATTATTTGCGGGACACTTGTAGTTGTACTACTACAATTTATAGGTATTTATTTATAGTGCCCATAAATATTCGGGGTTTAGTGGATAACCGGTGGATATTCTGCATAAAAAACCAACACAAGGTTTTGGATTTTACAATTATATATGTAATTTAATGTTTTCATAGGATAAGGTTTAATGGTTAATGGTATTTGATTAGTGCATCCCGCCGAAAGGCGGGATTTTTTTTGCCCTGCCACCCCCTTTCCCCTAAAGGGGGTGGGGTAGCTCCCCGATGAATTGCAATAGCATGCATAAACGATTTTTGGATCGCCTGCAAAAGGCCCTATAAGTTTTGGGAGCCCGAATACTTCGGGACCAAAGCCCCCTTTAGGGGGTTGGGGGGTGGAATTAGAAGTATTTTCTTCCTTTGGTAAGCCAGAAATCGCGGTAAGAAGCAGTAAAGCCGATGTTGAAGAAGAGTTCCTTTACCAGCCCGTTCTTTTCTGTGCCGCGCTGTCCCAGTTCGAAAACTATATGCCCGGCAAGCGGTGTTTTAAGACTTGTAAAGCCGTATCCGAAGGTAACGCCGGCTTCCTGCAACTGGATACCGCTGATATCGAGGTAAGAGGTGCCGTAATAAGCGCCGAACTGGATATATGATTTCTCAAAGTTGTTATTATAGATCTGCTTCCGGTTGACTTTTTCAAAGCCGGCCGATATACGGTCGCTGTTCTGCAACGAAAAGCCGGAACCCACGTTATTGGTGTTCGTCCAGGCCTGGTGTTTATAATCGGTTGTCCAGATATATTTTTTGTCTTTTGCAACGCTGATGCCGCCTGCGAAGCTGTTGGGCAGCTTGAAAAAAGAGTTTTTGGTTATCTGGTTGCTCAGGATCTGTCCCGTATTGTCGGTTACTGTAATCCCGTACTCGGCCGCCAGCCTTGTTTTATTGGCGTAGGTAGCGCCTACGGTCAGATCGAGGTGCTTGGAAATGGGCGCGTAATACTGGGCGCCGTAATTGAAATAAAAACTGCTCAGGTATATCTGGCGGGTGGTGGTCAGCGATGTTGCCAGGTCGGCAGTGAATAAATCTTCCGTTTGGTTCAACGAGCCAAAGAGGTAAGAAGCCATCACGCCCACTGAAAGATGTTTGGTCAGTTCATAGGCGTTGTTCCAGTAAGCCTGGTTAACGCTTCCGTTGCCGTCGTAGGTGGCGGGGAGTAATACGGAACTTCCCTGGATAGGTTTTTGTGCGGAGAAACCATAATTGGAAGTGCTGAATGGCGAGATGCCTATGCCGCTCGACCAGCGTTTGGTGATCTTGGTGCCTATCGACAGGCGTTTGATGGCAAAGTCCTTGGAACTGTTGGCAAGTGCATTGACGGGTGTGCCGAAATAACTGACGAATTGGGCATTGCCCGCTATTTCAATATTGAAGAACTGTTGCTGTAATGCAGTATAGGAAGCGGGATTATTATTGATCATATAACGGTCGTTGCGGTAAGCCACCCCTGTGTTGGCGAGCCCGGACGTACGGTTATAGAAACTATTCTCGATATCGCCGATGCCTACGATGGAATAAGGGGAGTTATTATTCTGGCTGTAAACGCCGGCGGAAGATAATAAACACGCTATAAAGAAATACTTTTTCATTCAGTTAGTTAGTGAATTACAGAAATATAGTAAACTTTCAGTTGCACTCTCGAATTCAGGTTGGTGTTTTTCGAATCCCCCATCACCATGCGCTTCAGTGTCGAATAGCGGTTGGCGGAAGGCGGTATTATCAACAGGCCCGTCCCGAAATTGGTATTAAGCGTGGAAAGCTGTGATATAAGATAGCTGGTTACGTCGTAGGTATAGCCCGTATTGATACCGCCCTGGTAATCGATGAACAGGTCGCCCGTCTGTGGGGCGGCGCTTCCACCGGATGAAGTTGTTAGTACGCCGCCGGGCTCATTCAGCGCGTCGGTGCTGGCCGCTACCAGTTGCGGCGGCAATGTAAAGGCGCCGTAGAAACTGTTGGGATAAGGTTTTATGACCAGTTGGGCGCTGATGAGCTTTATATAATCCGGTCGTTGTATCAGCCCGGTAAGGGTGGGGAAGCTGATTTTCAGGTAAAGTCCTGTAGCAGCCTGTGTATAACCCAGGTTGTTGGTAAGAGCGGAAGACACCTGGTTGTTGGTGTGGGAAAGCTGTGTAAGCGGCGTCCCGGTGCGGTCGTACGAAATATTGTTAAACTGGAAATTGCTGTTGTTGAGTACAAAGTCAAATGCTCTTTTCTCATACAACTGGTCTGTTTCGTGGTAGTACACGCGAAGTATCACACTGTCTTTAAAACTGAATATGACATTGGAGTTGTTGCTGGAAAGCTGCATGCCTTTAAAGAAGTTCGTAAAGGCGGTATTGGTCTTTACTGTATCCGATTTGCGGCGGAGCATACCAAAAAGCCGTTGTCCCAATCCCTGCGTATCGTCCAGCTTGATGTTGGCGCTGTCGCCGTTGCTGGGCCGGATAAGCACTGTGCGGCTGCCATATACCGTTGGAGCGACCGGGAAGGTAGAGTTATTATAAAAAAGGAACTGTTGATCGGGGAGCAGGATTTCCTGTGTCAGTTGTCGCAGGGAATAAGTAGGAATGGCCGTGGTATCGCCGTAATAGTCCCCGGTGCTTTTCAGCAGTAAAACTGTTGAATCGTACCCGGCGTTTGCCAGGAAATCGGGGATGGTATTGGTACTGGGCACCAGCGAGAAATAGCTGTTGCTGGTTATTTTGCCGAAATAAGGATCGGTAGTGGTGCCCAGTAAGATGGAGCCGGTTTGGGAAGTGGCCACGGAGTCCTTGAACACATTGGATACCCCTACGGTCATCGAATCAACCAGTACTATATTGGTATAGCTGTCGTCAATATATGTTTGGCCAAACTGAATGGAGGTTTTCTCACAACCGGCAAATAAAGCAGTTAAAAAAATAACCTGTAAGCAAAGCGTTATTTTCCTGGTAAATATCTTTTTCATGAATGCGCCAAATTTAGGGGCAATGTTCGTTAACTTGTTGTTAGGGTTTTGTTACAATTGATCCCTTATCCGTATTATAACCGGCGAATGCAGCGCACCCCGGGACCGGCTGCAACAGGGTGGTGGTACTTATACAATTATCCAATAGACATCTTTTAGAATGAAAAAAAGGGAGCTTGTCAAACAGGCTGCAATATTAGAACGAATTTTCGGGAAAATGACCCCTGTGGGCAAGATTTTAGGCGGACAGGCAAACGCGGCAGGGGGCTGCTGTGCGGGTTATCGATCGTATGCCGTCATCCGTCATCCGCCGAACTGTTTCCGGCGGATTATTCAGCCTCAGCAACGATGCAATCGGCCCGGGCGGCGCAATAGGTAAAACACTAAAATCTACAAAAATTAAAGTTAAAAAGCAAAATAATCCTTTTTTTTAGTTGGCTAATATATAAATTCGCCCCCGAAACTGATTTACGTTTTTGACGATCGGGCGAACGCTTATCGTAGTTATCCAAAACAAATACACAATTATGCGAAAGGTTACTTCTTATCTTTTTCTTGCAGGGAGCGCGTTGTTTTTATTGTATGCTTGTACCAAATCCGGTTCTTCTACCACTATTATCGGCAACTGGGTGAACCGTTTCGACTTTGACGGTATCAGCCGTACCGAGGCGGTAAGCTTCACCATCCTGGATACAGCTTTTGTGGGCACGGGATATGCCGGGGCCGGAAACGCCACCCTCACCAACGACCGACTGCCCGATTTCTGGAAATTTAATGTAACCACCAATAGCTGGACACAGATTGCCAGCCTGCCCGATACCGCAGCCCGCTCCAGCGCCGTTGGTTTCGGAACCAGCACTAAAGGATATGTTACCACCGGTCTCGCACAGGATGGTATCACAAAGATGAAAGACACCTGGGAATATACCCCCGGCGGCGGTTGGGTAAAAAGGGCTGATTTTGCCGGTACTGCCCGCTACGATGCAGTTGGATTCAGCCTGCTTGAGAAAGGGTATGTCGCCACCGGTTATGACAACAACTACCTCAAAGATTTCTATGTATTCGACCCCGTTGCCAATACCTGGACCCTGTTGCAGAGCTTTCAGGGCTTCAAACGCAAGGGTGCTGTGGCATTTACTTACAATAATAAGGCCTATATCTGTACCGGCCAGGACAATACTACTTACCCGAATGACTTTTGGGTGTACAACCCCTCCGGCAGCACCTGGACCCAGTTAAGGCAGATTGCCAACATAAGCACTGACAACTACGATGACAACTATAATATCATCCGCGCCAATGCCGTCTCCTTTGTAATGAACGGAAAAGGCTATGTATGCACCGGCGAAAACGGTTCCCTGTTCAAAAGCGTTTGGGAATATGATTTCCCCAGTGACCTTTGGATACAAAAGAGCGATTTTGAAGGTGGTACGCGCACCGGCGCCGTAGGTTTTGCTGTAAAACAACGCGGCTACCTGCTGACGGGTAATGTGAGCAGCCAGGTGTTTTCGGATTTCTGGGAATTTCATCCTGAAGAAGAGTACAACCAATATGACTAAGAGAGAGAAGATACTACTTGTCTCTACATTGATACTATTATTAGCAGGGGCCGGAGTCTTTTTTT
>DASYCT010000066.1:0-9380 GCA_036500065.1 Chitinophagaceae bacterium | reverse complement strand
GATAGGCGACAAGTATTATGTGCGTATGAAGAGTTCACTGTCGCGGAAGCAGGTGCTGTTTGGCAAGCGTTTCCGGCGTACGATGGAATCGGCGGGAAGGATGGCAAGGGGATCAAAAATCGGCTCGGTGATCTATCGGCTGCTGCCGGTGGATTTCAGGGAGTTCTGGATGTACAGGAGTTTTGTGGGAGAGGCAGTGAAGCTGATTAAAGCGGGAAAAACGGATGAGGAAGCAATGCTGGTGTTGATGGAACGGTATGCGAAGGAGTTTATGCCGGGGTATGCGGAGGAGAAGGAAATGAAGGTGGTAAAGCCGCAGGGAGGATTGCAGGAACGGCCGGAGGGACGGAAAATAGATATGATACCGCAAAACCGCATGGCGAGGAGTGGTTTTGGTTATAGATTGCGGAAATATCCCAAGAACCCCTGCATGCCGGGCACTGTTGCGTTCCTGGGCCAGGCTTAGGACATATAATTATTTACCCGACACTCTTTTAAACGTGTCGTAGACTTTAGCCTCCATCGGATTGCCAAAAAACAAAAGGGTATCTTTATCCTTTACGTAAAATTTTTCTCCTTTTAATATGAAGTAAGACGGCATATTATCCTTGACAATAACAATATCAAATATATTTGATTGCCTGGAATGGATTACATACGGCTTAGAGAATAACTCCCTGACATATACTTTGAATTTCCTTACTGAACCTCCTGGAAAAACACAAGTACCGTAATCAACTGTGCAACCGGAGGACGTATCGTTAACAACAATTCTGGCCTGATATTCCGTGTCGTTGTTTCTATATGTCACTGAATTAAAGATTATTTCACTTTTTGCACTATCTATGCTTTCCCTGACTTTTATGTCAAATCCTCCTTCCAGGCTATCCTTTAGGTACAAGGTTCTATTTTTAAATCTCCAGGTTCCAACTGATACCATATGCCTATCACCCGTTTGTATGTATTTATAACTTCCATCTTTATAAAAATCTATTGAGGCGTTAATAAGCAAATAGGGATGATTATACTCATAATGTCCAATAAATGACTGGCCGGATGAGTGTCTAATCAAAAACAGCATCCCCAATAGACACATGATTGTTCTTGTCTGGATTTTATTCATATTATTCGTTTTACCAAAGAGGTTGTTTTATGTTAAATGGACTCACATTGTATAGTGAAACGCTCTTACCATGCGAGTATTTAGCATTAATAGCCTTCATTACATCTATAGCCTTTAAATTCGTATTATTAGAATTATTTTGCATATATTCTATACCGTCATTTCCACCGGGATGACTTAAATAATTTAACAGAACAGCAGCAGGAGTATTCGTAGTTAAAGAAATTTGCCTATTAAGCAAAGTTCCATAATTCAACATTCCTGATGGGGTTGATTTTATCGCCCCACTAAACGTAGGCTGTGTCTACGCTATCAGCCATCTGCTATTTACAAAGGTAGCTGCAAGCTACAATTAAAACGGGCGTAGGCACAGCCATACGCCCGGGAGCTCTGATATAAATATTCAAATTACGATGAGTACGGGCAGAGGGAAGAATACGGACATTTTTCAAACAATGACTTCGAGTACTGGTTTCCTGGTAAAATGACAAAGGAGCAGGTAGGTTTTCCGACAGTTTAATGTTTAAGCCAGAAAACATTCCATGGGGTTAAAAATTACCAAATAAAAGGCCGGAGGGGCCGGAAATGAGGGTCTTTTACGATATTTTTGGGGGACAAAATTAATTGCTCCACCGTGCGTAAACGAATGCCAGCAGGCCTGTTGTGGCTGATCTTATCACTGACTGTCCGAAGCCAGGATCACGCCACCGCCTCACTAAATGAACTGAACCAGACCATCGAGTCGATGACCCATTACGACGCGGACAAAGAACGAACTATTGCGGGGCTGAAAAGCGCCTTCGGCGCCAGCAAAAAAAACGACCTGCCTTCCCTTTTTACCCAATACCTGCAACTCTACGAACAATACAAGGTATATAATTATGACTCGGCCTTCAGCTATGCCCGGCTGCTACAGCAAACAGCCGTGGAACTGGGCGACCCCAACCGCATGGTGTACGCCCGCCTGAAACCGGTGTTCTGCCTGCTGTCGTCGGGCCTGTTTAAAGAAGCGCTGGACTCGCTGAACAAAATCAACATCAGCGGCGCGCCGGACAGCATCCGGGCGGAATACTACGCGCTGGCGGGACGCTACTACTACGACCTGGGGGATTTTGACAACGATGCCTACAATACGCCGGCCTACAACACGAAGGGAAATACCAGCATGGACTCGGCGCTGCGGCTGTACCCGAAGGGTTCCTTTTATTCATACTACTACAAGGGGCTGAAGAATATTAAATCGGGCAACCGGGGGGAGGCGGAAGCGGTGTTCCGCCAGCTGATCGACTGGCCGCGGCTGAGCCGGCACGAACTGGCGCTGACGGCCTCCACGCTAAGCGATATTTATATTTATAAAGGGGCCAACGACACGGCCATCGGGCTGCTGATACGCGCGGCCATCGCCGACATACAATCGAGCACGAAGGAAACGGCGGCGATCTTCAACCTGGCGCAACTGCTGTATAAAAAGGGGGATGTGCGCAACGCTTCGTCGTATATAGAAGTGGCGATACGGGACGCCAGCTTTTACGGGGCGAGGCAGCGGAAAGTGCAGGTAAGCGCCATCCTGCCGCTGATAGAAGGTGAAAAGATAAACCGGGTGGAAGCGCAGAAAACGACGCTGATAACGTATTCGGTGATTAGCACCGTGCTGCTGCTGCTGGTAATAGTGCTGGCCATCGTGATATTCCGGCAGGTAAACAAGCTGAAGATAGCGCAACGCACCATCCTGGAAGCGCATGTAAAAGAACAGGCCATCAACCAGCGGCTGCTGGAAACAAACAGCAAACTGTCGGAAGCGAATAAGATCAAGGAGGAGTATATCGGGTATTTCTTCAATGCCGACTCGGAGTTTTTCGCCAAGATAGAGAAGTTCAAAAAATCGCTGGAACAAAAGATAGCGTACCGGAAATGGGACGATGTGATAACGCTGGTGAACAATACCAGCCTGAAAAAGGAAAAGGAAGAGCTGCTGCAAAACTTCGACACGGTGTTCCTGAAGCTGTTCCCGGATTTTATACAGGGATACAACGCGCTGTTTCGCGAAGAAGACCAGGTGCAGCTGAAGGATCATGAATACCTGAACACCGACCTGCGCATCTTTGCGCTGATACGGATGGGGATACACGATAATGAAAAAATTGCGCGGATCCTGGAATATTCCGTGAACACCATCAATACCTACAAGACAAAGATCAAGAACAAGTCCATCGTACCCAACGATGAGTTCGAGCACCGGATCATGGAGATCAAAGCGCTTTGATACTGACCGCCAGTCCCCCGCCCGGGGCCAGCATTACCTCCAGCTTTGTATTGCTGTCGACCATCCTTTTTTCGATGGTATAAGACTCAGGGTTGTTTTTCCAATCGGCTGTGGGGCCGTCTTTGTACAACGTGGCTTCGTATTTTTTTCCGTTGTCGAGAAAGTCGAGTGAAACTGCGGTAGTACGGCTGTTCGCATTAGTAATAGCGCCGATAAACCAGTTGTTTTTTCCTTTTTCACGGCGGGCAATGCTGATATAATCGCCGGGCTCGGCTTCGAGAATCCTTGTATCGTCCCAATCGACCGGCACGTCTTTTATAAATTGAAACGCGTCGGCATGGGCGGTATAGTTTTCGGGCAGGTCGGCCGCCATTTGCAGGGGACTGTACAGGGTAATATAGAGGGCTAACTGTTTGGCCAGCGTGGTATGCACCTGCCGGCCGGGCACCGTGGAATACCCTTTGATGCGGAAGATGCCGGGGGTATAATCCATTGGGCCGCCCATGAGCCGCGTAAAGGGTAGTATGGTTTCGTGCTCCGGTGCATTTCCATTGCTGAAGGCATTGTACTCATTGCCGCGGGCGGCTTCGCTGGCCAGCCAGTTGGGCCAGGTACGTTGCAGACCGGTGGGTCTTGCGGGTTCGTGGATATCGATCATCACATGGTAAGCGGCTGCTTTTTGAACCGACCGCATGTAATGGTTGATCATCCACTGGCCATCGTGGTGCTCGCCGCGGGGAATGATGCGGCCCACATAGCCCGTCTTGACGGCGCTATAGCCCCAGCCGGTCATAAAGCGAAAGGCGGTGTCCATCTGGCGTTCGTAATTGGTGGCCGAGCCGGAGGTTTCGTTGTGCATGATAAGCTTTATGCCTTTGCGGGCTGCATACTGTGTTATTTCCTTTATATCGAAGTCGGGGTAAGGGGTGACAAAATCGAATACATTTTCCTTCCAGTTGCCAAACCAGTCTTCCCAGCCGGTGTTCCATCCTTCGACCAGCACGCCGCCGATGTTATTGGCAGCGGCAAAGTCGATGTACTTCTTTACGTTGGCAGTGTTGGCGCTGTGGCGGCCGTTGGGGATAAGGGCGCCGGAAGCAGAAAGGCTGTCGGCATAGTCGGAATAATTCCAGGTGCCGAGGCCGGTTTGCATTTCCCACCAGACGCCCACGAACTTCATCGGTTGTATCCAGCCGGTAGTATCTATCCGGGAAGGTTCATTCAGGTTGAGAATGGTTTTGGAGGCAAGTATATCGGGGGCTTTGTCGCTCACGATGATCGTGCGCCAGGGGGTATGGCAGGGTGCATGGAGATAGGCTTTATTTCCCAGGGCATCGGGTACGAGGCTGGAAGAAAGGGTCAGCGAGGCAGCATCGACGTGGAGCTGCATGGCGGGATAATTGACGAGGGCGGCTTCGTGGATATTGATATAAAGGCCATCCGCCGTTTTCATCATCAGGGGCGTTTGCACGGCATAGGGATCGGGCGCTACCCGGACGGCGATGTCGGTGGAGGCCGTTACCATAGTGCGGTTGTCGATTTCAGTTATCCTGGAGGTGGTATAGGGGTATTCGTTGGTATCGTAGTCACCGGGGATCCAGAACGTTTTGTGATCAGCCGCCAGTCGGAAGCGGGTAAGTTCTTCCGTCACGATAAAGTATTTGAGATTGGGCTGTTTGGGAAATTCGTAGCGAAAGCCCACGCCGTCGTTGAACACGCGGAATACGATGTCGAGCAGGCGGTGCGCACCGCCGGATTGCTGCAGGTGAACAACGAGCTGCCGGTACTGGTTGCGGATGTTTTTTGTTTCGCCCCATACGGGTTGCCAGGTCTCGTCGAAGGCCGTTCTTTCGGTGGCCGTCCAGGTAAAGTGGTTATCAAAAACGCTGTCGCCGGCCAGTTTAAAACCGAGCGCGGAAGGAAGGATAACGGGTTTATCGTCGAAGGATACCTGGTAAACGGGCGTTCCCCGGCTGTCGAGGCCAAAGCCAAGCTGCACCCGGCCCATGCGGACGGATTCGATATGTCCCGACTGTGCGCGGGACGGATAAAAGATCACTAAAAGCAATAAGCACCAGGTGGTGTGGCGGGTAAGCATACAGGCTGTTTTCAATTAATATTATTTTCTGCGGTATGGTTGTATTCGTGTGAACTGGTAATGGGTGTATTGCCAAAAATATCTTCGTGGAAACGGGAGTAATCGCTGCTGATGGCGTAGGTGAGCCGGTCAGTGCGGTAAGGTTTGGCTGTAATCCATTCAGGCGGAGCAAGGTTCAGGATACTGTGCCCGTTTCGATTTACCTGCACCGTTATAGCCCCCGGCCGGGAAGGGATGCGGGTTGCCACCAGGCCGGCGGCCACCTGGAAGCTATTGCCATTGAGCAGCAGGGTGGCGGGCTGCCGGAGCAGCGTAACAACCTCGATGGAATCTTCGGCGGCCCAGGGAATGGTTTCCTGTTGGAAAGCGACGACGGGAATATTATAGGGCGAAGGCTCCGCATCGTGCCGGTATTTTTTGAAAAAGGCAATGGCTATTTCTTTACTGCCGGGCAGCGGGTTTTCTTTTTTCCATAGCTGTTTGTAATACAGGAGCAGTTGGGCGAAGCCATCGTTGTGATTGGCTTCGGGGGCAAGATGATGGCCTTCGGGATAATCGTTCCAGGTAATGATGTTGATAATGGGCGCGTCTTCGCTGATAGCAAATTCGAGCAGCTTCCTGAAATTGAGGGAGAGGCCGGTGGCGATGTACTTGCGTTCTACCCCGCCAATGCCGGCGGCTACCGCATCGGCAGCCTGGTGGTACATATTCCAGCTGCCTTTTTGCAACAATTTGGACGTATAGAAATCGGCAAAGGCGGAGCCGGTGAATGTGCGATGCCTGCGCCGGGAAGCGGCTGCTATCTTTTTACCAATGTACTGATCGGAATAAGGAAGGGTCCAGACCCAGGTGGCCGGGAAATAATCGAGATAATCGGCGAGGCGGGCGTCACTGATGTTTTCATTGATGGAAAAAATGCAGGCGAACTTTTCGTGAACGGCATCGGCGAGGCGTTTGTAAGCGCGGGCCACATAATACGCTTCGGTGAAATCGTGCTGCGCCGCCGGAATATCAGCCAGGTTTTCGCCATACCACATATATACGATGAGGCGGCCATCGGGGGTACGCAGCCAATGATCGTTGTTGCGGCCGGCATCGTCGAGGATGCTGTTAATGCGCGTGGCAAAGGCGGCTATTTTTTGGGCTTCGGTGCTGCCGGATGGATGCGAAATGCAAAGGGTGAACTTGAAGGGAATCTTTTTTTGGGTGGCGACACGCAGGTAGGCCCTGATGATGGTATCGGAAATGGTATTGCCGAGGGGGTAGTAAAACTGGAAACCATCGATACCGGTTCGCAGGGCTGCGCGCATCTCCCACTCCACTGCCTGGTCGAGGCTGGCTTCCCGGAGCACAGGATCTTCGAGCACATTTACCTGGGTAAGGCCGCCGAGGGAAGCGGTACTGTTGCCGGTGGAGGAATAATAACCGGGGTCACAGCTGTCTTCCAGTTTATGGCCTTTGTAGCGGATGATATTGGTCATGCAATGAGCGATGACACATTTGTAGCTGGTGAGGGGCAGGGACAATACGGGGTCATCCTTTAACAGATCGCGAGAGCCGGAGCGCGGCTGCGCCATCATCAACATCATAGCCATTGCTATCCGGGAAATGTGCATGCCTTTCGTTTATGAGTGAACGATGTTCGGGGATGAGAAAAGCCCGGAGGGTTGGATATCCTCCGGGTGGTTTCTCAGCCGGTTAATAGCCGGGATTCTGTTGTTTTGCAATGACGTTATTGGCATTGATTTCCGCGAGGGGAATGGGCCACGCGTATGATTTATCGGGAAACTGGAGCGCGCTGCTGGCCTGGTCGGCAACGTAAAAAGCGGCTTCAGATTTGCCCAGGTGCCAGCGGCAGATGTCGAGCCACCATTGTCCTTCGTTGAACAGCTCGGCCCAACGCTCGTAATAGAGGGGATTTTGCCCCAGTACCGGGTCGCCGGATGCCGCCGCAGCGGTGTTGGCGGTAAGGCCGGCATAATCGACGGGCGAGGCGGCGTTGACCGGGTACCCGTAGGCCCTGCGTTTTACCTTGTTCAGGTATTCAAGACCGTTGACGGGGTCGGAGGTATTGATACAGGCTTCGGCATATAACAGGTACACGTCGGCGAGGCGCAGGAGGTAAATATTGGCGCCATCGGCCTGTCCGCCGGGCACATTGTTGACATTGCAATAGATGGGTGCATACTTGCGGAAGCTCCACTGGTACACATTGGGATTAGGTGTTCCGCCCGGCCTGGACACGGGCACAAAGCCCGCCGTGGGTATGGTGCCGGGCGTATAGCCGGGTGCGGGGGTGTTGATGGCAGAGTCGACCCAGGGCTGCAGGGCATTGACAAAGAGACGGGGGTCGGCAGTTTGATTCGTACGCACGAGCAATGAGTTGGCTTTATAGATGGGGTCCATGATCAGCTTTGGATTGGACGGCGTGGCGGGGTGCGATGAATTATAGGCCGGGTTGCTGACCAGGTTGTAGGTGCCGAGGGGAAAGCCAAAGCGTACGATGTTCTTATCGTGGAGCACTTCATTACCATAGCCGAGGGCGATGGCATCGTTTTCGGCGCCGTCGGTACCGAGAATAAAGGGCGACCATATAAGGCCGTTGATGCTGGTGCTGTTGGGTGCGTTGCCGTACACACCATAATCGCCGTTGGCGGAGTAATCGATATTGAGCTCGAACAGGGATTCTTCGTTAAACTCGTTGGCGCTGATGCCGGTGAACGCATCGTGGTACTTGCTGTATGACATAAGCAATTTACCGCTGTTGCTGATTACATCGAGCAGGGTGGTCCTGGCATGGGCATAGTCTTTGGTAAAAATATAGGCTTTGCCAAGCAGCCCTTTGGCAGCCCATTCGCCGGCGCGGCCTTTGTCGTTGCCCGACCATACCTGGCCATGCAGGAGGGTGGCCGCCTGCGTGAGATCGTTCTCAATCGAAGCCCAGACGGACTTGATGGAATTGCGCCCTACCTGTGAAGTGGCAAGGCTGGTGATCAGCATGGTGTCGAGCGGCACGCCGAGGGTGTCGGTTGCCGTGGGGCTGGGTACATTGTCTTCGCCGAACAGGGCTTCGAGCAGGAAGAAATAATAACCGCGCAGGCAATAGGCCTGGCCGCGGATTAAATTGACCGTGGCGAGATCGCCGGATTGGGCATAATTGGCCATGTACACATTGGATGCCTGAAGCACGGTATTACAGTTTTTAATACCGGCATAGCATACCTGCCAAACGCCCTGGGCGTAGGAATTGGCGACGGTGAAATTGGTTTTGCACATTTCTGTCCATCCGGCATCAAAACCGCCATCATCGGCCACATGGGTGCAATTGGCCATGGCCTTTGGCAGGTAGTTGAAGCCGTACATATTGGCGTCGCGCATGGCAGAATAGCCGGTGGCGAGTACGCTATTGAGCCCGTCGATGGTGTTGGGATAATTGGTAACGGAATACAGGTTGGTGGGTACCACCAGCGAAGGGTCTTTGGTGCAACCGGCAACGATTAAGATGGCCGGCAGTATGGTAATCGCTATTTTTTTAAGCATTTTGATAGGTTTTAACGTCCACATTAAAAATTAAGATCGATGCCGGCGGAATAGATATGGTTTTGCGGGTATTGCGACACGCCATCGAGCCCGCGGGTGGTGACGCCGACGGAACCGCCGACATAACCGCTGAGCGCTGCATGGGAAAAGCCGCTGCCGACTTCGGGATCCAGGCCTGAATAATGGGTAATGGTGAATAAATTATTGGCCATTACGAATACGCGGGCGCTTTTAACTTTTATCCGGTCGAGGAAACTGCTGTTGAAATTATAGCCCACCTGCACGTTCTTCAGCTTTACATAGCTGCCGTTCTCCACAAAGTAGCTGTTGACCTTTGTGTAGTTGCCATTGGGGTC
>DASYCT010000065.1:0-4817 GCA_036500065.1 Chitinophagaceae bacterium | reverse complement strand
GCCAATGATACCCCTGCTGTATTTCCCCGCCGCCAAAAGCTCCTGGCAAGGCATGTTCATACTTATTATCGTTTATACCGTATGTACCTTACTCACCATGCTGATCATGGTCACCGCCGGTTTTTACAGTATGGCCCTGTTTAAAACCTCCACACTCGAACGCTATATGCACGCGCTCGCCGGCATGACGCTTTTTATCTGCGGGGCCGGCATGCTGTTTATGGGTTGGTAAACACCAATATCGCCAACGGGCGGCCCGGCGGAGACCAGGTATTCGACTAAAGTCTACAGGAACGTTTTCGGCAAATGGAGCGGAAGGGCAGACGCCGCCCGGCAGCGTCCGACGGTTTCATATAATGGATAAAATTAAATTGTTTTAGAAAATACGCAGGTAATAGGGAGTATCCCGGGAGTTACTACCGGGTATGTACCTTCTATCTACCCGGTTACTACACGGGTAATAGTCACAGCAGAAGCCTGTGGGGGGCGCGTTAACCTGGGAAAAAAGAATAATAGCAATCGGGATCACTCATTTGTCCGATCAAATTCGCGTGTCTGATTTCTAATGGATTTAGAAAAAAGTTGGCATTTTTCCTCCGGCCGATTCTTTGTAAATTAGGGAAAATTTCTTTTCATGGCAAAGCAGGCCGGGCCGATTATTTTGAAACGCACCATCGACAATCTCTGTTTTTATGTACAGGAGGGTATTGCATTGCTGCGTAAAAAACCGGAATTATCCCGCAAGCAGATGCTGCGGGACAAACGGTACCGGCGGACAATGGAATCGGCGGGACGTATGCAATGCGCGGCGCCTGTCGCGGCCAGGATCTATGCGGCTTTGCCCGAAAGCTGGAAGGGTCCCGGCATGTACCGGATCATGGTAAGTGAGGCCCTTGGATTGTTGAAAGCAGGAAAAACCGGCGATCGGGCATATATGGTATTATGGCAACGTTACCTGGCGGAGTTTGAGCCGGGGTACCAGGAGCAAGAAGCGTTTGTACATAAAGAAGTATTGAAGTCAAAACAGGTAGGTGTACAGGGACATAAAATCGATAAAAAGCCGGTACGGAAAATTAAAACCCGTGTTGAAAGGAGACAACCGGAAAATCAGGAATTTAACAGGACGGAGAAACGATACCATGCGACAATGGATGGATAAGGAATGATTGTCCGAACGTTTTTTATCCGCGGTTTTATCCCTTATTGTACAAAAATCGATTTCGGCAGCATCACATGAACACCCACATTGCCATCCACCAATTCGCTGATGTCCACATCCGCCGCTACGCTGCACAGCATATAAGCATCGGTCTGCGATAATTTCTTTTCGTCCATTAAATAATGTATCATCTCCCGTATTGCAATCCGGGTGGCTGCGTTGAGGTCCCGGTCGAAACCCATCGTGATGATATGAGTGGCCGTTTCTGCTCTCGGCCAGGATAGTTTTTTGCCTTTGTGAACGATGAACTGGAGATTGGCGATCAGCGAGGTTTCGATAGCCGTTATATCCACTTCGCCATTGCCCTGCGCAGCATGGCCGTCGCCGATTTCAAACAAAGCCCCTTTTACAAACACGGGAAGAAAAAGCGAGGTACCCGCAACCAGTTCTTTATTGTCCATATTGCCGCCGTGTACCCATGGTGGTGCGCTGTTCCAGCGGCCCGCTTCTTTTGGAGGCGCCACGCCCATGCTGCCAAAAAAAGGATGCAGGGGTATATCGATGCCGGGCGCAAAATGGCCGATCATTTTTGTTTTATCCAGTTGGATAATCCGCATCTTGCGGTCGAAGATCTCATCCGACAAATACCCGCTCACGCCAATGGCGTTGTAGCCATACGGTATGGCAAGGTCGATTGATTGCAGGCGCACTTCCAGTACATCGCCCGGTTCGGCGTCTTCCACGTAGATGGGTCCGTTGAGCACATGCCCGCCCGGCCCGCGATCTCTCACCGCCTGCACATCGCGCAGTTCCTTTTCCACCTGGTCCGGCGCCACGCCGGCCTGTACCAGCCGATCGGGTGTCGAGGTAAGCAGCGTGTGCACACGCACATAATCACCGGAATGCACCCGCAGCACGGGCGGCATCTCCGACCAGTAGTTGCCCCAGGCAACCGTGGTGGGTGTAGGGTCCAATATATAAGGACTGGAAGCGGTTCCCTTCTGCTGGGCAACTGTCATCAATGACAGCAAACAGAAGGCAATAAAAAGACGCAGTTGAAGCCGGAAAGCAGTTAGCATTGGAATTGATGTTGTAACTTAAAGATAGTGCAAATGGAAGAAAATCCATTCGTGTATATTTGTACTATTCCCAATTAACCCCCATGGCAGAAACCTATGTAGAAGGAAAGACCTTCAATAAAATCGATTATACGGAAATCCCCTGGGTGATGGGCGAGTATGAAAACTGCACCTTCACCAATTGCCGGCTTAACGGCGCCGGGCTTTCCGATTCCCGGTTTTTCAATTGCGTGTTTAAGGATTGTAATCTAAGTCTCGCCAGGCTGGGAAAGACCACGTTCAACGACGCCCGCTTCATCGACTGCAAGATGCTTGGTCTGCGATTCGACCACTGCAATAAATTCGGCTTCTCGGTTTATTTCGAAAAATGTCAGTTAAGCCATTCCTCTTTTTTTCAAACCGTCCTCAAAAAAACAATCTTCAAAAGCACGAAACTGACCGAGGTGGATTTTACCGAATGCAATTTAACCGCCGCCGTATTTACCGACTGCGACCTCGCAGACGCTAAGTTTGACAACACAGTTATCGAAGGCGCCGATTTCCGTGCTTCCTATAATTACTCCATCGACCTTACGAAAAACAAGGTAAAAAAAGCCAAATTCGGCCTGTACGGCCTGCCCGGGCTTTTGGAGCAATACGATATTGAAATCGATCAAACCGGTCTCGTCATGGAATAACTACCTCTTAATTTTTAAACACGTTGTCCGCCGGGTTGGCGTCCATGAAGATGCCGCCGTCTACCTGCACGGAGCGGATGTTCTTCGACCCGGGAATAGTGATAATCGTAAACTGCTGGTTGGCCTTCCATACCGCCGGCGTTTGGTGAAACGTGGCCCGCGTGCCGTCCATATAGGTGGCAATCACGTCAAACGGGATCGCAAAACCGCCGGGATTCTTGACCGACACCACGTAATTCGTTCCCTTCTGCTGCACATTGTCGACCGCGATGTCGATATAATTATTGCTGAAAAACCAGTTGTTCCAAAACCAGTTGAGGTTTTGCTTTGACGCATCGTTGAACGAATAGAAATAATCCCAGGGAATGGGATGCTTTCCATGCCAGCGGCCCATATATTCATGCAGGCATTTTTTAAACAGGTCATCACCCAACAGGTCTTTCAGCGCCAGGTACGAAAGCGATGCCTTTCCATACGAGTTATTACCATAACCCACGCCGTTGACCTGGGTGGACATCGTGATGATCGGCTGGTCCTCTTCCGCGGCAGGATCGTTGATATACCGTCTTACCCGGAAACTCTTGTAAAACTCGTCGGCCGCCGCCTTGCCGCCTTCTTCGATGCCGATCAGGTATTCGAGCGTGGTGGCCCAGCCTTCGTCCATATAGGCATAGCGTGTTTCATTGATTCCCATATAAAAAGGGAAATACGTGTGCGCCATTTCGTGGTCCTGCAACAATTGGGCAAAACGCAGGTTGTCGCCCACCGTCCCATCGTTGACCATCATGGGGTATTCCATGTCGGCATGCCCCTGGAAAGCCGTCATCTTGGGAAACGGGTAGGGAACCCCCGGCCAATGGTGAGAGAATTTGTCCAGTGCATATTTGCCCCATTCGACCGAATGGTGAAAATCGCCGGCCTTATCATCGTAGGCCGCCTGCATGCTTGCCCGGCGTTTGGTGCGGTCATCCACCACCACACTACCTCCATCCCATACATAGTGATCGCTGATCCCCACGCAGACATCCGATATATCATTGGCCGCAAACTTCCAGGTATTCACCTCGTTTTGCGCGGTGACCAGGTGGGCCGAGAGCCCGGCAACGGTAGCGATATGGATAATATCGTCCGAGACCAGCGATTGTTGCAGGCGGGCAGCCGCTTCGGGCTGCAATACTTCAGAGGGGTTCAGCAGGTCGCCCGTGGCCCATACTATGAAATTCTTTGGCGCGGATACCTGCAGCGTATAATCGTTGAAATCGTTGTAAAACTCGTTCCGGCCGTTGTGCTCCACCCTGTCCCAGCCGTTGTAATCATCATACACCGATACCCTTGGGTAGCTGTAGGCGGCATACATGGTCGTGCTGTCGATCATCCCTTCGCGGCCACTCAATTTCGGCAGTTCATAATGCCAGGCAATATGGAGACGGATAGAATCGTGGGGCAGCAGCGGAGCCTTCAGGGGCACATCGCCTATCGTGCTCCAGCGATCGCTGTTGACCGCGTAAGGCTGACCATTGATGGCAAACTGCTCCACCTTTAATCCGGGAGTAAACGCATCCGGCGAAGTGGGCGAAAGACGTACAGCCGTTGATTTATGAAGGTTATTGACAAAACGCATGACAAGCGTTTTAAGCGTGTCACGGCTATTGTTGTGATACACTATCTCCTCCGTACCGTGGACCGTTTGGTCGGGCGGGTTCACCGAAAGCGCGATGGCATACTGTCCCTTGTTCTGCCAATAGCCCTGGCCGGGCCGGCCATCGATCGAGCGGGTACCGTTTTTATACGCCAGTTTGATATTGCGGGGCACATACAATTCCTGCGCCCGGAGGCCGCAGCAGCTAAGGATTAGGAGCAAAAAGCAAATTACGGGGTATCTCATGTCGTAAAGATACCGGA
>DASYCT010000064.1:0-3712 GCA_036500065.1 Chitinophagaceae bacterium | reverse complement strand
GCGTGGTATTGGGCGGTATCGTGGCTGCTATCGGCTTCAACGTGATGCACGACGGCGCACATGGCAGTTTCAGTAAATACAAATGGCTGAACAGTATTGCGGCATTTTCGCTCAACATACTGGGTGGCAACAGCTTTATGTGGAACATGAAGCACAATGTCATCCACCACGCCTATACCAATGTGGAAGGTATCGACGACGATATCGACATACAGCCATGGATGCGTATGAGCTCCCACCAGAAAAAATACCGTCTTCACAAATACCAGTACATCTATTTCTGGGGGCTTTATTCCCTGCTCTACCTGTTCTGGATTTTTGTACTCGACTACCAGAAATATTTCAAGTCAAAGGTTGGCACGATGCAATTGAAGAAAATGAAACTCTCCGATCACCTGGTGTTCTGGGGTTTTAAGCTTTTTCATTTGTTCCTGTTCGTGGGATTGCCCATCTACCGGCTTGGTTTTGAATCCTGGCTTATTAGCTTCCTGATCTTTACGCTGGTAGCCGGCCTGGTATTGAGTCTTGTGTTCCAACTGGCTCATACGGTAGAACATACCGCTTTCCCGCTCCCGGATGCCGATAGCGGAAAGATGGAAGACGAGTGGGCCATTCACCAGATTAAGACAACGGCCAATTTCGCCACCCAGAACAGGCTTATCAGCTGGCTGGTCGGCGGGCTGAACTTCCAGATAGAACATCACCTGTTCCCCAAAATATCGCACGTGCATTATCCTGCCATCAGCAAGATCATCAAAGGCGCCTGTGCGGAATATGGCATCCAGTACATCGAATTCCGCCGGATGCGGTACGCGGTGGCATCGCATGTCGCCTTCCTGAAGCAGATGGGACGCGGGTAAAAAAGCGCAGGGGTTTACCGATCTTTTAGAAAAGGAAATGTCTCCGGCAACCTGCTGCGGGTGCACCTGAACCCATCTTCCAGGCGCTTGCCTCTCATTTCAATATCTCCATATTGCCAGTCCATGCAGGGCAAACAGGCATTGATGCAATGATGAGTGGAATCAGCTAAATACAGCTTTACCCCGGTATTCATGATCCTGTAGGGGAAATTCGTTGCGGCCTGCAACGTATATTGATAATTGGGTAACGGGTATATCCAGGGAGTTTTTATACTTACCGCGTGGTTTCTTTTCTTGTTATATACCTGTATCAACTGGTATGCGCTGATCGTATAGTAGACCAGGAGAATAATAAAAAGCGGTTGCAAGACGCGTGGTGACATTTTTTTGCCTGCTTCCTTTGTGAGCAACAACGGCAAAACAATGGAGAGCGACAGAAAGCCGGCGCCGAAACGGATACCTGGAGAAGTAAACAGCCATATCACACAACCCATATAGATTATCAGCAACAGGATCAGAAATGTACGGTCGGGCCGTTGCTTTCGCATAAACACTATAAGCCATCCTACGGGGGCCAAAAAAGCGGCGAGGAAAAAAAAGAAATCACCGGGCTGGTATTTAATCATCGTCGAAACCCAGGGTAAAAACCATTGTGTAAAGGAAAACGATGGCTTGTGTTGAAATGTCTTTAGCAACGCGTTATCCATGAATCCGCCGTACCGGACATAATCATATTCTATGGTTAGCAAATCTTTGGATATTTTCCAGTCCGGGTTAAAAAAATCGATACCAGGCATTGGATACACGAGGTAGCCGCTCATGATATAATTCCTGGCCAGCCAGGGAAGATATAGCAGGAGCGCCGGCAGGACGCATTTCAACATTGGAACGATCTTTTTCTTACCGCCCGGTAAAAGATAAAAAACAAACGGTATCACCATCAGCAGGGGGTAGGCGGATAATTTAGCCACCGGCGCATAGAGGGACACGATAACGGGGACGATGATATTGCCGGTCGTAATTTCCTTTGCCCGTATAAGCTCGAAGAAACGCACCAGGGCATAGACTATACATACGAACACCAGGGTATCGGAAGCCACCGAAGACATATTGCCCAACAGGGTCCTGCACATGAGCAGGAGCAGGATAAAATAAAACAGGCCGGCCCGGGTGTTCCGGTGGTTGATAAGCCTTGCCAGCAGCCAGAGCAGCAGCAGACCGCTGGCAACGCTGTTGAGCGTATAAATGGGTTGTCCCGCGAGACTGGTAAACGACCATGCTGCCTGCACGATAAAGGAGGCGGGGTTAAAAGCAAAGCGCCCGTGCAGGTTGCCCAATCCCGGTATCACCGGGAATGTTTCATACCAGCGTATCGAAAGGAAATGGTATCCCGGGCCGTCGGGATTGCCCGACGGCAACAGGAAAAAGAGGAACAGCAACAGTAAGATGCAAACGAATGGCAGCCGGGCATCCTTTGAAAACATAAAGTCTATCCGCCGGCGGAACAAGTGAACCAGTTGCCGGTATTTTTCCTTTTGCAGGCCAAAGAAAAGCGCGCATATAAACATCAATGGGAGCAGGCAGAGCCAGTTGACAGGAAACCAGAACGAAACGAGGTTGAAGTAGACCGTAGAGAAAAAAAGACCGGTTAAGAAAAGACCGGGAAGATCGGACGCCACCGGCTCCCCGAACAGTTTTTCCAGCAGCGACTGACTGACTACACCCAACCCGATGGTCAGAAAAAGCAGCAGCATTGCGTTGAGGGTCAATAACAACATGGGTGATTTTTAAACGGTTCCCCGGGAAAGGCTGAAATTAAATCATTTATATCTACACAGGGCATTGGGGCCCGTTTCATTACTATCACATAAATTTGCGCTTCATTTAAAACCGGTAATATGAGCAATACCAGGATTGGAATGGTGCAAATGAGCTGTACAGGCGATAAGACGGCCAACCTCCAGAAAGCGATCGCCCGGATAAAAGAAGCGGCGGCCAAAGGAGCGCAGATCGTTTGCCTGCAGGAATTATTTACCTCGCTGTATTTCTGCGATGTAGAGGAGTATGAAAATTTCAAACTGGCGGAATCCATTCCCGGTGCTTCCACCGATGCATTGGGCAGGCTGGCCGCGGAACTGAACGTGGTGATCATCGCATCGCTTTTTGAAAAAAGGGCGCAGGGGCTTTATCACAATACCACGGCGGTGCTGGATGCCGACGGGACTTACCTGGGCAAGTACCGCAAGATGCATATACCGGACGACCCGGCCTATTATGAAAAGTTTTATTTCACTCCCGGCGACCTGGGATATAAGGTATTCAAAACACGGTATGCGAATATCGGGATATTGATCTGCTGGGATCAATGGTACCCGGAAGCATCGCGCATTACGGCGCTGATGGGCGCGGAAATCCTGTTTTATCCTACGGCGATCGGCTGGGCCACTTCGCAGGACGAAGCCACCAATACCGAGCAGTACAATGCCTGGCAAACTATCCAGCGCAGCCATGCGGTGGCCAACGGCGTACATGTAGTGAGCGTGAACAGGGTAGGGTTGGAACAGGATGGCCTGATGAAATTCTGGGGCGGTTCTTTTATCGCCAACCCGTTTGGCAGCGTGCTTTACCAGGCTTCGCATGATAAGGAAGAAGTGATTGTACAGGAAATAGATACGGCGGCGACGGATCGCTATCGCACGCACTGGCCGTTCCTGCGTGACCGGAGGATAGATTCTTACCAGCCAATTACGAAGCGGTTTATTGATGAAGAATAAGTAAATGTTCCGGCAACCTGCAACCAAACAAACTCTTTTAATGTCTTCTCCCACACCCAAGGATCTCGGATACTATTT
>DASYCT010000063.1:0-17351 GCA_036500065.1 Chitinophagaceae bacterium | reverse complement strand
CGTGCCTACTACAATTACAGACATAGTACGGGAAGTATTAAATGGATAAATATTGTTTACTGGTATGTTTTTCAGTCAAAAACCGGGCAAACCTACAGCATTTTTTCTGGTTCTCATAGCGCGGTAAAAGGATTTATCCCTATCTTTTGCCCCTGAATTTTCACCCCTAAACCCCGCTTGCATGAAAAAGTTCTTTAAAGCGCTTTTCTTTCTTATTGGAACCGTAATAATACTGGTGGGCGTTATGGCCGCCTATATCTCTTTCCGTAGCATTCCGAAATATACCCCTGAGAAAAAAGATATTAAGATAGCCGTTACCCCCCAACGCGTGGAACAGGGCGCCAAACTGGCTTCCATGCTTTGCAGGAACTGTCATTACAACGACCAGACAAAGAAACTCACCGGTCGTGAACTCACCGAAATACCCATGTTCGGCCATGTGTATTCCAAAAACCTTACCCAGGACCCGGTTGCGGGCATCGCCGGCTGGACCGACGGTGAACTGGTTTATTTTATCCGTACGGGCATCCGGAGGGACGGGCAGTATGTGCCCATGTATATGCCCAAGCTGGTGCATATTGCCGATGAAGACCTGTATTCCATCATCGCCTTCCTGCGTTCGGACAATGCCTGGGTACAGGCCGATACCAGCCGCGCACAGGAGACGAAGCCCTCTTTCCTGACCAAATTCCTGGTCACGATTGGGGCGGCAAAACCGTTTCCTTACCCTGATCATGTGATCAGCCTGCCCGATACCACCGACCCGGTAAAATGGGGGAAATACATCGCCCTTGACCAGTTGGAATGCTATGCCTGCCATTCGCGCGATTTTGCCAAAAACGATTACTTCAATCCTGAAAAATCGCCCGGCTTCTTCGGCGGCAGCAATAAAATGTATGATATGGACGGGCATGAAATGCTCACCCTCAACATAACGCCGGATGAAACCACGGGCATCGGCAAATGGACGGAAGATGATTTTGTAAAAGCCGTTCGCTTTGGACAACTGCCTGGCAATCAACACTCCCTGCGTTATCCTATGCTACCCTATGCCAACCTGAGCGAATCCGAAGCAAAGGCGCTTTATGCCTACCTGAGGAGTGTTCCGGCAATCACTAATAAAGTGGATAGAAAGTTTTATGAATAAACAGCCCTAATTTTACCGGGCTAATTTACTCTGTTTTGTATGGCAAAAATCCGACAACGAAAAAACAGTACCCGCAAGGAGACCATCATTGAAACGGCCGCGCGCCTGTTTCGTGAACGTGGTTTCAGCGCCACTTCCATGCGCGACCTCGCCGAACAGGTGGGCGTGGAAGCCGCCAGTCTCTACAATCATATCAGCTCCAAGGCGGAGATACTGCAGGAGATCTGTTATAAGGTCGCCAATAAGTTTATGTCGCATATCGACAAGGTAGACGCCAGCGAGACCACCTCTATCAAAAAGATAGAAGAAATATTGCGTTTCCTGATCCAGCAGATGCTTCACAATTACGAAGAGGTGTATGTGAGCGACCGCGAATGGAAACATCTTACCGACCCGTACCTGTCCAACATACAAACGCAGCGCCGGATGTACCGCCAGCGTATTGCCTCTATCATCGAGGAAGGTATTCGCAAACACGAAATCAAATCTATCGACGCTCCCACGGCTGTCCTGATCATGCTGCATGCCGTGAGCGGCATTGAAAGCTGGCACCGCAGCCGGCAAAAGATCAGCGGCGACAAGCTGGAAGAGAATATGGTAGCCATCCTTATCGGTGGCCTGCAAAACAACAAATAATCAGTACCGTGGCCACTCATTTTCACGCCCTTCGGATAAAGGATATTTGCAACGAAACATCGGAATGCGTATCCATTGCTTTTGATATACCGGAAGCACTACAGGCGGAATTCCGCTTTACACAGGGACAGAATATTACGCTTAAAACCATGCTCAACGGGCAGGAAGTGCGCCGTTCCTATTCCATCTGTAGCGGCATTTCCGACAACGAATTGCGCGTGGCCGTTAAAAAAGTCGACAACGGCCTGTTTTCCACCTTTGCCAATCATACCCTGAAGACCGGCGATACCATCGAAATACTGCCGCCTTCCGGCAGGTTCTATACTACGCTGAACGCCTCCAGCAAAAAGAACTACCTCGCTTTTGCTGCCGGCAGCGGCATCACCCCCATCTTATCGATCATCAAAACCACCCTGGCCACTGAGCCGCAAAGCTCGTTTACGCTGGTCTATGGCAACCGCAACCGGGCGTCCATTATTTTTAAAGAGCAACTGGAAGCATTGAAAAACCGCTATACCAGCCGTTTTGTATTGCATCATATCCTAAGCCGGGAAAAAACGGATGCAGTGGTCAACCACGGCCGTATCGATAAAGAGAAATGCCTGCAACTGGGCGAAAAGCTTATCGATCTCACGGGCATGGACGATATATTTCTCTGCGGACCGGAGGCAATGATCTTTTCGATCAAAGAAACACTGGAACAAAAAGGCGTTCCACCTGCTAAGATTCATTTTGAGTTATTCACCACCCCGGGGCAAAAAACAGGCGGCGGCTCCGCCCGCGCTACCACTACTGCCGCTGCGCCTTCCGGCAAAATAAGTAAGGTGACCGTCAAACTGGACGGCATTTCTTTTGATTTTGATCTGCCATATAACGGCGAGGCTATTCTCGATGCAGCCCTGCAACAGGGAGCCGATCTTCCCTTCGCCTGCAAAGGCGGCGTATGCGCCACCTGCCGCGCGCGTCTTATAGAAGGCAAGGTAGAAATGGACAATAACTATGCGCTTGAGCCCGAAGAAGTCAACGCTGGTTTTATACTTACTTGTCAATCGCACCCGCGGAGTGAGAAGGTGATGGTTGATTTTGATACCCGTTAAATCACTAACAATCGTTAGCAACAGCCGGAATTATTTGTATCTTTGACAAGAGCAAAATAGCTATGCCATGTCAGTAATGGAATTGGAAAAAATCTTCCAGGACAAGATCAATAAGGAAATCAAGATCGAGCCGCGCGACTGGATGCCGGATAAATACCGGCAGACGCTTATCCGCCAGATTTCACAGCACGCCCATAGTGAGATCGTCGGCATGCTGCCCGAAGGCAACTGGATAAGCCGTGCCCCTTCACTTCGGCGCAAGGCTATATTAATCGCCAAAGTGCAGGACGAAGCGGGTCATGGTCTCTATCTTTATTCGGCCGCCGAGACCATGGGCATCAGCCGTGATGAGATGATCAGCCAGCTTCATTCCGGCAAAGCCAAGTATTCTTCCATCTTTAATTACCCGACGATCACCTGGGCCGATATGGGCGCCATTGGCTGGCTGGTAGACGGCGCCGCCATTATGAACCAGGTGCCGCTTTGCCGTACCTCGTATGGTCCGTATGCCCGGGCAATGGTGCGCGTGTGCAAAGAAGAAAGTTTTCACCAGCGCCAGGGATTTGAACTGCTGCTCACGCTTAGCAGGGGCAGCGAAGCGCAAAAACGTATGTGCCAGGACGCTATCAACCGCTGGTGGTGGCCCTCTATTATGATGTTTGGCCCCAACGACGATGCGTCGCCCAATACGGCGCAGAGCATGAAATGGAAGGTAAAACGTTTTACCAACGACGAACTGCGGCAACGCTTTATCGATATGTGCGTGGAGCAGGTAAAGCTGCTTGGCATGACCCTGCCCGATCCGGAACTGAAGTGGAACGCCCAACGGAATCATTATGATTTCGGGCCTATCGATTGGGAAGAGTTTAATAATGTGGTCAGGGGCAACGGGCCTTGCAATAAAGAACGATTGACAGCAAGGGTAAAAGCGCATGAAGAAGGGGCATGGGTGAGAGAGGCGGCAGTAGCGCATGCAAAAAAGAAAAAACAGAAACAACCACCCCCCGGCCCACTAAAGGGGGAGTACCCCCAACCCCCTAAAGGGGGCCTGGCAGCAGCGTAATAAAATTTTATTTACATCATTATATGAACAACCTGATACGAAAATATTATTATGGGGATTTATCGGACGATGGCGGCGGCTCTGCTGCTCCCTCTTCTGAAAATGGATCTTCCTCTTTAAGAACAGAACCCGGAAAAGAAAACGTCACTCCCCCCCCTTTAGGGGGCTCGGGGGGTGGGGCTGAGGGTTGGCCCTTATGGGAAATCTTCATCCGATCCAAGCAAGGTCTCGATCACAAACACGTCGGCAGCCTGCACGCCGTAGATGCACAGATGGCCATCGAGAATGCACGGGACGTATACACGCGGCGGCAGGAAGGGATCAGCATCTGGGTGGTGGAATCAAAAAACATCCATGCTTCTAATCCCGATGAGGCCGGTAGCCTGTATGACCCTGCCAATGACAAGGCCTACCGTCATCCCACGTTTTATGATTTGCCGGACGAATTAAAACACATGTAGCCGTGAGCAAACAGGCATTAATCGATTATACCCTGCATCTTGCCGACAACACGCTGATATTGGGCCAGCGCAACAGTGAGTGGACCGGCCACGGTCCCATACTGGAACAGGACATTGCACTTAGCAATATTGCGCTCGATCTTATCGGGCAGGCGCGTATGCTTTACCAGTACGCCGCTGAGCTGAAAGGCGGCGGCGCTACGGAAGACAGCCTGGCCTATCTCCGCGATGCCTGGGATTTCAACAACTGCCTGCTGGTGGAACTGGACAAAGGCGATTGGGCAAAAACCATTCTGCGCCAGTTTTTCTTCAGCACATATCAATGGTACCTGTACTTGCAATTGCAAAACAGCCCTGATGCACAACTGGCCGCTATCGCCGGGAAAGCCCTCAAGGAAGTGGCTTACCACCTGCGTTGGAGCGGTGAATGGGTGGTGCGTCTCGGTGACGGAACGGAAGAAAGCCATCGCCGCATAGCGGACGCACTGGCAAATTTATGGCCTTATACCGGTGAGCTTACCATTGCAGCACCCTATGAGCAATCGCTGGCAGTCGCCGCTATCGGCGTTGATCCTTCTTCGTTTAAAAATGAATGGCTGCATAAAATAAGCGAGGTGTTGAAGGAAGCAACCCTGCCCTTGCCACCGGATGGCTGGATGCAAACCGGGGGAAAAGAAGGAAAACATACCGAACACCTGGGTTATGTGCTCGCCGAAATGCAATACCTGCAAAGAGCCTACCCGGGTGCTGAGTGGTAGTGAAATCACCATGTCAACCGCAACCGACATATCGATCCAAAAGACCTGGGCCCTGCTGGAACAGGTAAATGACCCGGAAGTTCCCGTACTTTCGATCACCGACCTGGGTATTGTGCGCGACGTGAAGCTGAACGGCGACGAAGTGGAAGTTGTTATCACACCTACCTATTCCGGTTGCCCGGCCATGATGATGATTGAATGGGAAATAAAGGCGCAGCTTGTCATGCGGGGCGGCTTTTCGAAAGAAAAGGTGAAAGTGACGACCGTATTGAGCCCGGCCTGGACCACCGACTGGATGAGCGAAGCGGGCAAGGAAAAGCTGAAGGCTTACGGCATTGCGCCACCGCTGCCAACGGCTTCGGTGTGCGATATCAACCTGTTTGCAAGGGAAGAAGCCATCCAGTGCCCGCGCTGCAATTCGTACCATACGGTGCTGGTGAGCCAGTTCGGTTCCACCGCCTGCAAAGCGCATTATCGCTGCGAAGACTGCAAAGAGCCCTTCGATTACTTCAAATGCCATTAAAAACAAGGTGGAAATCCCGCTTTGGCGGGACAGGTTGTGAAAATGAGGTGACTGCCCAAAAAATCAATCTTAGCATCAGCAATAAAACATTTACCGAATGTCTTCCGTCTTACTCGAAATAAAACAGGCCGTTGCGGTCATCACGCTGAATCGTCCCGAAAAATTCAATTCCTTTAATCGTGAAATGGCGTTGCTGCTGCAAAAAACGCTGGACGACTGCGCCGCCGACAAAAGCGTGCGCTGTATTTATCTTACCGGCAGCGGCCGGGCTTTTTGCGCAGGACAGGATTTGAGTGAGATGGTGGGTGAAAACGCCCCTGTTTTTGACAAATTACTGGCAGAGCACTATAACCCCATCGTGCGCCGCCTGCGCGCAATAGAAAAGCCCATCGTTTGCGCTGTCAACGGCGTTGCTGCCGGGGCCGGCGCCAATATCGCCTTTTGCTGCGATGTGGTGGTAGCCACGCGGAGCGCCTCTTTTATACAGGCTTTTTCAAAAATCGGTTTGATACCCGATAGCGGTGGTACCTTTACCTTGCCGCGGCTGGTGGGCTGGCAAAAGGCAAGCGCCCTCATGATGCTCGGCGATAAGATAAGTGCGGAAGAAGCGGAACGTTTTGGCATGCTGTATAAAGTATTTGCCGATGATGCGTTCGCAGGAGAATCGCTGAAGATAGCTCATACGCTTTCGCAGATGCCTACCCGCGGGCTGGCGCTTACCAAGCAGGCGCTGAATGCTTCGTTTGCCAATGACTTTGAACAGCAATTGCAACTGGAAGACAAACTGCAATATGCCGCCGCTCATACCCATGATTACAAGGAAGGCGTACAGGCTTTTCTTGAAAAACGTGTCCCTGTTTTTAAAGGAGAATAAAACAACAACCCGCATGAGTACCACCAAAGTCAGCAGGATCATCGATAAAATGATGGAGAAGGATTATTTTTCTCAATGGCTCGGCATCGAACGGCTGGAAGAAAAAGAAGGCTTTTGCAAGCTGAAGATGACACTCCGCCAGGAAATGTGCAACGGCCTGGAAATAGCCCACGGGGGCATCGCCTTTTCGCTGGCCGATAGCGCACTGGCCTTTGCTTCCAATAGCCAGGGCCGGCATGCCATGTCGATAGAAACCTCCATCTCCCATGTAAAACCGCTCAAAGCCGGGGATACCATTATCGCCACGGCGATGGAGCAATCGCTGACCAACCGCATCGGCAATTATTATATCGAAGTGCAACGGGAAAGTGGTGAGATCGTGGCGCTTTTTAAAGGAACGGTATTCAGGACCGAAAAGGAATGGGAGGTGTGAAATGACGTATTCTTTCAAAGGCTTTATACCCGTGGTGCATCCTTCTTCCTTTATCCACCCGCAGGCGGCGGTAACGGGCAATGTAATTATCGGTAAGGATGTTTACATCGGTCCCGGGGCCGCTATCCGCGGCGACTGGGGGCAGATCATTATCGAAGATGGTTGCAATGTGCAGGAAAACTGCACTATCCACATGTTTCCCGGTGTGACGGTGCTGTTGAAAGCAGGCGCGCATATTGGTCACGGTGCGGTGGTGCACGGCGCTACGATTGGCCGGAACTGTATGGTGGGCATGAACAGCGTGGTCATGGATAACGTGGTATTAGGCGATGAATGTATTGTAGGCGCCATGAGTTTTATAAAAGCAGGCGAAGTATTTGAACCAGGAAGCCTTATTGTCGGCAATCCCGCTAAAAAGATAAAAGAGGTAAGCGATGAGATGATCGCCTGGAAAACCCGGGGCACGGCGCTCTACCAGGCGCTGCCGAAAGAGATGCAGGAAAGCTGGGCAGCCTGTGAGCCATTGAGGGAACCCGAACCCGGCAAACCCTCGCAGGAGAAGCTGTACGAGACCTGGAAGAAAAGCCACTAACTGCATTTACCGTACATTCGCGTTTCGTGAAACGGTGTGTATGTCAGAAAAGAACAATTTCATTGATTATATAAGGGTGTTTTGCCGCAGTGGTCATGGCGGGGCAGGAATTAAGCATTTTATGCGTAATAAGCTGACAGCCATGGGTGGACCCGATGGCGGAGACGGTGGCCGTGGAGGGCATGTTATCCTCCGGGGCAACAAAAATCTCTGGACCCTCCTGCATCTACGCTATTTTAAAAACGTGCTGGCGGAAGATGGTGAAAACGGCAGTAAGAACAATTGCACCGGCCGCACGGGTAAGGATATTATTATTGAAGTGCCCCTGGGCACCGTTGCCCGGGACGAAGAAAGCGGGCACCTGCAGGCCGAAATATTAGAAGACGGGCAGGAAGTAATCTGGCTGAAAGGAGGCCGCGGGGGCCTGGGCAATTCCAATTTTGCCACCCCGACCAACCAGGCGCCCGACCATGCCCAACCCGGTGAAGATGGAGAAGAAGGCTGGAAAATACTGGAACTAAAAGTACTGGCCGATGTGGGCCTGGTGGGTTTTCCCAATGCCGGCAAGTCTACCCTGCTCTCGGTTGTCACCGCCGCCACTCCGAAGATTGCGTCGTACGCATTTACCACCCTGACCCCTCAACTGGGTATGGTGGAGTACCGCGACGGGCGTTCGTTCTGCATTGCCGATTTGCCCGGCATCATCGAGGGCGCAGCGGAAGGAAAAGGACTGGGGCATCGTTTCCTGCGTCATATTGAACGAAACCCCGTGTTGCTGTTCCTGATACCGGCCGATAGCAATGATCATAAAAAGGAATTCGACATACTGGTCAACGAACTCCGGGAATACAATCCCGAACTGCTCCACAAACAGTTTATCATCGCCGTCAGTAAAAGCGATATGCTCGACGAAGAATTAAGAGCCGCCATTGAAAAGGAGCTACCGGAAGCCATCCCTCATATATTTATTTCTTCCGTTACGCATAAGGGGCTGACCGAACTAAAGGATTTACTTTGGAAGATGCTGAACGCCTGAGGGAGTGAATAGGTCGCAAGCACTCACAACTGACTACTCACTACTCACCATACCACATAGCGGGTATTGCATTCCTGCCCCGATTCCGTATTTTCAGGCCTTAAATCCCCTGCTGTCATGCACAAATCCTTTGAATGGGCCAACGCAACCTGGAATGCACTAAAATCCGCCGAATCCTATCGCAACATCGCCAAAGCGGCCTGGCTGTTTTTCCCCGCGCTAATCTTTCTATTGTTCACCTATATTGCTTTTTGGCAAATCACCCAGGGCAAGGATATTCTCCTGTTTACGCTTCAGAAAAAGAATGCCTTTGTTTTTCTCATATTGACACAATGCTTCTGGGCCTATATGATCTGGTATTCTTCCCGGCTCGTGTCGAAGGCAAAACTCTGGGAGCAGCCCTCCTACTTTTTAAAAAACGTGCGCGTGCATCTTCCCCGCCTGCTGGGGTTTAGCTGTTTTTCGGTTATCATACTCGCGCTGTTGCAGATACAATATTTCCGGCACCCGCTGTCCGCTACCACGGCCACGGTGTTGCTGGGCGTGTCGGTTCCCCTTTACCTGCTGGTCGACCGGCTCTGGGATTATTTTATCATTCGCCGCGATGGGTCGGCAACCCTGCTGATGAGCATTACCGCAGTGGTATTATTGCTTTCAGCGATTGCCGTAACGGCGCTTCAATCGGCGCAGGGGCTGGTGATCCTGTTTGTCGAAATGCAGGTATCTTTTGTCCTGTTCATGATCGGCCGCAGGAAGCTGATAGACAAAAAGCAACCCGATGCACAGGCCCTGCAGCAACTGCCCTATGATTATGCCAATGCTACCGGCATCCGGCTGCTGGCCAGGAAAATGCAACGCCTGTTGTTTGACAACGAGGACCGCAATTATTTTATCGCGTTTAATATTATCGGGTTGGGAGTAACAATGATTTACGTGGTGGCGCTCAATTCAGTAAAGTTTTCCGTTTTCCTGGGCACCGTACCCGTTATCCTTATCGCATTTGGGGTGATTGCCGGGTTTCTTAATATCGTGACCACGGTGTCGGTATTCGCCCGTTTCAATTTTCATCTTGTTATATTGTTGCTGGCTTTTATTATCGGCATGAATAAGGAGCAGTACATGGTATCGTTGCCTGCGAAAAAACTGGCTGACCAACAGCATAGTTTCGGCAACCGGCAGCAATTGCCGGAATACTTTAGCAACTGGCTGGCGCAGCATGACAGCGCCATTCACCGGTCAGCTAAAAAATACCCCATATACATTGTAATGGCCAATGGGGGTGCTTCGCGCTCAGGTTATTGGGCCGCTTCTGTTATGGGCGATCTGCAGGATGACGCCAGCGTCGATTTCTCCCAACATCTTTTTTGCATGTCCGGCGCTTCGGGCGGAAGCGTGGGCAACGCCACTTTCTTTGCATTGCTGATGAACAAACAGGGCGTGTCGGTCAAGGGGGACAGCAGTTATCGCACGGCGGCGCAGGATTACCTGAAATCGGATTTTCTTTCCCATACGCTGGCGTATATGCTTGGCCCGGACTTTTTCCAGCATGTGATTCCCTTTATCACCTGGAAAAACCGGGAAGATGCGCTGGTGGCTTCGATGGAGAAAGCACCCGATGATTCTGCGTTCCTGCGCAGGAAACTGGACACTACCTTCAGCGGTATGATGGCTATAAAAGGCGATCGAAATTACTCACTGCCCATCCTGTTTATCAATACCACGCGTATGCAGGATGGCCGTCCGGCGGTGATCAGCAATATACAGGTGGACGATAATACTTTCGATGAACGCATCGACGTATTGGGCCTGTTGAATGATTCCCTCGATATGAAGCTAAGCACCAGCGTGGTGCTCGGCGCCAGTTTCCCCTACCTGAGTCCCGCCGGCAGGATCGATCATTATTACCCGGCGGAAAACAGGTCACGACCACATTATTTTGTAGACGGCGGTTATTTCGACAATTCAGGCGCAGGCGTGGTCAATGAAATGCTGATAGCCATTAAAAAAATGCTCGATGACCCGTCCCGGCCATCTATTTACCGGTACAGGGATTCGGTTGAGTTTTATATTCTTCATATTACGAATGACCCCATCGGTCAGCCCCGGCTGGATACCATCAACGCGCTGGTAAACGACCTGGCCGCCCCGGTAAAAACATTGTATGGCGCTTATGGGACGCAAACGGTGGTGAACGATCTGCGGCTGGTGCATTTTATGCAGGACTGGTACAACGACAACAATCACTATACGGAGTTTAACCTGTACAAACCATACGATTCGCCGGATAAATATTCCATGAACTGGGTCATCTCACCTCCCGTACTCTCGGCCATGCGCGAACGCCTGCGCGGGCAGGATATACAGCAGGGGTTGAAGGGGGTAGTACAGCGGATGCAGAAATAAGAATAATGTGGAAATGTGAGAATGTGGAAATTCCGGGACAAGCATTTTCACATTTTCTCAAATTAATTTCCTATCTTACAGTTGTAAAACGCAGGCTGCACAAGAATCGGAACGAATACCAATTCACAGAAACTTAACACAGCAGTATACGAAGCGGCCCGGTTTATGCGTTTCTTCAACATTCTTGCTCCCCGCGATTCCTATTTGCCTATCACATTACGTTTGTCTTGCACCCGCATTGCTTTCCGCAACATTGCTTCCATAACATTTTATTACTTACCATTAAAACCATCAAAATGAAAAAGCAATTTTTTCGTACTGCATCAGTACGCCGTGTAGTGAACAAACTTGCATTAACCGCCATCGTTATGGCGGCAGGCATCGCCGCCGAGGCGCAAGTATCACAGGTAAAACAGCCAATAGCAGTTCACACGGCATCGGTCACGTATATAGGAAGCCAGGACGACATGCTGTCGATATCCGTTAAATATGATAACGCGGCCGGCACCCCGTTTACCGTAACGGTGAAGGGCGAGGATGGATACCTGCTTTACCAGGGCAATTTCAGGGACAAAAACTTCAGTAAGATTTTCCGGCTTCCCAAATCGGAGACTACCAGCGCAACGTTTACCATCAGGAATGCTAAGACCAGGGAATTACAATCGTTTGAGGTCAATACGCAAATGGTGGAAGAAGTAGTTGTGAAAACGAATTGATAATTGCGGTTGCGTCTCCGGCGTAAAATAAGATAGGTCCCAAACGAATAAATCCCCCGCATTCTTTTGGAATTTGGGGGATTTGAGTCTGCATTAAAATAACCTTACCTCGCAGACTATACTTGACGGATCTTTTATCCTGGAACAGATATAATAATGTTGAGTGCTTGCCGGCAGCAGGTTTATCACCGGGTGGATTTCAGGAGAGACATTGTAAAACTCCACTTAAAAAAACAACGGATCAATAACACATTTGCGTTATTTTGGGTGTTGTCTGCCTTTGGGTGGATTTCAAACCTCTTGCATAGCCCGAATATACTATATGATAAAACACGACTTGCCCGCCTTGCGTGGTTATTGGTTGCCTTTTTATCTGCCGGTAGTCTCCGCTCACAACCGCTACTGCGCCTCAACAGCGTTTCCTATAATGTAAACGAAGGACTGCTTCAAAGCCATGTAGCCGATATTGCCGAGGACGGAAACGGGTTTATGTGGGTCAGTACGGGCAGCGGGGTGCAGCGCTTCGATGGCAAGCGCTTTCACCAGGTGATGGTAGATGGCGGCAGTAAGGGCCTGCCAGACGATAAATACGTCCATTTTCTCCGGCTCGCCAACGGGAATCTCTGGATAACCCATAGTAAAGGGATAAACGAATACGATATTCACACAAATTCGTTTAAAAAGATATATGAATTCAGCGCCAGCCCCGGCGGCGACCTGTCGGATAATCTTATTTATGCCGTATTGGAAGAAGGGCCGCTGGTCTGGTGCGCTACCCCTTATGGCCTGCTGGCCATCGACAAGAGCACAACAAGGCTGGCCGATTCCATCCCTTATTCGCCGGTAAGCGGTCCCCAACTGGTTTCCCCCCTTTCCCCCATCCAAAACTTCTTTGTTGCCGCCGGCAGGAATATCTGCGCTTTCCTGGCGCCGGCAGAAATCCGCATCATCAACACCGATACCAAAAAAACCACCTCTGTAAAAGCAAGCCATGAACAGCGGTATTTTCATGCCATCGAAAAATTGAACGATGACAGCCTGCTGGTGGCCAGCTCGCTTGGCATCGAAAAAATGAGCATCGCCACCGGCCGGTTTACCTTTGTTTGTCCCTATATCGTCCCACCCGAAAGAGATCACCAAAGCTTCCCGCTACATCTCTACCGCCTGAAAAACGATCTTTTTATTATCGTGTTTAGCGGCGAAGTGTTTGAACTGGACACCCATACGGGCCGGTACCGCGCCCACCTGGTCAACCTGCAACAGCAGTCTTTTCTCAACAACGGATTTATCAATGGCTGCATGGCCGACCGCTTTCACAACCTCTGGCTGGCGACCGTGAGCGATGGCATTAAAAAGATTAATTACAATTTCTCCGGCTTCCGCTATTTCGGAACAGCGGATATGAAGAATAATTTTGTCAAGTCCATCTATGTCGACAAAACGGCCAACCAGGTTTTTTGCGGCACGTTTAACAGCGGGCTTTATATATATGATACCTCCCAACAGCTTACCCGGCATATCGATGCATTTCCCGGTTCTCCCGCGCCTTATACCGTCTGTGCAATCGATAAGACGGGGCCGCAGCAATACCTTGTTTATCTTACCGGCGGATGGTATGCTTATTTGCTCAACACAAAGGATTTTTCTATTCGTAAACTACCGGTGAGCGTTGACAAGTTTCACCCGGGCGATAAATTCGATTATTATCTTTCGTATTTGAAAACAGGCGATTCGGCTGCTCTTATCAGTACGGATTTTTCGAACTATCACGTACAGTTTTTAAACGGCACCCTGCAATTGCACCGCGTCGATACGCTTCCTTCTCCCTCCATCTGTGCCTATACCGACCGGCGGCAGCGGGTATGGATAGGCGGGGCGGGCAGTTACTTTTTACTGGAGGGCAATAATACGCCTGTCCGCAGCTTCAACCTGCCGGGCAAGATTTTATGCCGCTGCTTCTGGAATGATCGCCTTGGCAGGATGTGGATGGGAACAGAGAAAGGTCTTTTCCGCTTAAACAACGACGGGAGCATTCTTTCCGTATTGCACCAATCGAACGGGCTGCCCGACGACTGTATTTATTCCATTCGTGAAGACCGGAAAGGCAACCTGTGGTTCAGCCACAACAAGGGACTTACCTGCATGAGCCGTTCCGGTTCTTTCCTGCATTTCAGCAAGAACGACGGGTTGCAGGAAAATGAGTTCAATACCAACACTTCGTTTGAAACGCCGGACGGCGAACTCTATTTCGGGGGCGTAAATGGTATCAGCAGCTTTTATCCCGAAGCGGTGAGCAGTATCAATGAGCTGCCCAACGTATTACTGAGCGGCATCCGGGTAAACGACGAATACTGGAAAGAAGATACGGCCTACTGGAGTATTCAGCAACTGCAGCTGCCGTATTATAATAATATCGTGTCGTTTGAATTCACCGCGCTGGGGTTGCGGAACCCCGACCAGTACAATTTCCAGTACCAGATGGAAGGGCTGGACCCTGAATGGATCAACGCAGGCAACTATCCCGCGCCCCGTTATGTGTTGTCGCCGGGCAAATACATGTTTCGCTATTATGCCGGCAACAGCCTTGATAAGCATACCCGTAAATTTAAAGAGCTGCTAATCGTCATCGACCCGCCGTTCTGGAACACCTGGTGGTTTACCGCATTGGTCATTGCAGGGATTATCGTCCTGCTGATGTTCATCATCCAGCTCTACGACAAACGATCGGAACGCCGCCACAACAACGAACTGGAAACGCATCTTAAAATACAACAGGAACGCGAGCGCATCAGCCGCGAACTGCATGATAATATCGGCGCGCAGCTTAGTTTTATCAGCAGCAGCATCGACTGGATTTCAGCCCCCCCCGTTCCGATGGACAAAGCAGAAGAACTAAACCGATTGTCCGTCATCAACGATACGGCCAAACTGGTGATCAGTGATCTGCGCGAAACCATCTGGGCATTGAAAAAAGAAACCATACAGCTCGATGAAATGGCCGACCGCCTGAAACTCTTTATTCAATTGCAGCGAACCTTACAACCCGGAATGGAAATGACCATTACCGAGAACATTCAAAACAATATTTCTTTTTCGTCTACCGACGCGCTGCATATTTTCCGCATCTGCCAGGAAGCTATCATGAATTGCATCCGCCATGCAGACGCCAGCAAACTGTGCGTAAGCATACAATCCGGTCCTGGCAGGGCTTTCATGATTACAATCGAAGATAACGGAAGGGGGTTTTCAGATACGCCTCCTTCGCCCGAACATTATGGCCTGGAGAATATGCAACACCGCGCGGCCGAACTGGGCGCATTGCTTCTGATCAATTCCGCTGATGGAAAAGGGACATCACTTATTCTACGCAACATATAAGTGAAAATTAATCTATTTTTAATATGGAATGGGTAAAAATGACGCAAATGAGGTATTGATTATATAATGGTTAGTGCACATATTTGTCCCCTTAGTTATGAAGATACCAATCGGCATTGTAGACGATAAATCACAGAACCGCCTGTCACTGGCGGAGCGAATCAATTACTCCGATGATATCGAAGTGGTATTGATGGCAGTCAACGGCCATGATTTTCTCGAACAGATGAAATCATTGTCGGGCGACAAACATCCCGATGTGGTACTCATGGATATTGAAATGCCGGGCCTTGATGGCATCGAAACGGTGCAGGTCGGCAAGCAGTTATACCCCGCAGTAAAATTCCTGATGCTCACCGTCTTTGACGATGACGATAAAATTTTTGAAGCCATCAAGGCCGGCGCCGGTGGCTACCTGTTGAAAGATGAGAAAGTAGCGGTCATCATCGATTGTATCGAACAATTGCAGGAAGTGGGTGGTGCGCCCATGAGCCCCCGCATTGCGCGCAAGGCCTTTGATTTATTGATGAAGGCTTCGCTCCCGGTAAAAGAAGCAGCCAGCAGCGAAGAAAAAAGCGATTACAGCCTGTCAGGCCGGGAAACCGAAGTGCTCAAGCTGCTGGTCGACGGGTTCGACTACAAGGCCATCGCGGAAAAACTATTCCTGAGCAGTCATACCGTGCGCAAGCATATCGCCAATATTTACCACAAACTGCACGTGACTTCCAAGGCGCAGGCCATTAAACTCGCCACTAATAACAAGCTGATATAATACAATCCAAAATTTAAGTACGTTTGTCTCCCAAAAACTACTTAAATCATGAAGAAATCCCTTCTTACGATTGTCTTGCTCGTTGGCCTCGTGATAAAATCCATGGCCGATGAAGGTATGTGGCTGCCGCTGTTGCTTGGCGAGCAGGTGTACAACGATATGGTAAAACGCGGTTTGAAGCTGACGAAAGAGCAGTTGTACAGTATCAACAAGTCCTCTATCAAAGACGGCATCATCATTTTCGGCGGGGGTTGCACCGGCGAAATCGTGAGCAGCCAGGGGCTGATCTTTACCAACCACCATTGCGGCTATGATGCCGTAGCCAAAGCCAGCTCGATGGAGCACAATTACCTGCACGATGGCTTTTATGCCAAAAGCATGCAGGAAGAAATACCGGCGGACGGCATCACGGTGCAGTTTCTCACCAAAATTGAAGATGTGACTGCTGCCGTTGAGAAAGAGTTGAACGGTCTTAGCGGCATCGACCGGCTTAGAAAACAGGCCGAAGTAATAGCGGACATCAATAAAAAATATTCCGATCCCTCGCAAAGCCTGGAAGCAAGGGTAAGCCCTTTGTTTAAAAACAACCAGTTCCTGGTGTTCGTGTACCAACGCTACAGCGATATACGACTGGTGGGCGTGCCGGCTGAAAGCATCGGCAAGTTCGGCGGCGACACCGACAACTGGGAATGGCCCCGTCATACCGGCGATTTCTCTGTTTTCCGCGTGTATATGAGCAAGGACGGTAAGCCCGCTGCTTATTCTTCCGATAATGTTCCCCTGAAGCCTAAATATTCGCTGCCCGTATCTATCAAAGGATACAAAGACGGCGACTATGCCATGATTTACGGCTATCCCGGCGGCACCAACCGCTATGAAACATCCTATGGCATCAAACAGAAAGTGGATATTGACAACCCTTCACTGGTGGACCTGCGTGACATGCGTCTCAAATTCATGTTTGCCGAAATGAAGAAAGACCCCGCCACCAAACTGCAACTGGCTTCTTCTTATGCCGGCATCGCCAATTACTGGAAGTTCTACGATGGCGAAAGCAAGCAACTGGTGAAATACCATGTGTATGATCAGAAAAAAGAAGCCGAAGCCAAATTCCAGCAGTGGGCCAATGGCAAACCGGAATACCAGTCCATTCTGAGCGATTGGGAAAAGGCGTATGCTGACTGGCGTCCTTATAGCAAAGAACGCGTGTATCTCAGTGAGGGCATTATTGGTTCCCCGCTGATGGGCTACGCGGCTTCATTACTACAGGTGGAAAGCGCTATTCTGAAGCAGGGGGGCACGGTTGCTATCAAAGCCGCCGTTGAGGCCGCCGATAAGGCAAGGACTGCTTTTCTTAAAGATGAAAACAAAGCTTCCGATCAGAATATCCTCGCCGACGCGCTGCTGATGTTCTATACCGACATCGACAAGAACCAGCATCCTATTTCTTTTTATGAAAGCC
>DASYCT010000062.1:0-12349 GCA_036500065.1 Chitinophagaceae bacterium | reverse complement strand
GACGGTCAGTGCGGGCAGCACCCAAACAATTACGTTGCCCACGAACTCCGCTTCATTGAGCGGTACGGCGGCGGGTACCAACGGCGCTACAATCAGCACGTATGCATGGACACAATTAAGCGGTCCTTCCACCGCTGGCATGTCAAGTCCCGGCCTGATCGGAACAAACGTCACCGGCCTGATCGCGGGTTCCTATACTTTTACGCTTACCGTTACTGATAATCATGGTTTGACCAATAGTTCCAATGTTACCGTGAACGTGAACCCGGCTAATACGCCGCCGACCGTCAGCGCGGGCAGCAATCAAACAATCACGCTGCCGACCAATTCGGCGAGCTTATCCGGTACGGCTGCCGGTACCAACGGCGCTACGATCAGCACGTATGCCTGGACCCAGTTAAGTGGTCCTTCCACGGCGGGTATATCAAGCTCCGGCCTGTCCGCAACCAACGTTACTGGCCTGGTTGCAGGTAGCTATACTTTTACACTTACTGTTACCGATAATAATGGGTTGACCAATAGCTCCAATGTTACCGTGAACGTCAATACGGCCAATACCGCACCGACAGTGAGCGCGGGCAGTAATCAAACGATCACCCTGCCGGTTAACTCGGCAAGCTTATCGGGTACAGCTTCAGGAACCGGAGGCGCAACGATCAGCAATTATACCTGGACGCAAGCCAGCGGTCCCTCTACCGCGGGTATCTCAAGCCCCGGCCTTGCCGGAACCAATGTCACCGGCTTAATCGCAGGCTCCTATAGTTTTACGCTTACCGTTACTGATAATAATGGTTTGACCAACAGCGCCAATGTTACCGTGACCGTCAACCCGGCCAATACAGCGCCGACCGTCAGTGCCGGTAGCAATCAAACAATCACCTTGCCGACCAACTCGGCAAGTTTATCGGGCACGGCTTCAGGAACCGGAGGCGCAACGATCAGCAATTATACCTGGACGCAAGCCAGCGGTCCTTCTACCGCGGGTATATCAAGCCCCGGCCTGTCGGGAACCAACGTCACCGGCTTAATCGCAGGTTCTTATACTTTTACGCTTACCGTTACTGATAATAATGGTTTGACCAATAGTTCCAATGTTACCGTGACCGTCAACCTGGCCAATACAGCGCCGACCGTCAGCGCCGGTAGCAATCAAACGATCACCCTGCCGACCAACTCGGCCAGCTTATCCGGTACTGCCGCAGGCACCAACGGTGCAACGATCAGCACCTATGCCTGGACACAGTTAAGTGGTCCTTCTACCGCGGGTATATCAAGCTCCGGCCTGATCGGAACCAACGTCACCGGGTTAATCGCAGGCTCTTATACTTTTACACTTACCGTTACTGATAATAATGGTTTGACCAATAGTTCCAATGTTACCGTAACTGTCAACCCGGCCAATACAGCGCCGACCGTCAGCGCCGGTAGCAATCAAACAATCACCTTGCCGGTCAACTCGGCGAGCTTATCCGGTACTGCCGCAGGCACCAACGGTGCTACAATCAGCACCTATGCATGGACACAGTTAAGTGGTCCTTCCACCGCTGGTATCTCAAGTCCCGGCCTTGCTGGTACCAACGTCACCGGCTTAATCGCAGGCTCTTATACTTTTACACTTACCGTTACAGATAACAATGGTTTGACTAATGGTTCCAATGTTACCGTAACTGTCAACCCGGCTAATACAGCGCCGACCGTCAGTGCAGGCAGCAATCAAACGATCACCCTGCCGGTCAACTCGGCGAGTTTATCCGGTACGGCCGCAGGCACCAACGGTGCGACGATCAGCACGTATGCCTGGACCCAGTTAAGTGGTCCTTCTACCGCGGGTATCTCAAGCCCCGGCCTTGCTGGAACCAACGTCACCGGCTTAATCGAAGGCTCTTATACTTTTACGCTTACCGTTACTGATAATAATGGGTTGATCAATAGTTCCAATGTTACCGTGACTGTGAACCCGGCGCCCAATGTTTCGCCGGTAGCCATTGCCGGTAACGATATGACGATCTACCTGCCGCAGAACACAGTGATACTCGATGGTTCTGACTCATACGATCCCGATGGCAGCATCGCCAGCTATAGTTGGAACAAGGTGAGCGGCCCCGGGTCGCTGACCATTCTCAACCCGACCACCGCCAAGCCGACCATAATAGGGCTGAACACCGGTGTGTTTGTATTCGAACTGACCGTGACCGATAATTCCGGCTCCACCGCTACAAGCCGCGTACAGGTAACCGTTTATGCGTCTACTGCCCACGGTCCTAAAGCCGTTACGGCTGGCGACACCAGCATCGCGTTGCCGGCATCGATAGCGATACTGAACGGAGCACGTTCATGGGATAGCTCCGGTACCATTACCAATTATAGTTGGACACAGGTATCGGGACCCGCTCCTTCCGGCATCCTCAATGCAACAGCTTCTGCTTCGGCAGTCACCAACCTGGTGGAAGGACAGTATGTATTTATGCTGACCATAACCGATAATAATGGCGCTACGGATACGGCCACGATGAAGGTCACGGTAGTCGATGCCTTCCGCTACACCCAGTATTTCAAGATATATCCCAACCCCGTACAGAGCACGCTGAGCCTGCAATACATCGATGATAAGACCGGTAGGGTAAAACTTACCATCATGGATGAATCGGGCCGCCTGGTGCTTACGCAGGAATTTGTAAAATCCCAATCGCTCCTGACGCAGCAACTCAATGTAAGCAACCTCGGCACAGGGGTGTACTTCCTGAGCATCCAGCAATCGGATGGCACCAAGCTGATACGACGGTTTGTGAAACAATAGTCATTTAACCCTTCGCATATTTAAAGGCGGCCGTGAGGCCGCCTTTTTTAATTGCCGCGTATAAGTATTTTACTTAATTTCACCCCTCCAACGCTTCCGATATCCGCTGCAATTTCCAGCGCTGCCTTATTCCCCCAGCCATCTTATTGCCGATTACGCTGTCCCGTTGAAATCCCCCATGCTGTATTCCATACCAGTTCCGTGGTACGGGTTACTGTAACGCTTACAAATTATCATCTTTAAAAATCTGTGCATGAAACCATTTTTACTCGGGCTGCTGTCTCTTTTTGTCATAGAGACAAGGGCCCAGTTTACTACAGGAAGCACCACCTACAACGGCAATTTTATAGGGTTCTACCAGTTCAAACCCCCGGGATACGATCCTAATTCTTCCCACAAATACCCCCTCATCATTTCACTGGCAGGCGTAGGCGAACAGGGCAACGGTACCACCGAATTGCCCAATATGCTCGATGCCGGTCTTCCCCTGTATTGCAGCCAGGGCGCAACGCTGACGTTCAATTACCAGGGGCAACAGGAATCCTTCCTGATGCTGGCGCCGCAGTTGAGCAAATCCGCCGGCGTCTGGGATGAGGTTTATACAGATGGCATAATCGCTTATGCCAAAGCCAACCTTAATGTAGATGTGAACAGGATATTCCTCACCGGTTTCAGCCTGGGCGGCGGGGGCGTATGGAGATACGTTACTTCTTCAGCGGCACGGGCGGCCAATATCGCAGGCATCGTCCCTATATCGGCTTCGCCGGATTATTATACTAATGGGTTTTGTTATGTTGCCCAAAACCAGGTAGCTACCTGGGCCTTCCAGGCCACCGACGATGCTACGACCCCGCCTTCTATTACAGGTACCGCCATCGCAGGTGTCAATGGCTGCAGTCCCCAGATACCCGCCCGTGAGCGGCTCTATCCCGACGGAAGCCATGCTATTTGGAACACAAAGGTCTACGATACCACCAATTACTGGCAGTATCCCAATATATACCAGTGGATGATGAAGGTAAGCCGCAGTATCAACGTGGCTGCCGATCAGCCCCCGGTAGCCAATGCAGGTACCACCAATATCACGTTGATGGTGCCGGTGCGCGACGAAGATATTGTTCTCAACGGCCTGCCCTCTACCGATGCCGACGATATCGTGTCCGTGTACAAATGGACGCAATTGGCGGGCACAGGCGCCACCACCTGGTTCCCCTCCACCACCGGCTATGGACAGGCTGATAGCTCCGAACGGCCCGTGGCTACCATCGTATACTATCAAAACGGCGGTCATAACTGGCTCGACCCGGGTACTTACAATTACAACCTTTCCATAAAAGATTATAAAAGCCAGGTTTCTACCACCACGATTCATATTACGGTGGCCCTCCCTTCTTCCGGCAATGCCCTGCCCGGCGCCTGGATATCCGATCCGGACAGCGTAGTGCTTAGCAGCACACAGACAAGCACCGGCTTTTTTGGCACCGGCAAGGATTGGGATGGCGCTCTCAGCAGCTACTCATGGCAGCAGATCCTGGGTCCCCAGACCCTGTCGGTCACCACCGGCGGCAATGGTACGAGCATCACCAATGTCAATACCCCGGGCATCTACAAAATTGTGTTCACGGTGACCGATAACCAGGGAGGCACCGGCACCGACACCGCTACCATCCTCAAACTGGGTTCCGCCCTGCCGGTTACCTGGCTGTATTTTAAAGGCATAAGCGTCAGCGGCCAGGCCCAGCTCAGTTGGGCCATCGCGCAGGAAAGCAACAACGATCATTTTGACGTACAGAGAAGCGCCAGCGGAACCGGTTTTACGACCATCGGTTCGGTGAGCGCCACCAATATCGCCAATGGCAGCGTCTACGGGTTCACAGATGCAGCTCCGCCACACGGCAGCAGTTATTACCGGCTGCAACAGGTAGATAAAGATGGAAAAGCCACTTTTTCCCATGTTATCACCGTCAACAACACTGGCAACGGGTATGCTATCGAAACATATCCCAATCCTGCTAAGGATAATCTCTCTGTTGTGCTAAATGGAAATCTTTATGGAAACTTACAGGTAATGGTGACAGATATGCAGGGCAGGATCGTGCGACAGGAACAATGGGCGAAAAACCAGTCTGCATTGACAAAAAACATTGATCTTATTGGCCTGCAAAGCGGTCTTTACCAGTTAATTCTTGTCTCACCCGATGGCAAGAAAGAAACTACCGGTTTTGTAAAATACTGACGGGCAGCGTGATGGGTGGGGTCGCTTTGTGTAGGTTTCAACGTATTGAAAGGATGGCAGTTGCCATCCTTTTTTTCATATATACTATCCTGATTACAATCATTTTATATCTTGACTTTTATCAATTTATTACTTATCCCCAGATGGTGATTTTGGTATAGTTGTTGAATAATTAGTATGAATCCAAATCCAAGCGTTATGAAAAACCTAACTTTCACCTACATGGTCTTTACTGTTTTTCCCTACTTCCCGGTTGAATTGCACAACGGTTTACCTGCCATGTAAATCAAAATTCTTTATTATTTCTACATCTGCCGGCTGCGTATAACTACAGCAGAATGATAGGCTTTGTGTCTGCACAGGAAAATAAACTTATTTTTCTTTGCAAGGGAAAGTATTGCATTAATCCAAATCCAAATTGAAAGACTATGAAAACTGTAATTACCCAAATCCTGCGGCAACATGCCGCTAAAGCGAAATTCCTGCTGAGCACGGGGTTCGTATTCATCCAGCTGTGCGCCTTTTCACAGCAGCAGGTAGCGAAGACGATTCCTTATCCTGCTTCACCCGAAGGCCTTATCGGCTTTCTTCAATTCACACCGTCCGATTACGGAAGCCAGAAACATCCCCTGATCATCTTTATGCATGGTATCGGGGAGAGGGGCAATGGCACCACGGACATTCAGAACATTACCGACAATGGTATACCCAACCTGACCGCCCACGGCGCCAGCATGCGGTTTACAGTTGCCGGCAAGACATCCTCCTTTGTGGTGCTTTCGCCGCAGCTAAGTACCTATTATGGTTCATGGCCTACGTTTTACGTACAGCAGATGATTCAATACGCCAAGGCCAATCTATCGATTGATACCGACCGCATTTATGTGACCGGCCTGAGCCTCGGCGGCGGTGGTTGCTGGACCTATGCTTTTGACAGCATTAAAAACGATTTGGCCATTGCCGCCCTCGCGCCCGTATGCGGCACCGACTATGGCAATGACCCCAATGCCTGCGCAACAGCCGGTACTTCGCATTTACCTATCTGGGCCTTTCATTGCGAGGACGACGGTACGGTGCCGGTGGGCAACCTCCAGCACGTTATGCTGACGCTCAATATCGGTTGCGGCGGTTATACCCCCGCACCGAGGTATACGTATTATTTAACCGGCGGCCACAGCGGCGCCTGGATAAATGCCTACGACACGGGCCATATCACCCGGGCTGTAGACAGCAGCCAGGTAAAATCCGGCGCCAGCACCAACGTAAACTTTAAGGCCACTCCCAACCTTTACGAATGGTTACTTAGTAATAAACGGGCAACTCCGGTTGCCGTGGTGAATGCACCGTCCATGGTGACCACCACTTCTACCAGCTTTGACGCCAGCGCTTCTTATTCGCCCAACGGCGCCATTACCAATTACAACTGGACACAAACCGCCGGGCCCACCACCGCCAGCATTGCAAATGGCGTGGCAACACCCGTGGTGTCTAATCTTGCCAGCGGCTCCTACACGTTCAGCCTTGCCATTACAGACGTGCTGGGCGCTACGGCTTCCACCACTACTACGTTAAGCGTGGCGGCGGCCCTGCCGGTAACCTGGGTTTATTTTAAAGGACAACGCAACGGCGGCAGCAACCTCCTGCAGTGGGAAACCGCCAGTGAGCAAAACACCGATTATTTCAGCGTGGAACGCAGCTCCGACGGCATCAATTATACCAGTATCGGGAAACTAAGCGCCGCCGGCAATTCCAACACCGCGAAAGATTATTCTTTTACCGACGGCAACCCTGTCAACGGTAATTCGTATTATAGATTAAGACAGGTCGATAAAGACGCACAATCCAAACTGTCGGAAGTAGTACTGATAAGCGGCAGCACGGTAAAAACGATTGAGCAGATGTATCCCAATCCCGTGCGCGACCAGTTGAACGTGGTGCTGGACAATGCAGCCATTGGCAGCGGAAGAATCGTGGTATACGATTTAACCGGCCGTACCCTGCAACAGGAAACGATTGCAAAAACCCAACAGGTGTATAGTTCTTCTCTCAATATGAAAAACCTCGTCCCGGGCCTGTACATTGTGGAAGTGAAGGTAGGCGACAGTTATAAAATAATGCAGCGTGTGTTGAAACAATAAGACATGCCCTGGTTAGCGAAACGGACGATAAAACCGAAAGGTGGCAAGCGATAACATCGGCTTGTCACCTTTTGTGTCTCCGTAACAGTATACTTCATCGTATTGCGAAAGCGTGTACGCTGCCGTTATACGCCTTACCTTCTCCTGCCCGTGGCAGTTCCTGCCCTCAATCCTGCCGGTAAGACGCTCATTGCTTATTTCGAGTTTTGTGGCGATCAGTTGAAGCCCATGCCGCCCGCACCATTGCTGTATCCAGTTATCCGCGGAAGCCGACACAATCACTATCTCAGCCCCGGCAGCCTTTAACTTTTCTATTTCCGTCAATGCCTTGGGTCTTACCAGCCCGTCGATCATAGCGGCGGCAAACGCATCGCATCGCTCCTGGAAGGACGCCAGCGGCATCTTGCTAAAAAACCAGCGCAGCGTAATTTCCTTGGCGCGCTGGTTGGAAATCATTTTCAGTTTCCAGGCCAGCAGGAAGGGCGAGCAAAGCAGGAAACCCAGGTAAAAGGAAAAAACGCCTTTCTGGTATTTGATCATTTCCAGCAGCGTGTCCCGGGTAGTAATGGTGCCGTCGAAATCGAAAAAGGCGATCCGCTTCTTCATTACAGTTTCATTTTTTTGAACTGGAATTCAGGGATGGATTTAATGATGGTCATGACCCACCTCCACATCCAGCGCACATACACCGTGTTTTTCTTTTTCTGCACGGCATTGTAAACGGCCTTGCCCACTTCTGCCGGTTGTGCCGTAAGCGGCGCCGGTAGTTTAAGGTCCTCGGTCATTTTGGTATAGACAAAACCGGGCTTTACGGTGACTACATGCACGCCGTCTTTAAACAACAGGTTACGCAGCCCGTCGAGGTAAGCGGTAAAGGCCGCCTTGGTGCTGCCATAGATGAGTTTGCTCTGCCGGCCCCGTTCGCCTGCTACGGAACTGATGCCGACAATACAGCCCTGCTTTTGGGCGCGATAATATTTTGCGGCGGTATTTAATATGGATACCGCACCGGTGTAATTGGTATCGATCATCCGTTCGGTCAGCGAAAAATCGTTGAATGCGTCTTCTTCTTCGTACATCACGCCGAATACACAGATGGTCACGTCCGGTTTGGGTTGCAATCCTTCAAAGAAGGCGGCATGCGATGCATAGTTCAACGCGTCAAATGCATGCGTGGTACAGGGAACATCATAACGCAGCGCTATATCTGAACGAAAAGCCGCCAGCTTGTTGACATCGCGGGCCGCGAGCTGTACCGTATATTTATGTTCGGCAAATGTTTTGGCGATAGCCAGCGCCATATCTGAAGCGGCGCCTAAAATTAGCACAGTGGGCATGAATGCATCAATTGTTCGTTAATAATAGCCTTTCCGACTGGACGGATAAAAACTTATGTTCGGGGTCGTATTTCTTTACAATGGCTTTGAATTCATCCAGGCCGGGATAACCCGCTGTCATCACCTCGGGTTTCATCCGTGCGTCCTTGCTCATATAAATGCGGCCGCCGTATTTCAACACGATCCGGTCCAGCTCGTCGCAAAATTCAAACAGCCCGTCGCGCACCGGGAAATCCAGCGCCAGTGTGTAACCTTCCATCGGGAAGGAAATCAGGCTGTCCTGCCGGCCGAATACTTTCAGCACGGCGAGGAAAGAACCGAGCCCTTCGTCGCTGATGCGTTGGAGTATCTCTATCAATCCCTGTTTGGCATCGAGCGGCAATACGAACTGGTATTGTATAAACCCCTTTCTGCCATAACCCCGATTCCAGTGCAGGATGGCGTCCAGCGGGTAGAAAAATGGTTCGTAACTGACGACGTTATTGATTTCCTTTTTAAAATTCTTGCCGTAATACAAAAAGTTGAATGCCTTTACGGTCAGCTTATTTAAAACCCAGGAGGGTAAATTAACGGGGAAGGTGATTTGTTTTTTCTTCGGCAGTTGAAGCGGGTCTTTTTGCTGCGCCGGGCTTACATCACTCAGCCGGGCATGCTCACCCAGTATAAGAATGCTGCGGCCAAAATGCGCCCCCTTTTTCAGGCAGTCGATCCATGCCACGGAATAAGTATAGTCCTTGTATTCTTCAAACAGCCGGATAACATGCTCGAGGTTATCGGCCTTTACCTGCTTCTGCCGTATAAACGAAGTTTCAATTTTCTTGAGACGGAACTTTACACGCATAATAATGCCGGTCAGCCCCATGCCGCCATAAGTCGCTTCAAACAAATCCGTATGCTGTGTGGGGGAACAGGTCACCACTTCACCGCTGGCCAGCATAATGTCCATATCGACGATATGATTGGAAAAGCTGCCGTCCACGTGGTGATTCTTTCCGTGCACGTCGCTGCCTACAGCGCCGCCGACGGTAATGAATTTGGTGCCGGGTGTAACCGGCAAAAACCAGCCCTTTGGCACTACCACCGTCAAAATATCCGACAGCAGCATTCCGCTCTGGCATTCAAATACGCCCGCTGCTGTATCGAAGGACAATACCTTATCGTACTTTAGTGTGTTGAGCGTGGTTTCGGCCAGCGAGGCGTCGCCATAACAACGGCCATTGCCCCGGGCGATGATCCGGCTCCGTTGGGTAACGGTTTGGTGCAATTCATCGGTAAAGGAAAACAGCTTTTCGTCGCTTTCCATGACGGGGTAATTGCCCCAGTTTGCAATCTTTTTGCGCATCAGCTAAAAAATGAAGTGTTTTGCCATTTCACAAACGCGTAAAAACTTATAATCCAAAGGAGCATCGTTATCTGTATGAACCGGTCTTTGTAGAGGATTTCGGTGGGGGAGCCGGCCTGGTTGGAGACCAGGGTGATTTGGAGATAGCGCATAAGCCCCGCCACCACAAAAATACAGGTATAATACAAATGATAGGTACCTAAATTGGCGACCGTGACCGGCGAGACGCAGTACATGATATAGGCCATGATGATGATGCCGCTCACCATAGCTAACATAATATTCAGAAAATCAACGTTATAGCCCTTTACTGCCTTGCGCATATCCAGCCCGGTTTCCATTTTCAACAAAATATCATCCCGGCGCTTGGCGATGGCCATCAGCAGCGCCAGCAGGAATACCATCAGGTTGAGCCAGGGGGAAACGGTGACACCGGAGATATATCCGCCGCCTTTCACCCGAAACGAAAAGCCCATGGACACGATGATGATGTCAAGTATCGGGATATTTTTCAGGCCGAAGGAATACCCCACATTCAGCAGGAAATAGGCTCCCAGGATAAGCAGGAAGCGGAGCCGGTGGTCGGCTACATAGGCCAATGCAACCCCTGCCAGTACCAGCAAAACAGCCATCACAATGGCTTCGCGTGGCTTCACCGCCCCCGATGCCAGCGGGCGCTTGCTTTTCCTGGGGTGCTTGCGGTCGTCCTCCCGGTCGCGGTAATCATTGATGATATAAATACTGCTGGCGACAAAACTGAAAGCAAAAAAACCAGCAAAAATGTACGGCAAACCGGGAATATCCAATAATTTTCCGCCGAAGATGACGGGCAGGAATAAGAAAAGGTTCTTGGCCCAGTCTTTTGGTCGAATCAGTTTTATATATGGCGACATGGTTAATTTGATTGCTTGCGGACAAGATACGCTGTTAAACCTGTTTGCACAATACTTTGCATAATGATTCTTGATTACTTATTTTAGAGTTTAAATTAGCCGGTTATACTATGAAGCGGACACTAGCCCTCGGAGAGATTCTTCTTATCATCGTATTGGCGCTGGCCCCCCTTACGGGCCATTTTCCTTACCGGTTCAATATTTTTCTGTCCTGGGAGGGCGCGTATCGACTCTACCTGGGGCAAATGCCTTACCGCGATTTCGGCATGCCCGTGGGTTACATGTACTGGGTAATTCCCACCCTGTTCTTTAAACTGTTTGGCCCTTACATGATGAGCCTCGTAAAAGCCCAGGTGTTCATTAATATCATTGCCGGCCTTTCGTTCCGCTCCATTTTAAAAACGCTTTCCGTGCAGCCCGGCATCCGCTTTTTGTCGGTGCTCCTGTTTGTGCTGTCGTATTCCTTTATGAACTTCTGGCCCTGGTACAACCATACGGTGATTGTGTACGAACTGGTGGCCCTTTCCTTTTTGCTCAAATTCATTTTTGGCCAGGGCCGCCGCGGACGCATGGCCTGGCTGGCCCTTAGCGGCGCCTTTATCTTTTTTTCCTTTTTCACCAAGCAGGACGGGGGCGGCATGGCCTTTCTCGTATGTATCGCATTGCTGGCCTACAACAGCTATTACGAAATAGACTGGAAGCAGCTACCCGTATTTATCGGGAGCGTGCTGCTGACCGGGTTGATACTCATCGCGCCTTTTTTAAAATACGGTTTCGGATATTGGTTCAACCACGGGCAGTTCCCCCATACATCGCGCATATCGTTTGGCGATATAGCCACCGATTTTTTCGGCGAATCCCAATGGCTTAAATTTTATGTGTTCATTATTTTATTATTACTGCTGGCGCATATAAAAAAGATGCGCGATTTCCTGGCCGACCGGCGTAAAGCAGTGTTCACCCTGCTTACCCTGGGCATATTGGCCGAAGCCACCATCTTCCAGACCACCAGCTATATACCGGGCGATAACAATATCTTTTTTCACAGCTTTGCCATCGCCTTTATTCTTTCGATGGGCGCAGGCTTTCTCCCGGTCAATTTTGAAGCGCCCAAAACCGTTATCATACTCGTAGCCGGCATTATGCTCTGGTGGAGCCAGATGTATTGGAAATACGTGGAGAAATACGTTGTCTCGCAGGCGCCCATCGGCAATACAGACGGGGTCATCAACAAACACACTTATTTGATAGAAACCCCTGATACCACCGACGTGCCCGTGGGACTGTGGCGACAGAGCCCCCTGCGTTCGTTTCGCGGTATGCTGCTCCCCGTGCCCACCATCGAAGGCATGGATCGCATCATGCACATGGACATCGTGCAGCAGAACAAACACCTGAAAGTGCTCAACATGACCGAACTTACGCCGCTTGCCTGGGAAATGCACTACGAGCTGGAAAAAGGTCCTGCATACCCGTTATGGTTTCATAAAGGCGTGGGCATGTTTCAAAAGGAAACCGATATGTTTTGTGATCGCGTGCAGAATAATTATTACGATCTTGTACTGTTTGAATACATTCCCTACCTCAATAACTTTTATCCCTTCCA
>DASYCT010000061.1:0-5561 GCA_036500065.1 Chitinophagaceae bacterium | reverse complement strand
TCCGCCAATTCCCGGAAGTCCTCTAAAAACTCGTCCTTATACGTTGGATAGGTCGTATCAAAAGGCAGGTCTTTATATTTTAAATAAAGCGCTTCGGCCTGTTTGTATTGTTTATTTAATAACAACAGTAACGGCAAATTGGAATAGGGATACCTCGATGCGGGGTCGTATTTAATGCTTTGATCCAGGTAATATCCTACATTGTCAAGCCGTTGAATAAGGATACTATACCACGCCAGGCTATTGTAATGACGGGCCATTTGCAGCTTAACCAAACTATCCGGCGCCATTCGATAGTATGCCGAATCCAACGCCACGAGGTTGTAATAATACGCCCTGATGAATTCCTTTGATGCTGGTGTAGAAACAGGGTGGTTCAGGAAATAATCCCTGTATTCTTTTAACTGTCCGGTATCTGACAGAAGCAGCTTGTTAGCTCTGATATCGGCCATCGGTTGTGAAAATACAAGGGCCGGAAGAATCAACATTTGGATGACAAAGATTGCTGGCTTCATATTTATTTTGTAAAAGCGGCTTTAAGAGCGGCAGCCACCTCGTTTATCGCCTTATTCGCGTCATCGATATAACCGCCGAGCTGGAAAAAACCGTGTGGCATGCCGATATACAAAGAGTCCTTTACCTGGATTCCGGCATGTTTTAGTTTCTGAGCATACGCAATGACCTCATCACGCAACGGATCGCACTCTGCCGCAAGGATTAAGGCTGGCGCCATACCCGTAAAATTGTCTGCGTAAAAAGGAGCTGCATCTGGGTTTTTACGGTCGTCAGGATTCGGCACATACATGGCCCAGGCCTGTGCAGCATTATTTTTTTCAATAACGGGTCCATTGGCGAATTCTTCCCACGATGCGGTGGCTAATGACGAGTCGGTGACCGGGTATATCAATGCCTGCAATAATAGCTTTGGCCCCTTGTTATGAGCCGCATTTCTTGCGACGGTTGTAGCCAGCGCGCCCCCGGCGCTGTCGCCCGCTACCGCCATCCGGGAGGCATCGAGACCTAGTTCTACTGCATTTTCGGCAACCCATTGCAATGCCACATTACTGTCATGTATGGCAGCCGGAAACGGGTGTTCGGGAGCCAGCCGGTAGTCAACGGCAATCACAACACTTGCCGCCTTAACGGCCAGATCCCTGAGCAATATGTCATGTGATTCGAGATCGCCCATAAAAAACCAGCCGCCATGAAAATAGAGGGTGACCGGCAGGCCGGGCTCAGCAGAGGGACGATAAATACGGATGGCTATTTCACCGTCCGCAGTATTAATTGACCGGTCTTCAATTTTATAAAGCGATGTGGGCTCCCCGCTCATGACACGCATGCTTCTATAAAAATTCCTCATCGTTTGAAGCTGGTTACCGGCAGGAGGGGTCGTTTCGGCAAGATGGTGGGAAAAATCCAGGGCAGCTTGCACTTGTGGCGAGAATGTTAACGTTTCCATGATGTTACTTTTTTTAATAAGCAAATCTACGGGCACAGCAGGGCAAGGGAATTGTATAAAACGGCTATCTTTGTTACCTGCCAATCATTCGCTTTCATCTATGTACGATATCCACTCCAATAACATCATTGTCTTTACGGCCCGGAACGCTATCGTGGATATTCATTATCACATGTGCTACCAAATCGTCGTGAGCACGCAAACACCGTTCGACTGCACCATAGACGGGCATACTCACTCTCAAATCAAAGGCCTTCTTATCAATCAGAAGATAACGCACCTTTGCCAGGCATTGCATACAGATGTACTGGTTTTCCTTATCGATGCGGAGAGTCTCGTTGGCTGGCAAATTAAAGAGATGCTTTCCGGTCAGCCTTTCCTTGATATAGAATCAATCCTGGCGCCGCAGCAATTGACAGACTTCCTCTCAGCCTGCGGACAGGCGGCCTCGCCGGACGAAATGCGAAAGGTATCAGATAGCCTGCTGGAACAACTATTTTCTTTACAAACGCTGAAAACCAACCGGCCGATGGACGACCGGATGGTTAAGATACTGGAATATATAGAGGCAAACCGGCAAGACCCGATGATACTTGATGATATTGCCAAACTGGTCTTTCTTTCTCCCGAAAGAACAAGGCATCTTTTTGCGCAGGAGACGGGTATTCCTTTTTCACAATACTTGTTATGGAAACGAATCAAAGCAGTGCTAACCCAGGTTATTGGTAAAAATGCTCCTATGATCGATGCCATCCTTGAAAACGGGTTTTCCGATCAGCCGCATTTTACTCATTTATTCAAACGGACATTTGGCGTCTCCGCCAAACTCCTGCTAAAGAATAGCCGCTCCGTACAATTCTTAAAGCCCATGCTGTAGATACCTTTGCTTTCATAAAAATATAAAAAAATGAAAGCAATAGTAATGAATGAATACGGCAATGCCGGGGTCTTAAAATATGAAGACGTAGCAAAGCCGGTACCTGCGGACAATGAAGTTTTGATCCGGGTAAAAGCAACCGCCTTAAATCCCATTGACAGTAAAATACGTAACGGGTACCTGCAGGCTGTAATGCCGATCCATTTCCCGTTTACTCCCGGTTGGGAAGCAGCCGGAATAATAGAGGCGGCTGGTAAAAATGTAACCAGCCTTAGAGCAGGCGATGAGGTTTATACCCGTCCCAATTTCCGGAAAGCAGGCAGCTATGCTGAATATATGACCGTAGACGAAAACGAAGTCGCACTCAAACCGAAATCACTGTCTTTTACAGCGGCAGCCGCCATGCCTTTGGTAGCCGGTTCAGCTTATACTATTTTATTTAAAACCGCAAACGTTAAAGCCGGGCAGAGAATCTTTATCCTGGGTGCAGCAGGTTCAGTCGGATTATTTGCCGTACAAATGGCAAAATTAGCCGGCGCGTATGTTATTGGAACAGCAACAGGTGATGACATAGCAATGCTGCAATCATTGGGCATTGACGAGGCAATCGACTACAATAAGGCTGGTTATGCCGATGGGGTATCAAACATAGACCTTGCGCTTGACCTTGCAGGCGGACCCGCTTATGAAAATCTTTGGAAAACATTGAAAAAGGGCGGCACGCTGCTTTCAACTACCATGCAGCCATCCCCGGGAAAAGCCAAAGAATATGGGGTTACTGCATCGCAGGTGATCACGGGGCCCGACAAAGCGGCATTGGAAGAAATCGCGGCCCTTACAGACAAGGGAAAACTAACACCAAAAGTAGGAAAGGTGCTTCCTTTATCTGAAGCTGCCGAAGCGCATAAATTGATGGATGAGCATCGTGTCAAGGGTAAGATCATCCTCGAAATCAATTAAATTCGCGGATGAACATTACCATTCGCAAAGCCGTAAAAGAAGATTGCCCGCGGCTGATGAGTCTTATACAGGAACTGGCCGATTATGAAAAAGCCCCACAGGAAGTAACCGTTACGCCCGCGCATTTTGAAGAAAGCGGGTTCGGTCCCAACCCCGTATGGTGGGCCTTTGTGGCCGAAGCAGATGGTATCGTACAAGGCTTTGCGCTTTACTATATCCGCTATTCCACCTGGAAGGGGCAGGCCATCTATCTCGAAGATTTGATTGTTACTGAAGCCCTGCGCGGCAAGGGTGTAGGTAAGCTGTTGCTGGACCGCCTGCTGGAGGAAGCAAAGGAAAAGAAATTCAACCGCGTAGTATGGCAGGTGCTCGACTGGAACGAACCTGCCATCAACTTCTATAAGAAATATTATAAGGCAAAACTCGACGCGGAATGGATCAACTGTTCCGTGGAGGTGAATTAGCTTACGCCCTCTATCGCCACGGTCTTATCGATTTTCGCTACCAGGCCCTGCAATACCTTGCCCGGTCCCACTTCGGTAAAATGAGAAGCACCGTCTTTGATCATCGCCTGTACGCTTTGTGCCCAGAGAACGGGACTGGTAAGCTGATCGATGAGGTTTTGTTTTATCTCTTCGCGATCGTGGACGGCTTTGGCCACCACGTTCTGGTATACATGGGAAGTGGGCTGGTGAAAATCTGTTTTTTCTATCACGGCCTTTAGTTCTTCTTTGGCAGGCTCCATCAGGGGTGAGTGAAAGGCGCCGCCGACCGGCAATACCAATGCTCTTTTGGCCCCGGCTGCTTTCATACGCTCACAGGCGATGTCGATTCCCTTCAGGGTTCCGCTGATGACCAGTTGACCGGGACAATTATAATTGGCGGGCACGACTATTTCACCGGTTTCTTCCTGTACGGCCCTGCATATTTCTTCTGCTTTTTCATCGGATAGCGCCAGTACCGCAGCCATCGTGGAAGGTGTAAGTTCACAGGCTTTCTGCATGGCGCGCGCGCGAACGCTTACCAGTTGCAACCCGTCTTCGAAACTAAGGGTGCCATTGGCTACAAGCGCGGAAAACTCACCGAGCGAATGACCGGCGACCATGTCGGGACGTGCGCCTTCAATGCTTTTATAAGCGATGACCGAATGCAGGAACACCGCGGGCTGTGTTACATTGGTTTGTTTCAAATCATCTTCCGAACCGGTGAACATAATGTCTGAAATGCGGAAACCCAATATCTCATTGGCCTGTTCGAATAGTTTCTTTGCAAATGCATTGCTGTTGTAATGCTCTTTGCCCATACCCGGGTGCTGTGAAGCCTGGCCGGGGAATATAAATGCATGTTTCATCCGTTAATATTTTTGTTTAGGGGTCGGACGGAGCCGGGTATCAACATTTTCCTGGTTAATCAAAATGGCAATGCCCGGATTCATATAAATACTGCTACAGTTGGTGCGCCAAATATAAAAGGTTTGTTTGAATGTTATGGTTAGTTGAAACAAACCTTTTTAAAACCCGGGGGTACAACACGTGTTATTACGCGCCTGCAGGCTATTGCAAGGCCGGTTTATTTTTTTATTGTCAATGCAATTTCGATCCGATAAGCCGGATAAACTCGCTTCTCGTTTCGTTTTTCTCAAATTCGCCGAAAAACGCCGAGGTAGTAGTCACCGAATTCTGCTTTTGTACGCCGCGCATCATCATACACAGGTGCGACGCTTCAATGACAACGGCCACGCCGAGCGGGTTGAGCGTTTCACGGATGGCATCCATGATTTGCGTAGTCAGCCGCTCCTGCACCTGCAGGCGGCGGGAATACACATCCACCACTCTGGCCAGCTTGCTTAGCCCGGTGATATAGCCATTGGGGATATAAGCAATATGCGCCTTTCCAAAGAAAGGAAGCATGTGGTGTTCGCACATGCTGTATAGCTCGATGTCTTTTACGATGACCATCTGTTGTATATCCTCCGTAAACTTGGCGGAGTTGAGAATAGCCTTCGCGTCCATATCATAGCCCTGGGTCATGAATTGCATGGCTTTGGCCATACGCTCGGGCGTCTTGAGCAACCCTTCCCGGGCAGGGTCTTCACCCAGCAGGCCAAGCGCCTCTTTATAGTTCTTCACCAGGTGCGAAGTGATTGCCTCGTCGTACTGTTCGGTTTTCTTATAAGCCATGTCGGTGTTTGTTATGTTTAGCTGTGCCCTCCTTCGCTAAAGCTTCGGCGGGTTATGCGGGATATTCTACAAAATTGCGTTC
>DASYCT010000060.1:0-12822 GCA_036500065.1 Chitinophagaceae bacterium | reverse complement strand
ATCGCTGCAAAACCCGTTGCTGACGATCAATGTGATCGTTTTATTACCAAAGATGGTAAAGACGGCTTCAGGATTTTGTTGCGTGCTGGTGGCGGAGGTATCCAACTGCCAGGTCCATTGGTTGATGCCATGATTGCCGTTCTGCGAAAAGTCGATGACATCGGCCTTGCAACCCAGGATAACATTATAGGTAAAAGCGGCGGACACGGTATCCTTGACCGTGAAGGACAACGTGGAACCTACCGGTGTTTCCTGCCCGCATTCATCGATGATGGTATTACCATCGGTTCCATGCTGTAATACGAGTTGGTAAGTGCCCTGGTTGACCACGGGGCCGGCAAGGGTAACAGTGATGGTGCTCGTCACGCCGTTCACGCAGTTGCCGCTGGCGGCGACGACAGCCACCGGCGAAGGTCCCGTGACAATAAAATCACTTCCGTTGGCGGCGATGGAACTGCACCGGATGTTCTTTTTAAATACCAGTTGCAGGGTTTGGGGAGCACAGACCGGCGTGGTGAGGCTGTCCATCGGCGTGGGTTGTATAGGGAGCACGGTCAGGGGGACATTGCTGCCGGGAGTAATATTGCGGTCACAATCGTCCAGCAGGGTATTGTTGTCCAAACCGTTTTGAATGGTGACCGTGTAATTGCCGGGCTGAAGGGCAGGCGTCACGGTTAGCTGCACCGTGTCAAGATCGAAGCCGCTGCTGCATCCTATCCCGACGGCGGATTGGACTGTATGACCGCCGCTGACGATAAAATCGCTACCATCGGCGGCCAGGGTGCCGCATTTCATTTTTTTGTTGGTAATCACAGATACTATGGTGCCGTCGCAATTGGCCTGCGCCGAAACAAGAGCGGGCAGCGTCGGGTCGGTAATGCTGGCGGTACCGCCGGTAAAATACAATTTGTACCCGCTTTGCTGATCACCGGTGAAGTGGCTGATCATCAGCAGGTATTGGTGTCCCTGGGTCAGTACGGGCATGCTGCTGAACAGGGGGCGGTAAGGACCACCTGTGATGGAACCGCAGACCATTATGTCAGTGCCCGCCGAGGAAGCCCCGGTATTGCCCGTTTCGCCCGACCAATCACCCGCAATGGCAACCAGGGGGATGGTGTACACACTATTGGGGTCGAGGCCGGTAATATCGAATATTTCCCAGTCGTAATCATCGCCGCTGTTATTGGGCGAAATCACCAGGCCGAGCGTACCAGCCGTAAAACAGGTGAATTTATACCAGTAGGGATTCAGGTCGCGGTACACATTTCCATCGTTGGGGCAGGGTGGAACGATGGGAATGATATTGTTAAAACAGGGGGGAACGCTTTTTTGCACAAAAGTATCGGAACCGCAGACCGGGAACGCGGTACTTGGCCGCTGGCCGAGCGAATCACAGGGAGATACGGACGGCTGCGCAGCTAACCGCCCACATAACAGCATGATACACAATACAACAAAAAAGATTCTCAGGCGCATAGTTTGATTGACCGGTAAAAATATCGCATCGCTGCAACTCGCTATAGTATTTTACGCAAAAGAAATGTTATAGGTTGGTTACGATGATGAAGGGTGAGCCGCTTTGCCTTGCGCAATGGCCCGCCGCGCAAAGCGGCTCACCCTAATAAAGAAGCGGAACCTTAAAAAAGTTCCGCTTCTTCTATTCAATCCCGTTCTGTTTATTTCACAAACTGCTTACGGATGATATTCAGGGCGCCACCGGCTTTAAACCATTCTATTTGCTGTTCATTGTAGGTATGGTTTACCTTGATGGTTTCCATGCCCCCTGCTTTATGGTGCAATACGACTTCCAGCGCCTTGCCCGGGGCAAAGCTGGTCAGACCGATGATATCGATGGTATCGTCTTCTTCGATTTTGTCGTAGTCTGCTTTGTCGGCAAAGGTGAGCCCCAGCATACCCTGTTTTTTCAGGTTGGTTTCGTGTATGCGGGCAAACGATTTTACCAGCACGGCACGAACGCCCAGGTGGCGGGGTTCCATGGCCGCATGTTCGCGGGAAGAACCTTCCCCATAGTTTTCATCGCCTACGACGATGGTGCCGATGCCAGCGGCTTTGTATGCCCGTTGGGTGGCAGGTACGGGGCCATAAGCGCCGGTAAGCTCGTTCTTCACAAAATCCGTTTTCTCGTTGAAGAAATTCACGGCGCCGATCAGCATATTATTGGAAATATTATCGAGGTGGCCACGGAATTTTAACCAGGGGCCGGCCATGGAAATATGGTCGGTGGTGCACTTGCCTTTTGCCTTGATAAGGAGTTTTAGCCCTTTAAGGTCTTTTCCCCCCCAGGCAGGAAAGGGGTCCAGCAGTTGCAGGCGGTTGGAGCTGGAAGATACTTTTACCTCTATCTTACTGCCATCGGCGGCCGGGGCCTGGAAGCCGGGGTCGTCTACCGCAAACCCTTTTTTGGGCAATTCATCACCGGTTGGCTCGTCCAGTTTCACGCGCTCGCCTTTTTCGTTGATAAGGGTGTCCGTTATAGGGTTAAAACCCAGGTCACCGGCAATGGCGAGGGCGGTCACCAGTTCGGGGGAGCCCACAAAAGCCATTGTATTGGGGTTGCCATCGGCACGCTTGGCGAAATTGCGGTTGAAGGAATGCACGATGGTATTCTTCTCCTGTTTTTCAGAGCCAACGCGATCCCACATCCCGATGCAGGGACCGCAGGCATTGGCGAATACGGTAGCGCCGATTTTGTCGAATATCTCGAGGAACCCGTCTCTTTCGATGGTAAAACGCACCTGCTCGGAACCGGGAGTAATCGTGAATTCGGATTTTGTTTTCAATCCCTTGGCGATGACCTGGCGGGCCAGGCTTACGGCCCGGGAAATATCTTCGTAAGAAGAGTTGGTGCAGCTGCCAATCAGTCCCACTTCAATCCGGGTGGGCCAGCCATTGGCGGCAGCGGCTTCTTTCATTTTTGAGATAGGGGTAGCCAGGTCGGGCGTAAAGGGACCGTTCAGGTGGGGTTCCAGTTCGGTGAGGTTTATTTCGATGACCTGGTCAAAATAGGCTTCGGGATTGGCATATACCTCGGGGTCGCCGGTGAGGTGCTGCTGGATGGCATCTGCGGCGGCAGCCACATCGGCACGGCCGGTTGCTTTGAGGTAGCGGCTCATACTGGCGTCATAACCAAAGGTGGAAGTGGTAGCCCCGATTTCAGCGCCCATATTACAGATGGTGCCTTTGCCGGTGCAGCTCATAGAGGTAGCGCCTTCGCCAAAGTATTCCACTACGGCACCGGTACCGCCTTTTACGGTGAGCACGCCGGCCACTTTGAGGATAACGTCTTTGGGAGCGGTCCAGCCGCTGAGCTTACCGGTGAGCTTGACACCGATAAGTTTGGGGAATTTCAGTTCCCAGGGCAGGCCGGCCATAACGTCGCAGGCATCTGCGCCGCCCACGCCGATGGCAATCATGCCAAGACCGCCGGCGTTGACCGTATGAGAATCGGTACCAATCATCATTCCGCCGGGAAAGGCATAGTTTTCCAGTACGACCTGGTGGATAATGCCGGCGCCGGGCTTCCAGAAGCCGATACCATATTTATTAGACACAGAAGCCAGGAAATCGTATACTTCGCTGCTTTCCTTTACGGCTTTTTCGAGATCAGATTTGCTATCGTGTTTGGCCATGATCAGGTGGTCGCAATGCACGGTGGAGGGAACGGCTACCTTGTTGCGCCCGGCCTGCATAAACTGGAGCAGGGCCATTTGCGCGGTGGCGTCCTGCATGGCTACGCGGTCCGGGGCGAAGTCCACGTAACTCTTTCCTCTTTCAAAGGCCTGGTCGGCATTGCCTTGCCAAAGGTGGGCATACAATATTTTTTCTGTAAGCGTAAGGGGACGACCAACGGCCTTACGGGCTGCATCGATGCGCCCGCCAAAACCGGCGTACACTTTTTTGATCATTTCCAAGTCGAATACCATGATACTATTTGTTTTATGTTAAAATGCCAGGCGACAGAGCCGGGAATGTTAAGAGGGGAGGGAGTCCTTCGCCTGGAATCTGCCAGCGCTGGTTAACGTGATGCAAAATTACCGAAAAGGAGCGTATGGTTTTCATCTTTCTGTAGGATCAATGAGCAATATTTTTTAAATTAGCGCTTATGAAGCGTTTCCGCCAATTCGTCGAATGGCATGTATTTGGCGTCTGCTCCTACCTGGGTGAAAAAATGGGAGTAGCCTCATCTACCATTCGTAAATACTTTATTTACATTTCTTTTCTTACGATGGGCTCACCCATCATCATCTATCTTTTTGTCGCCTTCTGGATGAACATTAAAAACTACATTCTTTCCGCCAAGCGCGACCCCCTTCGTTACCGGTAATGAATTCAGCAGCAGGAATGCTTATTCCCGGGTTCCTTGTAATCGTTTCTCATTAGAGTCTCCAAAAAAGTCTTTTCTGAATAGACAGGTGTCCGCACGGGCTATTTTACGCCAAAGCGATCCAATTATTTTGCGTCACGCCTGTGGGGGTCTTTGATCATGTGAGGATAGAAGCAGGACACACTACCTGAACAAAAGTTTGTTATATACAAGGTTTATAAGGTGTGAAAACACTGCGAAGCCCCGTTCCCGGGGCTTTTATATTTTTATCTTTACTATGTTTTTTTATCTTTACTATGTTGCGGGATTCAGTTAACTTTGCGTAACGCCTTCATTTAAAACGCCTTTTGTAACCATAGCCTCTATCCAACTCCAGACGATTTATAGCCATTACTCCCGGATCTTTCCGTGGCATCGTGTTGCCGCGGGTTAGTTTCATGAGGAGAACGATGTGCTATTGCGTACTATTTACATGTGCAACCTTAGGATTATTATTTAACCGCAAAAGCGTACCCCTGAATGTTTTTTTTAACGGAAAGCTCATTTGATCTCAACCTGCAGTTGGCAGAGCTGGCTGCATCGGTAACTGACCACGGACACGGAAGAAAAATTGTACTGAACACGGACATCGGCTCGGGCCATTTTAAGACGGTAGACCTCGGCAACGGCCTGAAAATAGTGCTGACGGATTACACAGTGAACCGTAATTTCTCCAAAGTGTATGACAACTCCCGCGCAGATGCTTACTGCCTGCACATCAACCAGGTAAAAGCCACTGAAAAGTTCAGCGTGCTTATCAATGGGAAAGAAATCTTTTTTAACAACAAATTGTATGCGTCGGTATTCATGGTTTGCCACAGCGAACCGTTTGAAGTGAAGACCACACCGGGCACTTATTTCAACCAGTTGAAGATCGTGATCCCCAAAGAATGGCCGGCGCAGCACCTGGCCGATTTGTACGATGAAGCCGTACTGAAACAGTACATAGACCTGCAGGAAGAACGGCTGTATTTCGATTCGCTGGACACGGTTTACCTGAAGCTGGTCAACCGGCTGGTCAACGAGGTAGAGCATATTTCTTACCTGCCCCTCGTGCAGGGCATCGTGACCATCATTATTCAACGCTTCTTTTTCCGGATGGCGGCCAAACTGTATAAACGGGGGGAGTAGGTTGTTCGTTGGCCGTTGTTCGGAATCGACGCAAAGGGCGACCAACGAATAACGACCAACGAACAACGTTTTCTTACAGTGCCTTCCGCAGCTTTACCAGTTGCTGCAACAGGCCTTCGAGCAGGTCCAGCCGCAGCATGTTGGCGCCGTCGCTTTTTGCCACGGCGGGATTGGGATGGGTTTCGATAAACAGGCCATTGGCGCCGGCCGCAATAGCGGCTTTGGCGATGGTGCCGATCAGTTGGGGATTGCCGCCGGTAATACCGGAGGTTTGATTGGGTTGTTGAAGCGAATGGGTGCAGTCCATGACCACCGGGGCCTTGTGCTCCTGCATCCAGGGGATATTGCGGTAATCCACTACCAGGTCCTGGTAGCCGAAGCTGTTGCCCCGTTCGGTGAGGATCACCTTCTCATTGCCTGCCTTGCGTATCTTGTCGGCCGCGAATTTCATCGAAGGGCCGCTTAAAAACTGTCCTTTTTTGACGTTCACAATCTTACCCGTATGGGCGGCGGCTTCCAGCAAATCGGTTTGCCGGCAGAGAAAAGCCGGTATCTGGAGAATATCGATGTATTTGGCGGCTACGGCCGCTTCTTCGTGGGCATGAATATCGGAGGTCGTGGGCAGCCGGTATTTTTCGCCCACCTTCTTTACAAGGGCCAGTGCGGTTTCATCGCCGATGCCGGTAAAGGAACTGGCGCTGGTGCGGTTGGCCTTGCGGTAGGAGGCCTTAAAAACATAGGGGATGGCAAGGCTTTTACATATAGCGGATACCTTGTCGGCTACTTCCATGACCAGTTCTTCGCTTTCCACCACGCAGGGGCCTGCAATAAGAAAAAAACTGGTGGGGTCATATTGCTGGTGGGTGAAGAGGTCGGTTAAAAATTGCTCCATGCGGCAAAGGTAAGCCTGTAGCTTTTAAAAACAGTCGTTAGTATAAAGCCAAAATTGTGATTATATTGCGGCCCGCAAACAAGCTGTTATGATAAGAGAACGAATAATGGTTATTGGCGCTTCGGGCCAGATTGGCGTTGAACTGACGCTGGCGCTTCGTAAGATTTATGGCAACGCCAACGTGGTGGCGTCCGATCTGCGGGAAGAAAACGAATTGCTAAAAGGCACGGGACCTTATGTAAGCCTCGACGTGATGAACAAGGAAATGCTGCACGTCCAGGTCATAAGGCAAAACATCACGCAGATCTATTTGCTGGCGGCCATTCTTTCAGCTACCGGTGAAAAAAATCCCAATCTTGCGTGGAGCCTCAACATGCAAAGCCTGCTCAACGTGCTGGACATTGCCCGCGAAGAGCACCTGCACAAAGTGTACTGGCCTTCGTCCATTGCCGTATTCGGACCCACCTCACCCAAGCAGCAATGCCCGCAGCAGACGATCATCGAACCCACCACGGTGTATGGCATCAGCAAGTATGCCGGCGAATTCTGGTGTCATTATTACAACCAGCGCTTCGGGGTGGACGTGAGAAGCCTTCGCTATCCCGGGCTTATCAGTTATAAATCGGCGCCCGGTGGCGGCACGACGGACTATGCCATCGAAATCTTTCACGAGGCGCTGGCCGAAAAAAAATACGAGAGCTTCCTGCGCGAGGATACCTACCTGCCGATGATGTACATGCCCGATGCCATCCGCGCTACCATCGAGCTGATGGAAGCGCCGATGAATAAAATATCGATCCGCACTTCCTATAATTTATCGGGGATGAGTTTTTCGCCCAAAGAAATTGCGGCAGAGATCAGGAAACATATCCCGGCGTTTTCCATTTCCTTTAAACCCGATTACCGGCAGGCGATAGCGGATAGCTGGCCGCAAAGCATCGATGATTCCGTGGCGAGAAATGACTGGGACTGGAAGGAAGAATATACACTGGCCAATATGACCGGTGATATGTTGCAGAACCTGGAAAAGGAAACTAAATAAAGACATAGATAATGTGATAAAGAAAAGCCCCACCTTGCGATGGGGCTTTTCATTTATCGTACTGTCTGCGCTGAATGTTTAATTCTGGTAGTGCTGGAGATTCTGGTTGGGATTGGCGGATTGTTGTTGATTCTGCGAACCCTGGTTTTGCGGCGCCTGGTTGTTGTTGTCCAGGTGGGCGTGCGACCTGTTGGTATAATCCCTTTTCGTTTCGATGATCTCCTGTTCGCGGTCGTGTTTAAGCTGGCGAACTTTTGCCCTTCTTTCCTTGTGCGTCAGGGTCTCATCATGCCGGGCCTGCCATATCCTGTTTTTATAATCGTTCTGGATATCCTGTATCTGGTATGCCAGTTTGGAATTGCTGCTATATCCTTGCGACCCGGAAGGATACCCATAGAAGGGGTAACCAAACCCGTAGTACGGATAATAGAATGGGGAATAAAACGGTGAATAAAATGGAGAGTAATAACCGCCGACTCCTACAACTACCCGCGGGGACGAATGGTAAACAACATGGCCGCCACCAACATGGCCCCCACCGCCGTGTCCCCGCTGGGCGGAGGCTCCAAGAGCCAGTCCCAGTGAAAACATTATTATTAATAGCTTTTTCATATAGTTCATATTTTGATCTAATAGACGCAAAAAACAGACAAAAGGATGGGTAAAGACAGACTTATAACGATTCAATAACAACCGTGTTTAAGAGGAGGTTTACCCCTGGCAGGGTTTACTGAAACAATGACAGGGACTGGCAGAAAAACTAGCGTTTTATGTCAAAACTGTTAAAGGACTGTAAAGGAATAGCTTGTATTTCGACCTGCTGTACCTGGGCTGCCGGGGGACCTTTTTTACTCCATTCTTTCAGCTTGTCGAGCTGGCCGGCCGGCCCGGTAGCGATGATGGTGACGGTGCCGTCGGGGTTGTTTTGAACCGTGCCGGTAATGCCCAGTTCAAGCGCTTTTTTTCGCGTGCTCTGCCGGTAGAAAACACCGTGCACCTTGCCGCTCACCACCAATGAAATTGTTTGCATAAAAATTATTCTTATTTTGTCTGCCCTCTATAATAATGCCACCCCTTCGGGGTTGAGAGAGAAAGGGGTGTTGGTGTTTCTATAATAATGACAGCCCTTCGGGCTTGAAAACACCCGGAGAGAAAAATTGTTGTAGTGTTGAGCTAAAGGAATTGGAGGCAAAAACCCCGAAGGGGTGAAATTATTGTAGCGAAGAATAACGGGAATGAGAGGTAAAAACCCCGAAGGGGTGAACTTATTATAGCACCGAATAGAACGAAGTAGCAATAAACCCCGAAGGGGTGATATATGTTGTAAATAATAAAAAAAGTAACGTGAGAAGATTATTGGTCATAGCAGGCATCTTATTATCCTTTACCGGTTTTGCTCAACAGGGCTGGTGGAAAGCGGAATTGCAGCGGGCGGACGGAAAGAAGATCGTATTCAATTTTGAATGGAAGGAGAATAACGGCAAACCTGCCTGGTATATCCGCAACGCGGCGGAGCGTATCGCGGTCACGAATATTACGCGCACCGGTGATTCGCTGGTCGTGCAGATGCCGGTATTTGAATCACAGTTCCGGTTGAAATATAAAAAGGGTTTGCTGCAAGGCGTATGGATCAAAGCCGGTTCGGCTAAATGGCAGGTGATGAATTTTACCGCCCGGCCGGGCAGCGATCGCTTTGCCGCGGTGGGCGGCCCAGGGAACAATATAACCGGTCGTTGGGCGGCTTCTTTTGCTGCCGCCCATAAGCCGGAGCAGGCGGTAGCGGAGTTTGTTCAAAAGGGGACCCTTATCACCGGCACCTTTCTTACACCTACCGGCGATTACCGCTACCTCGAAGGGGTGGTGACCGGTGACTCGGTACAATTGAGTTGTTTTGATGGGGGGCATGCGTTCTTATTCACCGCGCGGGTGGATACAAAGACCCGGCTTTCCCGTGGCGTCTTTTATTCGGGCGCGGCTTTCAAACAGGAATGGACGGCGGTAAGAGACGATAAGGCTGCCGTACAGACCGATGCGGCGGCGATGTACCTGAAGAAGGGAGAAGACCGTCTTAATTTTACCTTCACCGACCTGGACGGAAAGAAAGTGTCCATCAACGATAGCCGGTTTAAGAATAAAGTAGTGGTAGTGCAATTAATGGGCAGCTGGTGCCCCAACTGCATGGATGAAACCGCTTTCCTGAGCGATTACTATTCGAAAAACCGCCAGCGCGGGGTGGAAATTGTGGCGCTGGCCTATGAATATACCACCGACCGTGCGCGTTCGGTGAAAAGCCTGCAGAAGTTCAGGGACCGCTACAAGGTGGAATATCCCATGCTTATCACCGGCGTGACGGTGGGCGATTCGTTGCGGACCGAAAAGACATTGCCGCAGGTGACGCCTATCCTGTCGTTTCCTTCTTCGATCATCATCGATAAAAAAGGAAAGGTGCGGTCCTTCGATACCGGGTTTAACGGCCCGGCCACGGGAATACATTATACGGAATATAAAAAAGAATTTGAAGCTACCATCGATGCGCTGCTGAAAGAAAGTTAGCCGACGTTCCTGTTGCAGTTCATCGGTTTATTTTTCAACCTAAAACAACCTATATATGGAAAAGCAATTTGACTATGTGACAAAGCTCGACGTCAAATTTGAGCAGCTGCAACTGATCGATGTCCCCAAAATGGTAAGGGAATGTACCGACAAATGGTACAACGAGACCCTGACCCGGGTGAATGAAAGCGTGGTAAGGATTGGAATTGTCGAAGGGGAATATCACTGGCATAAGCATGACAATGACGACGAATTTTTCTTTGTTCTCGAAGGGCAGTTATTGATTGATTTGAAAGACCAGACGATTGAATTAAATCCGCAGCAGGGCGTCACCATTCCCAAAGGAGTCATGCACCGGCCGAGGGCGCCTAAAAAAACGGTCATGCTGATGGTAGAGACGAGTAGTATTCAACCGACGGGAGACTAAACGTCAAAAGCTGATAAGCGCGGTTATTTTTTCCAGCCAGCGCTGGTCGGTTTCATCAAACAGGTTTATTTCTATGCTGTCTGCATCCAGTACGCCCACCACTTCGTTGTTGCGCAGGATGGGCACCACTATTTCCGAACGGGAAAGACTGCTGCAGGCGATATGACCGGGGAATTTTTCTACATCGGGCACGATGATCGTGGCTGCCTGTTCCCAACTGGCGCCGCACACGCCTCTTCCCTTGCGGATACGGGTGCAGGCAACAGGTCCCTGGAAAGGACCGACTACCAGTTCGTCGTTCTTAACGAGATAAAAGCCCACCCAGAGCCAGCCAAATTGTTCTTTGAGCGCCGCGGCGATATTGGCGAGGTTGGCGGTACTATCGGGCTCCCCTTCGATAATAGCCGCTATCTGCGGAAGAAGGGATTTGTATTGTTCTGTTTTGCTGCCTTGTGAAACGGCTAAATCTTCGGCCATTGGCGGTCAATAGTTATTTTTTGGCGATATCTCCGACGGTTTTCTTTTCGAGCACTTTAAGCGTGGCATCGCGCACCAGCACCATCATATCGTGAAGGCCACAGGTCTTTTCATCGCAGTTTTTACATCGCTCATAAAAATTCAGGCTCACGCAGGGTAGCAGGGCAATGGGACCGTCGAGCAGGCGGATGACTTTTGCCATCGGCACCTCCGACGGGGATACGGCAAAATAATAACCGCCTCCCTTTCCTTTTTTGCTTTCGAGCACACCTGCTTTTTTTAATTCCAGCAAAATGTTTTCGAGGAACTTCAGGGGGATTTTTTTCTTCCTGGAAATTTCGGCAATGAGCACGGGCCCTTTGTCGTTGTTTTGCGCGAGATACATCAGCGCCTTAAAAGCGTATTGGCTTTTCTTTGAAAGCATTTTTGTTTGTGTATTATTGGGTTATACTCTACTAATGTAAGGGAATTTACAGCCCCAGTACTTCTTTCATGCTAAATATACCTTTTTTCCCTTTTACAAATTCGGCGGCCAGCACGGCGCCACTGGCGAATCCATCCCGGTTATGGGCTGTGTGCGTAATTTCTATGCTGTCGATAGAAGAATTCCAGGTGACGGTATGCGTGCCGGGCGCAGGGTCCTCGCGCAGGCTGCTGATGCCAATCACGGCGGGGTCATGGGTAGCTTGCCGGGACCAGGTTTTCAGGCGGTCAACCTTTTCCAATACCTGCTCGGCCAGCGTAACGGCGGTACCGCTCGGAGCGTCGAGTTTCTGGGTATGGTGTGTTTCCTGCATGCTGGTAGTATAACCCGGATGGGGGGCCATTAGTTCGGCCAGGCGCTTGTTGATTTCAAAAAAGATGTTGACGCCGATGCTGAAATTGCTGGCATAGAGAAAACAACCGTTTTGGGCGCGGCAATACTGCTTTACTTCTTCCAGCCGGTCCAGCCAGCCGGTGCTGCCGCATACCACGGGTATGCCGGCTCCGAGACATTTCATGACATTGGCGAAGGCGCTGTGCGGGCTGGTAAATTCGATGGCTACATCGGCTTTTTGCAGGTTGGCCGGGGTCATATCGGCGGCATTGTCCACGTCGATTTTCAACACGATTTCATGCCCGTGTTGCAAAGCTATCCCTTCGATGGTTTTGCCCATTTTGCCATAACCGATGAGTGCAATTTTTAAACCGGCATTCCCATTCCCACCCCCCGGCCCCCTAAAGGGGGTGTTGGCGTCTTTGATCATTTATTTTGTTTTACTACCCCCTTGCCCCCTAAAGGGGGTGTTGGCATCTTTGATTGTTTAATTTGTTTTACTTTTTTGACAAGTCCCTTGTGAGCCTGCTTGTTGAAGCGGCAAATGTAAATAAAATAGGTGTAGGCTCCGGGATTTCGAAGTTCAATGAAGCTGAATAAAAAAACAGGGACTTGCCAATCCCCCTTTAGGGGGTAAGGGGGATTCAGGGGCTGAGGTCGGATAGTTCATGGTGCTTGAAGTGCTCCTTTTGAAGCGAAAAGGAGAAACTAAGACCCGCGCCTATGCCATGGGGCAGGATATTGAACGCCGGCTTTACCTTCATGCTAAGCTCATTGGTAATGTCGAAGCCTTTCAGATGGGCGTCCACGGTGGCGTCAATCACCTGGACTCCCCAGAATATGAGGAAAAACAATACCGAGTAATCAATGTTTTTCCGGAACTCATCGCGGTAGTTGCGAAGGGAGCTAAGAGCGTTACCCGTGATAAAAGGTTGCAGTTCCGGGGCCACTCTTGCGAAACTGGGCGTATCATTGTTCAACAGCGCGAAATAGGCGAACCGCACCTTGTTGTATTCCTTGATGTTGTAGCTGAATACCCCGGCAGTGATGCCAAGGGCGCCATAGACGATGGGTATCTTCCAGTATTTCCGGTTGTAGA
>DASYCT010000059.1:0-29624 GCA_036500065.1 Chitinophagaceae bacterium | reverse complement strand
ATTCGTTGATAAGAAGAAAATGAGCCCAACTCGAATTGCCGCTGAAACCGGCATTATCCAGCCATACCGGCTGAAAACTTTTTTCCAGTTCCTGCCCAAGCAAAAAAGGCCAGCTATCCCGTTCCTGCTGGCGCCAACATTCGGTTGTGCTGCCGCCTACGGTAACTACAGAAAAATACGCTGAAAACTCCTTCGGTATTTCCGGCCCCCTGAAACCCATCGAATTTTTTGTATGAATGACAACACTATCCACACCAGGCAACGACGTATTATTAATAATATACCGCTGGTTTCTCGGCAACAAAATATCCGAACCTTTCAAACGAAACGGGAAGGGGTTATAAATACGGAGAATAACTTCGCACGCCAAAAGAATAAACACTACCAGGAAAAATCCATACCGTATAGTTGACCAACGAAATATTTTTTTCATAATTATTCGATATAGTTGTCTTGTTTTATTTATCCGTTAAAACAACGTATAAATAAAAGGAGCAAGGGCCGAAGTGCTGCCCAGGATAACCAGCGTTCCAACAATAATCAAAATGATAATAATTGGCACCAGCCACCATTTCTTCCTTACTTTCAGAAAATTCCATATATCACGCAAAAATTCCATGTTAATGCTTTAAACAAGAAATAAAGTTCGTTTTCAAATAGTCAGGCGACTATTTTCTTCATATCACTATAATGTTAATCGATATGCACAGTCTGGCCCGGGATGAATGAACCGGCCGGCTGTTCCTTTTTGTCAAAAATAAAATCTTCGATGACCAGGTAATCCATCTCCGTTTGCATAAAACAACGATAAGCATCTGCCGGCGTATTCACGATCGGCTCCCCCCGCACGTTAAAGCTCGTATTTATCAATACAGGGCAGCCTGTCAATTGCCGGAAAGCATCCAATAACTGCCAGAAAACAGCATTCGTTTCCCGGTGCACCGTCTGTATTCTTGCAGAATAATCAACATGGGTAATAGCCGGTAAATCGCTTCGCTGAAGATACAATTTATCGGCCAAAGCAAAGCCCTGGTAGCCTGCAGGCAACGAGCATCGCCGGGACGGATTAATTTCCTTCACCAGCAGCATATAGGGCGAGCTATCCTTTAAATCGAAATACTCCGCCACATATTCTGAAAGTATCGCCGGGGCAAAAGGGCGAAAGCTCTCGCGGTATTTTATTTTCAGGTTCAGTTTCTTTTGCATATCAGCCCGCCGGGCATCGGCCAGTATGCTTCTTGCTCCCAATGCCCTCGGGCCAAACTCCATCCTTCCCCTGAACCACCCTATCACATTTCCTTCCGCTATGAGCCGGGCAACCGTTTCCGTAAGCGCCTCCGGGTTTTCTGCTTCCCTGTAAACAGCCTTGTATTTTTTTGCCGCGGCGATAATGGCGTGTCTTCCGAATTCCGGCCCGAGATAGCTCCCCTCCAACCCATCGGCTTCTTCCCCGTTTATTATACGCTCCCTGTCAAAATAGATATAATGAGCCGCATAGGCAGCTCCCAGCGCACCGCCGGCATCACCGGCTGCGGGTTGAATGAAAATATGGTTGAAAAGACCTGATGCATGCAGCTTTCCGTTGGCAACACAATTGAGGGCGACTCCTCCTGCAAGACACAAATTACCCGAGCCCGTGAGCCGTTTGGTTTCAGCAGCCAGCTTTAGGACGATTTCTTCGGTCACTTGTTGAATCGCAGCAGCCAGATCACAGTATTGCTGCTCAAGCGGCATTTCTTCTTCCCGTCTTCCAAACCCAAAAAGCGATTTCCATTTCTCATCAGGCACCATGCGCAATCCCGTGGCGTAGGTAAAATAATCCTGGTGCAGAACAAAAGAACCGTCTTCTTTTATGTCCACCAGCTTTGTCCTGATTATCTCCACCATCCGTTTGCATTCCACGCTGTCCCGGTTGCCATAAGGAGCCAGTCCCATCAGCTTGTATTCACCGCTGTTTACCCTGAAACCGCAATAATAGGTAAACGCTGAATACAATAACCCCAGCGAATGCGGGAAATCCAGTTCTTTCAGGACCGTCATACGATTACCCGCTCCTTTGCAGATAGAAGCCGTTGCCCATTCCCCTACCCCATCCAGCGTAAGAACAGCAGCTTCCGTGAAAGGCGATGGATAGAAGGCGCTGGCCGCATGTGAAAGATGATGTTCGGGGAATAACAGTTTTAGTTTCCTCCTGTCAAACTTTTCTATCCCCTTCAATCCATTGTAAATATTTCTTTTCAGGAATAATTTTTCTTTAATCCAGGCGGGCATTGCTTTGAGAAAGGATACCATGCCACGGGGAGCGAATGAATAGTAGGTTTCCAGCAACCGTTCAAATTTCAGGAAAGGCTTATCGTAAAATACGATGGCATCCAGTTCATCGATCGTATAGCCCGTATAGTCGAGACAAAACCGGATGGCGTTTGATGGAAAGGAAGCATCATGTTTTATGCGTGTAAACCGCTCTTCCTGGGCAGCAGCCAGTACCTTGCCCCCATGGATAATTGCTGCCGCCGAATCGTGGTAATAAGCAGAAATACCCAGTATCTTCATATTTTCCTGGAAAAAGTTAATTGATTGGGAGCCCGGGCAAATTTATATTTTATTTACGGTATCCCGGAAAACAATCATCCAGTACCGGCTGCAAACCGGCCGCTACCAGCGAGGCGATCTTTGCCGCCCCTTCATTGGTAAAATGACTGGCATCATAAAAGTAAAGACTGTTTTTAGGCATAAGCGCGGCAAGATCGATTACAGGCACTTTATTTTCCCGGGCGACATCCTTCAGTGCATTGTTATACACTTCCAGCATCTCCCATAATTCTTTACCGTTGAGTCCATCCCCCAGCTTAAAGGTTTCAAGGTTTATGCCCGTGACACTGTCCCTGCCTTCGCCAAACAGGTTGGGCTGGGTCATAAATACCGGTTTAATACCATGCGCCTTACAGGTATCGATCAATGCCAGTACCCGTTGCCGGTAACCGGCCAGGTATTTTGCCTGCGCCACTATTCTCTCCGCTACCTGTTGAGGCGGTATGACAAGCATTGTGCCGCCCCGAAGGTCCAGCAGGCGTTCGGTCGTATTGTTTAGCCGGCGAGCCTTCCACCCGCGCCACAGGTTCAGGGAAAGGTTCAGCACCTCGCTGTTATTAAATATAAAGTGTCCGAAATCATTGTACGCCCCCTTCCTATTTTGTTTGTCATGAAAGGTAGGCTGATCATTTTCCATATCGTTTATGCCCGTTAAAAACAGGATAACTTTGGGTTTTAGCTTAACGAGGTAATCATCCAGCAGGATTTCATGCCCAAACGTCGAATGCCCGTCGAGCCCCGCATTATTCACCCATACATCCCGGAAAGATGCTGTAAGATCTTCGCCCAGCAGCCAGGGCCAGGTGTTGGTATCGGAAAGAAAATGACATTCGGTAGTACTGCCCCCGACGGTGATAATCGACAAAACATGTTCGAAGCTACCCGGTTTTCCGGGACCACGAAAACCCATTGAATTCCGGGTATTGACAATTACGGGGTCAAGCCGGGGGTTTATAGTATTCTTTATAACCAGCCGCTCATTCACCGGCAGCAGCAACTGGTCGCCTTTAATCCTGAAATGAAACGGATTATAGATGCGCAGGATGATTTCCAGCCCGAGAAAAGTAAAAAAAAAGAGGTACAAAATATACAGGATTAGCTTCCTGGCTTTTGTACCTCGTGAATGTATTCTTTTTTGCATTAGCCGTTCATTAACCTAATGCCTAAATTAGTGTTATTTCATCAAATACATCTTACCGTATCCATTGTTAAAGTACTGATCCGTATTATCGCCGTCCGCCGTGTACTTATCCATCTTTATCCCGTTCAGTTGTGTCACGAAACGATAGATATATACGCCATTGGCGAGACGATCGCCAAACTGGTCGGTACCGTTCCATTTGAATTCCGTAATATTCCTTCCGATGTGCAGGGGACCCAGTTCCGCCTTGGTAATCTCCCTGACTATCTTACCCGTTATGGTCAATATCTGTATTTTCATATTCTGCGGCACCTCGCTGCCCGTAATGGTAAACACGAAGGCCGTGGAAGTAGTGAACGGGTTGGGATAATTCAGCAGGTTACTGATCATCGGCTTGCTGATTACCCGGAAAGTCACTTTATACTGCGTGGTGCCCGATACGTTATTGCTCCTGTCTTTGCCCGATACAATCAGTTGATATTCGTCTCCGTTGGGGTTTACCTGGTTAAGGAATTGCGGGCTGAAGTCAATCGTCGCCGTATTATTCGAACCGCTCTGCGCAGGTGTAAACTTCAGCGTATCACCGTCAACACGATAGGTCTTGATGGTATTGTCAGGGAACTGCACCTGTACCAGCATGTCAGAAGTATCGTTCAGCAGCATGTACTGCGCTTCGTCCTTCAGTTTTATCTGGATATGCGGTTTGGCGGATACAATGTCCTGGTTGAGGATATGCACGTTATCAAAGGTCACATCCAGCAGCGGGCTGGTGCTGTCGGGTTTCACATAAAAATTGCGGTACAGGAAATTATTGAAAAGATACTGTTCCGGCTGGTCATTGTCGGGGTTGAAGTCGACATACAGCGTGTTCTGACCAGGATAGTCTTTCGTGTCGATCGTGTAATCCAGGTGAACGGAATCACCGGCTATAAGCGGCTTCTTTTTCGGCAATAGTATCGGGTGTGATACATTATTCCTGTCAAGGACATACATTTTGAGCTTAAGACTATCAAAGGAAACATTGCTGATATTCTTAAACGCAATGCCGAAGTTGAGTTGTTCACCCAGGGCAAGCGAGTCCGCTCCCTGGGTCGGGCTCTTCGATTTGAAATAAAGGTTCGGGATAAGTGCACCCTCGGGCACCGCGTCATATTGAATCCTCCAATAGGATAGCTGGTAAGGAGTGAGGGTCACCGAATCCGGATTGCGCATCCTGAGCTGCATATTGGGGTACTGGCTGACGTTTACGGAAGAAATATCGAAGTCCTGTGTATTCTTATCGAGCGTAAACAATACGTTCTGCGTCCCGTCCGGTGCAATACCAATCACCTGCACAGATGGATTATCGGCCGATGGCGACTCCTTACTGCTTCCCCTCCAGTGAACCTGTTTCCAGGCTTTGGCGGGACCAAAAACAGGTGAGGTGATATACCCGACGGTATCCGTCGTGGGACATTGAACGGTCAATTCCACGTTTTCAAAAGCACTACTCCCCACTACCCATGCAGGTTTGAACGTAGGATCACCTTTCCTGTAAACAAGAACAAAGGCCTTCGGGCTATTGAAAGAATCAAGCCCCGTGATACCCGCTGCCACCAGCTTGTGATAAATTGAATTACCGGAGCCATATAAAGTCGTATCCGCCTTCCAGTCGCTCGCATATTTGTTGGCAGACACTATATTCGATGGCATATCTCTTACCACCACATACGCCCCGTTGGGTATGGAATCCATAAAATCCATCGCCTGCTTCCTGGTAGCCGCGGAATTATAGGAAAACTCAAAATTATCTCCTCTGTAGGTGACAGCGCAGGAAGCGTCAGCGCTGCCATACCTGTATAGACTATTACCGTTGACATCTATATTAGACCAGGGCTGGAAGGTGACCGGGTCCATTACAGTATAAAGAAGAGATGCGCCGATACAACCGCTTGAAACAGTCTGTTGCCCATTGAGGCTAACCATAAAATCAGCATCCGTTAGCCCGCTGGTTGGATAAACACCGTTGTGGGAAAGAAGTATATTAATATTGCTGCCGAATGTCCATTGCCTGTTCGAAGTGAGCGAAAGCCCCGTTGCCGTGGAATTCAGGTGCTGGTAATAGTGTGATTGATTAAACCCTGACGTGTAGCCGTTGATATAAATAAAGGAGAACTCGTTCCATTGATAACTGCCTCCCGATGCCGGCACCAGCGCCACCCGCCAGTAATAAACAGTACTGTCGAGAAAGTTAATGCCCGGGCTAAATTCAAGATCCCCCCCGACAGAAGAAATCGTTTTTGACACCATTAACGGGGAATTGAACGCCTCCGTGGTATCTATCTCCATTGTGTATTGCTTCAAACTGCTGAACGGATTGGCGGTAGAAGCATAAAAAGTTATATTCTTCTGGTTGACGATGGAATAATTATAAGGATATGCCGGGCTGGCTTCGTCTTCATAAATATAGAACTCCGTCGTCACCGAGTTATTGGCTTCCGTCACTTCCGGTACTACGTTATCCGCATCCACCGTCACAATCAGCTTATTCAGTCCCTTGTCTCTCGAAGCGACAACGGGGATCTGCAACGACAATGAATCGATGTACCGGATGCCTCTTATCTTTTTCCGCACCAGTGTTGTCTGGCTGTTGTCGGGGTACTGCCGTTTTACTTCCACTACGATGGAATCATCCACAGCCTTGCCGAGGTTATACATAGTGATGCCCGCGGTAAAACTACTGGAGTTGACGGAAATAAACTGGGGATTGACGACCACCTGCGATGCTTCCATATCATAATCCGGCAACGCCTGGTAATTGAGCTTAAGCGCTGGGTCACCGTGCAGGGTCATTTCCTCCGCATGCAGGCGTGCATAGTAATCATCCGTGCCCGTTACCTGTAACATCTTCTGCATAGCGTCCCGGAGCAACCTGCTCACGGGAGCACCATAATCCGTAGTACTTGCCAGGCTATAAAACGCCGAAAGATAGAGATTCAGGTAGTTTACAACTCCGTAGTGGGTAGATGCCAGGAACACGACCGAACCGCGTTCTTTGGCCAGGTTAAATTTCTCGGACATCGTGGTAATGAGCGACAAACGCTGCGGTTCCCAGGCAAAAAAGTTACCCGCATTACAACCGTTGACGGAAAAAACCGGGTACTTGCCCGCGTTATTATAATTCTGTGGATTATCGAGGTTAAATTCAAGCGTAGTAGCAGATGAGTGGCCGAAATAATCAACCAGCCCAAGTCCTTGTGTGAACAGCGTGTTGATCTTATCATCCGCCACCTGCTCTACGAGGTCGGTGGAACTTTTACAAAACTGGGTCACGTTACCACCAACCAACGTGTCGATAATAATCTGCCGGTAAGAATCCATATAGCTGCAAAGCAGGGGCCCAAGCGAGTTATCACTGGCTCCCGTAAGCTGCAAAATATTTTTCATCCAGGCACGCCCGTCAATTGTATTCGGGTTGGTCTGTTGTGCCGATTCATATTCCTTCACTTTCTGAAGATACCCATCCACTTCGTCGGGCGAAACAGCGGAAAGACGGCCGATATTGGTAAGCGCTACCGGGCTCGCGCCATCGGCTGAAGCCAGCAGGTTATCCGAAGCCGGCCAGCCGTAGGTAGGAATAAGATCTATCTGGTCCAGTACGGGTTGGCTTTCATATCTACCCCGGTATTCATAATAAGTGGTACCCCGGCCTATCAGGAATACATCTACAGGGGCCACTGCAAACTTCGCCCGCGCAAAACGCAAAAAATTCTTTATGGAGAGCGGGTGCTTCCTGATACCAAAAGCAAACTGGTCCACCAGTTCATCTATATCAATGGTCTTCGCGTTGTAACTACCGCCCTGCGCCGAACTGCGGTACTGGCGAAAAGCTTCTACAGGATTGTCACCGGCGAACAATATTTTATTCGATATGATCAGGTAATTACCCTGGTTGGCCGTATTGGTAAAGTCGATAAAGTTTTTTACCTGGAAGGAAGAACCCGCTATGGTAGTATAATTGGATGGGTCTTCGCTTACCAGTATCATCTGCCTGTCCTGCAGCGAGACCGGCAGGGCAAATTTTACCAACCCCGGCGTGGAAATATCACCGGTATATCGTACCTGGCTCGTAAGATCGTAAAGCACAGGAGCTGCGCTGCCATTGCTGAAATTCGTTATCTCCAGGTAGTAAGCCTGGCTCCTGCCCGCCAATGTAAAAGAGAAATTAGCCTGGCCACCGAAATTAAACAGGCGCGGGTAGTTGATTTCATAAAAAGAAGCCACCGCCCGATCCGAAGGCACTGATTCATTTATAAATTGAACATTGGCCGTTCCCGAACTGATAACGTTGGTCGGAAACGGGGCGGAAGTAACAAGATCATTAAAATAATCGCAGGTAGTATCTTTTATCACCGTCCCGTTTATCCGGGTCTGAATGCTTCTTGCATTGAGGGCATTCCCCACGACCCCGTATTTAAACGTGCACGAAGGTCCCGCAGCATAGGTAAATAAATTGGTAGCCAAATCAGGGTAAGGTGATGAAGGCACGATGCTGGTGGTACTCCAGAATTCTCCCTTGTCATAAGAACCGGAATATACATATTCACCGATTACGGCCGCATAACCTGGGTTCAGCGCATTCGTGAAATACCTTCCATAGGTGTACATAAAATAAGGCTCTGCCGGCAGTGAATTGCCCGCAACATTATTCGTTACATCGCTGATACGCTGGTTGGCGGAAACGGTATTCACCGTTAAAAAGTAAACAGACGTATCGCTTATAAGGCTTACCTTATTGGAGTGCTGGTAAGTAGGGTCGCGGTACAGGGGTAAATCCGGCTTTCCGTCATTTCCCAATCCCCAGAATTCGATATACCCGTTCGCTGGCAGGACCCCACTGGTTACTGATGTATATAAGGGCACTTCCTGCCCGTTGCGCCAAAGCTGGAACTGCTGCACCGGTGTGCCTGCCCAACCGATGGCGGCGATGGCCGATTGCGGGATGCGGCAAAGCCCGTTGCTGCCTATCTTGAATTTATAATAGGTTTGAGAAGGCTTTATCCACTCATTGTTATAGGGCTGCCCTACACCTGTTAAAGCGTACAGCAATGCTATGAGCGTAAATAATTTTCGCATGGTATAAAGTTTCCAGGGTTTCATAACGTACGGATTATTTTTTCTTCTTCTCCTTCGGCTTCAAATCAAGCTTCAATGAAAATACATTCGTATATAATGGATTTGACTGGTTCGCAAGATTGGTAAATGCATAATCGATTACTACATTGGAAATCCTGAACCCCGCACCTATGCTGGGCTGGTATATCCATACCTTGTTTTTGTTGGTGGAATCATTCTCATCCAGCGCCTGCTGGAAATTGTTGATGCCCGCGCGAACAAAGAACACGTTTTTAAATCCGGCTTCCAGGCCAAGCCTCGGGTCCAGGCTCACGACATTGGAGGTGAGCACCGTATTGCGCCTGCCATCGAAGGTGAGGTCGATATTTCCTTCCGCCTGCAGGCTCACATTTCCCGAAAACTTAAATGTATAGGCAGCCCCCAACAATAACTGCGGGGCCGTAAGCTCGGTAGAGTGGACCGGTATATCGTTCTGCGTAAGATAAAATACTTCCCGTACCTGCTCGTTGAGGCTGTAGGACCATGCGTTGAACGTAGTCGTAACATCTTTTGCCATCAGCCCGAGCTTCAGGTTCTTGTGCTCGTACTGCATGCCTATATCGAAACCAAAACCCCAGGCAGTAGCAAAATCACCGGCTACCCGGTGGATGATCTTGGCGTTTACGCCAAAGTTGATGCTATGACTTTCGTTTAACTTCAGCTTTTGCGCCAGCGAAAGCAGGAAAGCATAATCGGCCGAAGAAAAGGTAGTGATGTTATCGAAGTTGATGGAGCCATCGGGTTGTACCAGGAAAACCGTATTGGGAATATCGTCTACTGCAAAACGCAATAGGGAAAGACCAAGCACCCGCTTGCCATTATCCACCGGCAGGGCCAGTGAAGCATAATCGTATTTGCCGATACCGGCAAAATACTCCGCATGCATGATATTCAACTGGGGGAAGTCCTTCACATTCATCAGCCCGGCGGGATTCCAATAGCCGGCCGTACCATCGCTTACCGATGCTACCTGGGCATCGCCCATCGCCAGCGCACGCGCGCCGGTGCCTATATTTAGAAATTCATTCGAGTACTTGGGAAACTGCGCAGATACCCCTACGGTCATTAGGGCAAAGCTTCCTACAAGCAAGGGTTTTAAGCATCTCATTACCACAATTTTCGGTATAAGCATTAATTGTACCCCGTCTATGAACCCATTTAACTGCACGGATCACTTATAGATACGGGAAAAAGCATTCCAAGGTTAGGTAACGTCTTTTATATCAATTTATTGCCCTATAATGGGGACCGGTTTAGCCGGAATCAGCTATTTTTGCGCAAAATCTGCTGAATACCAATGAACTTGATAGAAGAGCTCCGCTGGCGAGGTATGATCCAGGACATCATGCCCGGAACGGAAGATCAGCTTAAAAAGGAAATGACCAGCGCCTATATCGGCTTTGACCCCACTTCGGACAGCCTTCATATCGGCAGCCTGGTGCCCATCCTGCTGCTGGTGCATCTGCAGAAAGCCGGCCATAAGCCTATTGCCCTCGTAGGAGGCGCTACGGGCATGGTAGGCGACCCTTCCGGCAAAAGCGAGGAAAGGAACCTGTTGGACGAAAGCCAGTTGCAAAAGAACCTGGAAGGCATCCAGAAGCAGCTGGAACAATACCTCGACTTCACGCCCACCCTGCCCAATGCCGCCGAAATAACCAATAATTACGATTGGTTTAAGCAGATGTCGTTTATCGGCTTTCTGCGCGACGTGGGCAAGCATATCACCGTCAATTATATGATGGGAAAGGACAGCGTAAAAAAACGACTGGACGGCGATACCGGTATCAGCTATACCGAATTTGCCTACCAGCTCATGCAGGGATACGATTTCTACTGGCTTTACCAGCATAAGAACTGCAAACTACAGATGGGCGGCAGCGACCAGTGGGGCAATATCACCACCGGCACTGAACTCATCCGCCGCAAGGCCGGCGGAGAGGCATTTGCCTTTACCTGCCCCCTGCTCACCAAGGCCGACGGCGGCAAGTTTGGCAAGACGGAAAAAGGCAATGTATGGCTGGACCCGCAACGTACCACCCCCTACCAGTTCTACCAGTTCTGGCTCAATGCAGCCGATGCCGATGCAGAGAAATGGATAAAAATATTCACCTTCCTGCCCAAAGAGGAAGTAAACGCGCTGGTACAGGCCCACGCCTCCAACCCCGGCGCCCGCAACCTGCAAAAAACACTGGCAAAGGAAATCACCGTTTTTGTGCATGGCGGGGACGAATACAATAAGGCCGTGGAAACCACCGAAAAATTATTCGCCCATCAAAGCGCCCCGGCAGCATCGCTCGGCATCGATGACCTGGAAAATATGGAAGGTGTGGTCAAATTCGATTATTCCGCGCAGAAACTATCTGCCGGCGTCGATATTGTAAGTTTTCTTGCCGAAGCAGGCATCCTTCCGAGCAAAGGCGAAGCCCGCAAAATGGTACAGGGCGGCGGTATCAGCATCAACCGCGGCAAAGTAGACGATGTTGCTTTTGTAGTAGGAAAACAATTGCTGCTGCATGAACAGTACCTGCTGGTGCAGAAGGGGAAAAAGAATTATTATCTCGTAAAAGCCGTTTGAGGCGGTGCCTGCGGCACCTTGTTTTTTTCAACACGGAGTAAAACAGAGTAAAGGAGGGCACGGAGAAATGCATGATAACTCTGTGGCCTCCTTTACTCTGTTTTACTCCGTGTTGAAATTTTAGCGCCGAAGGCGCAATAGGTTAGAACTTCCTCACATAGACCTGCCACTCCCACGGCCGCAGCGCAAAATATTTTTCGTTATTAAAATCGCGTTCTACACCGCTGAACAGGTTGTAGAATTTACCTCCCAGTTGTTCGTCGGGCACCCGCACCAGCGGTTTATCTTCCGGCGATAAATTGAGCATTACCATTACTTCACCCCTTGCATGTTTCCGCAAAAAGGCAAACACAAAATGATTGGCATCGGTGATCAGGCGGATCGTGGAAACAGTGGTATCACCTGCCCGCAGCGCAGGATTGCTTTTCCGCAACTGCAGTAGCTTTTTATAAAAATCATGCAGTCGGTACTGACCGTTCCATTCAATGGGGTCTTTATCGAAAAACTTTAACCGCTTGTAATTGGGCATTTCCTGGCCGCTGTAGATCAGCGGGATGCCATTCCAGGTACAGCAGAACACCGCAAAAGGCATGGCCGCTTCCCCCATCCGCTCGTACTCACTGCCGCTATGCGAATTTTCATCGTGGTTGGTAGTAAAGAATGCACGCAGCGCATCGGGCGGGAACATCGTTTCATAATACTTCAGAATTTCGTCCAGGCCCGCAATATCGGTCGTCCCCTTCCACCGGTCTTCCATCTTATGCAGCCATTTCCAGGTATAGGTAGCATCGAATATTTCGTGATAATCAATTTCCTCGCATTCCGCCAGCCAGAACAGTTTTTTTATTTTCTCCAGTTCCATACGGGCGCTGCGCCAGAAGTCCAGCGGCACCAGCATGGCCATATCGCAGCGAAAACCGTCGATATCGCATTCCTTTACCCAGAACCGCATGCTTTCAATCATCATTGTATGCACTTCGGGCACATCGTAGTTCAAATCGATCACATCGCTCCAGCCATGCTGATCGAAAAATTCCCCGTCCAGGTTCCTGCGGTAAAATTCAGGATGTTCTTTTGTCCAGCGATGATCCCAACCGGTATGATTGGCGACCCAGTCGATGATCACTTTCATGCCGAGCGCATGCGCCTGCTGTACTAAGGACTGAAAATCCCTGAGCGTCCCGAATTCAGGGTTGGTTTCGGTATAATCGGAACAGGCATAGTAGCTGCCAAGGATGCCCAGGCGTTTCTCTTTGCTGATGGGAGTAATGGGCATAAACCAGAGCGTTTCCACCCCCATATCCGCCAGCCGGGGCAGTTCCCCTGCAAATGCACTGAATGTGCCTTCCTTTGTGTACTGGCGCAGGTTGACTTCATAAATATTCGTGGTCACGGACCATTCTGCCACAATGAATTGTTTCTCCATAAAGCGGCAATTTAGCTGATCTTTTCCTTTTATGTACCTTTGCGGCAGCTATGAAGCAGTTCAACGTTCCCATTACCTACCGCAGCCCGCTCATAACTGCCATCAAAGACAAGCGGCGGAAGGATGATAAGCTCAAAAAAGATTTTACACCCGCCCTGCTGGATTTCGGTCCCCTGCATATTTACCTGGCCCGTCATTTCGGTTTTTGCTACGGGGTAGAGAACGCCATTGAAATCGCTTTCCGCACGGTAGACGAAAATCCCGGCAAACGCATCTTCCTGCTCAGCGAAATGATCCACAATCCCCAGGTCAACCAGGACCTGCTCGACCGCGGCATACAATTCCTGCAGGATACCAATAGCCGCCAACTGATCCCCTTCGACACGCTGACCCCGAATGACGTGGTGATCATCCCCGCTTTCGGCACTACCCTCGAACTGGAAAAAATGCTGGCTGAAAAAGGCATACCGGTACATCAATACAATACGACCTGCCCCTTTGTGGAAAAAGTATGGAACCGCAGCGAGCAGATTGCACAGCGGGGTTATAGCATTGTCATACACGGCAAACCGGCCCACGAAGAAACAAGGGCGACCTTCTCCCATGCTTCCGCTTCCGCGCCCTCCGTAGTGGTCAACGACCTGAAAGAAACCGAGGCACTGGCCCTTTATATTACCGGCGAAAAGCCCGCCGCGCAGTTTTACAGCGAATTCAAAGGACGCTATTCCGAAGGATTCGATATTATCCGCGACTTGCAACGCTTTGGCGTCGTCAACCAAACCACCCAACTGGCTTCCGATACCCAAACCATCGCGGAATACCTCAAGCATACCATGATGCGGCATTATGGTCTTACCGAGGCTACCATCGGCGACCGCTTTGCCGATACCCGCGATACGCTTTGCTATGCTACCTACGAAAACCAGGCCGCCGTAAAAGGTATGCTGGACACTCCCGCCGATCTCGCCATCGTGGTAGGCGGCTACAATTCTTCCAATACCACGCACCTCGTGGAACTTTGTGAAGAAAAGCTACCCACCTGGTTTATCAGCAGTGAAGCAAAAATCCTTTCCAAAAAAGAAATCCTGCATTATAATTTCCATACAAAACAGGAGTTGTTGAGCAGCGCTTACCTGCCGGAACAGCAGCAGCCGGTAAGGATACTGGTCACCAGCGGCGCTTCCTGTCCCGATGCCCTCGTGGAAGCCGTTATCCGCAAGCTGGCCTCTTTTTACCACGCAGCGCACAAAACCGGGGAATTGATCCACCTGTTTACCGATTAAATTTCCTTTAAGGTTAAACCTTCCCTTCCAGCCCCTTTCTAAACCGGTAGAAGAACCGGTATGGCAAAATCAATACTCCTGGTACTGTTCCTTTTTTCTTTCAGCTTCGCCATGGCGCAGCAAAGAAGGATGCCCCGGCCACAACAAGGCAGGCCCTTGTTGAAAGAACTACAACTTACCCCACGCCAGCGCATGCAGATACAGCAACTGATCCGCCAGGAAAGGGTGCAACAATTACTTTACAACCAGCGTTTGCAGCAGATACTTACCCCGGCGCAAAAAGAAAAACTGCTCCGGTTCAACAAACAACGGGGATTGCTGGATTCACTCAACAACGAAAAAAGAGTACCATGATACAACCCATCAAACGCCCTTTCATCCTGCTTGCTTTCGTATTAATCGCCGCACTGCCCGCCGCGGCGCAGCAAAGAGATACCATCCGTCCTGCTTCCAGGCCCATCGAAAACAATCGGAAACAGCTAATGGAAGAATTGAACCTTACCAAAAAACAGCTACAGGAGTTCAAAGCCCTCAATGGCGAATACGGCCCCAAATTAAAAGCGCTCCGCTCCGATTCCACCCTCGATAAAAAGCAACGCAGGCAGCAGGTGATGCAACTGGCGCAGGAAAGAGAGGACAAAATCAAAGACATTCTTACACCCGAACAGATGACCAAATACAGGGAATTGCAAAAGGAGCAAATGCAGAACCGGCGCAATGGCAAAGCCCCGGCGGAAAACGACAATCCGTAGCCCCCTAAAACTACAAAACCCGGCATTCTCAGCCAGGCCCTGTGTCTACCAACCGGAGTGGTTATAGTAATTTAAACGATTCGAGGAACTTGGTGTTGAAATCACCGCTGCGGAAACGCTCGTCCTTCATCAGTTGCAGGTGAAAGGGAATAGTCGTTTTTACCCCTTCAATCACGTATTCCGTCAACGCACGGTGCATGGTATCGATGGCTTCGTTGCGGGTGCGCGCCACGGCGATGATCTTACCGATCATGGAGTCGTAGTAAGGCGGGATGGTATACCCTGCATATACATGCGAGTCAACCCGGATGCCGTGTCCCCCCGGCTGGTTCAACACCGTTATCTTGCCCGGGCTCGGGCGAAAATCGTTGTACGGGTCTTCCGCATTGATGCGGCATTCGATGGCATGGCCCTGCGGTTCGTAGTTCTCCCCGCTGATGGGTTCGCCCGCGGCTATTTTTATCTGCTCTTTGATAAGATCGAAATTCACCACTTCTTCCGTCACGCAATGTTCTACCTGTATGCGGGTATTCATTTCCATGAAGTAGAAATTGCGGTGCTTGTCGACGAGGAATTCAATGGTGCCCACGCTCTCATAGTTGATGGCGGAAGCAGCTTTGATAGCAGCCTCGCCCATACGATGACGCAGTTCGGGTGTCATAAACGGTGAGGGCGATTCCTCCACCAGCTTCTGGTGCCTGCGTTGTATGGAGCAGTCCCGTTCGCTCAGGTGGCACACCTTGCCATATTGATCGCCGGCTATCTGTATCTCGATATGCCTTGGCTCTTCTACAAACTTTTCCATGTAGATGCCATCGTTCTTAAAAGAAGCGGCGGCTTCTATTTTGGCGGTGTTAAACGCTTTCTCCACTTCCGGTTCATTCCATACCACGCGCATACCTTTACCACCACCTCCGGCCGTAGCCTTCATGATAACAGGGTAACCGATCTCTTTAGCCAGCCTTTTGGCATGTTCTACACTTTCGAGCAGGCCCTCGCCTCCGGGTACTACCGGCACACCTGCTTTGATCATGGTCTCTTTGGCGGTTATCTTATCGCCCATCGAGTTGATCATGTCGGGTGTTGGCCCGATGAATTTGATATTGTGTTCCAGGCATATCTGGGCGAATTTGGAGTTTTCCGCGAGGAAACCGTAACCCGGGTGAATGGCGTCGGCATTGGTAATTTCGGCGGCCGCCATGATATGTGGAATATTAAGATATGAATCAGCGCTTTGGGGTTTGCCGATACAAACGGCTTCGTCGGCGAACTTTACGTGGAGACTATCCTTGTCGGCAGTACTATAAACAGCTACGGTTTTAATACCCATCTCCCGGCAGGTGCGAATGACGCGTAAAGCAATCTCTCCCCTATTGGCAATCAGTACTTTTCTAAACATAGATATATTGAATGTGGATACTACTAAGGCTCTACGAGGAACAAAGGCTGGTCATACTCTACAGGAGAAGCATCTTCCACCAGGATTTTTACAATCTTGCCCTTTATTTCGCTCTCGATTTCGTTGAAAAGCTTCATGGCTTCGATGATACATACCACTTTGCCGGGCGTTACCTCATCCCCTATTTCCACAAACAGTGGTTTATCGGGCGAAGCTCTGCGATAGAAAGTGCCAATCATCGGGCTTTTTATGGTAAGAAGGTTAGCGGCAGGCGCTTCAGCGGCAGGCTTTGTTTTTTCGGCAGCAGGTGCGCTGGCGGAGGGTTGTGCGACAGGAGCGGCAACAGCCGGGGCCTGGGCATATACCGGGGCGGCTAATACCTGTTGAACCTGGTCCTGTTTCTGTTTGATAACTATCTTAAAACCTTTCTCCTCGACGCTTATCTCACCGATATTTGACTTGTTGATCAAGCGGATCAATTCCTGAATTTGTTTGAAATCCATGACCGGGATTTTTTCAGTTAATTAAGTTATAGGGGCTAAGATAAGGAAAGAATAGATACCCTGACCCCCGAATGGATTTTTAAAAAGCGTGTGCCGGGACTATTTTACTCTTTCCACGTATTCGCCTGTCTTGGTGTTGATACGTATCAACTCGCCTTCGTTTACAAACAAGGGCACCATAACGGTTGCGCCTGTCTCAACGGTAGCGGGTTTTAATGTACGGGTAGCGGTATCGCCTTTCATGCCCGGTTCGCTGTAGGTGACCAGCATTACGATCTTGTCGGGCAGTTCAACCGTCATGGGCAGTTCGGTTTCCGTATTGAACAGTACGCTTACCCCGGCGCCTTCTTTCAGGAACTGGGGGGCATCCACCATCGTTTCCGCCACTGCTACCTGCTCAAAGGTTTCGTTGTCCATGAAATTGTAGCCTGTATCGTCTTTATATAAATACTGGTAGTCTTTTCTTTCAACGCGCACAGGGTGGATACTGTCGCCACTGTTCCATGTCTTCTCTATGCTGCGACTGTTGTCTACCCCTTTCAGCTTGGCCCATATCTTGGCTGCCGCGCGGGCGGTTTTGTTCTCCCCAAATTCTACCACAGTGTACAAACTACCATCCAACTTGAGGACCATCCCACGGCTGATATCTGACGTTGTTGCCATAATTAAAAACAAATTTATAAGGCGGCAAAGCTAAGGTAAAAATGGTAGCATTCAAAAAAGGGTACAGGGGCCGCTGAAAGGCCCTAAAACAGTAAAACGGCAGCCCGGGAAGGCTGCCGTTCTTATTTTACCAGCAACAACTTTATTTGGTATTTATTTCCAGCACACTTTCCATGTTTGCCCCATACTTCGTTTGGGCCGCTTTTCCATTGAGTGAGTTCATGACATAGCTGCCGCTGCCAAAACTGGTATTTGCATAATCTTTGCTCAAATCCAGGAATTTACCGTTCAAAGCAACCATTTTTTCGCCGGGAGTGATATGGATAATATCAGCCATCATTTTTAATGAATCACTCGATTTCATGTAAATCATTCCGCAGAGGCTAAGCACTCTTGCAGAGGCCGACCAGGTGATACTGCCCGGTTTCATGGGAATCGAATCAATCGCCCTTTGCGCCTTCGTCTTCATGATTATTTCCACTACGCCGTTACGCGCCTTAGGCCCATATTTTTTGACGGCCGACGAATCACGCGTTACGTTGATGGACTGAATATCCTTCGGATCTATATGGTTCGTGGTCTTTATCTCTTTCCTCCCTGTCTCGTCGACCACCACGTATAATGGCTCACCAATCACTGTGAGCTGCGGACCGGGATGGGCTGTATCGCCAGTAGCAACCCTGCCGCCTGCTGTTGTGGTGGCCAACGGAAGTGTTGTGGCAACAACCCCGGAACCACTGGAAGGAGCAGCCGGTGCCGCTTGTGCATGGGGAACTGACAAACGGGCATTATCACTGCGGGTTGGCGGCGGAACGCCCGGCAATTTGCCAAACAGGCTTTCAAAGGCGTTTCTTTCCTTGTCGTAGTCCATATCGTACATCTCCACTTTACCATTGAGAAATTGCACCAGCACACGGCTGTCGCCGGGGAATACAATACGCCTGGCAGCATTGCCCGTGGGCACAAATGTCTTTTCCAGCTTTTCCGAGATGTCCTGCCATTGCTTGTCATAATAAGGATGTTTGTTTTTATCCTCCTTGCTCCAGTTGGGCAATTCCCCGTACTTTTTTTCCATGATTTCCACGGAAGGAGTGCCCGGGTAACCATATTTTTCAAGGTTACCATCTTTTAGAAATACGATTTGCTCATTCTTGTCCTCGGTGGTATAAAACAAAGCTACCTCCGGGTTTTCCTTTCTTTGGTTGTTCGAAAGAGCGAAATCATTCAATAGGACTAAATAGTTTTTGTACTCCTTTAAAGCATCTTCATAAGTAGGGTCAGTCACGGGCGCATCGGATGGCATAAAGGGATAGGACAGCATAAATGCGCCTTGCATCGTAGATGCTTTTGATGGCATTAGTCCAATTATTTCTATCGTACCTCCGCGGAGTGGTTTTTGGGGTGAAAGCGTAAAGCCGGTTTCCGTTTTGTCATATCCTTCCAGCGTAGCTACATAATGATAGGAAGTCGTCTCGCTACGCACCGGTATGCTCAGCCGGTAAAAGCCTTTACTATCAGTGATGGCGACAGTGCCGGTGCTTGTTTCTTCAACACGTGCTCCGCTCAGCGGTTCTTTGCTGGAAACGTTCAGCACAATGCCCGAGGTAATAAAGAATTTGGCATTGGGCCCTTTCGGCTCATTGGCAGAACTGCCGCGGAAGGCCAGCAACAACACCGCCAGCAGCGGCAGCACAAAAAGGAAGCGACCCAGGTGCAGGCGGGCAGTTTTCATTTTGTTCATCATAACAATACGTTTTTTAAGGTTGGAGAGATTAAAATTATTAGCAATGCGGTATTGTGAAATACCCACCACTTTCAACAGCAGGTACTGGTATTCTTTTTTATTAATGCCGTTTTCTATCACCTTGTTATCGGCAATAAACTCCAGGTTCTGCCGCATGGAATAGCGTATCATCCAGGCAAAGGGATTGTACCAGTTGAGCAGGCAAAGCAATTCGCCCATCAGCAGGTCGATGGTATGATGCTGTTTTACATGCACGTATTCATGGCGGATAATCTGTTCCAGTTCCTCTTCCGAGTGCCGTTGCGGGTTGAAATAAACCGAGCGGCCAAAAGAAAAAGGGCTGACGGCCATATCCGTTTCAAATAACTTCATTTGCGCGTCCATGCTTAGCAACACAGCTTTGCGCCGCATGCGACGAAGCGATGCATACAACATCAGCAGCCTGCCGAGCATGATGGCCGTACCTGCCGTAAGGACAATCGTGAGCCAGTAATACAGATCGAACGCCGGCGCGGCGGCCGCCGCCCTGCCACCGGCCACCTGCGCAAGGGTCACGACAGGGTATTGACCGATAACCGGAATAAAGGTGATGATCCGGCTGCCGGAAGCACCCGCCGGCTGCACCCATGCCGATATATTAATAAAAGGAAGGGCAAAGCAAAACAACGAATACCCAAGCAGGTAAAAACGGTTCCACTGGTAAAACGTAAGCGGCCGCAGCACGAATTGATAAAACGTGTACATCACCGCGAGGCTGATGGAAAGTTTGAGTATGTAGGCGAATAGAAAAGGCATAACATTGATCAGTTAAGTATTAAGAATCTGGTACAATTATTCCTCATTCCGCGTTTACCAGGTCCTGCATCATCTTATTAAAGGCTGTTGCATCCCCCGGGCGGGCGGCGTCGACCGAAAAAACCTTCCCGCTTTTATCAAATACGATATATCGTGGAATGGAATAAATATTAAAGAAGTCAGCAAAGGCAGAGCTGAAATTTCCTTTCAACAGAAAATGTTTTTTCGTCCAGTTTATTTCTTTCATTTTTTGCCCCCATGCCTGCCCGCTTTTGTCCATAGAGAGGTAGATAAAATCTACCTTGTCGCCGTACTTTTCCTCCATCTTCCTGGCATAGGGCATTTGCTCCATACAGGGCTTGCACCACGATGCCCAGCAGTCTATGATAACAGGTTTTTTGCCCAGTATTTGCCCAAAAGCCAAAGAATCGCCTTTATCATTTTGCAGACCCGCCGTCAGCATCTCGGCAAAACTGATCTTTTTATGGCTGCGTACCGCCGCCGCAATGTCCAGCGGGTGGGTATAGCCGGTGTCGGAACAAATATCCTTGTACACGGTATAAACCGAATCAAAGTTGTCAGGCGCTTTACGCAGGTTTTGAAACAACAAAGCACCTAAAAGCAAATCCCTTTGCTTCCCGGTAAAATGGGCGCGCCTTTCTTCAAACGATGCCGCAAAGTATTTTTCGCGGTCATGTATAATTTCCGGCCAGCGGGTGTACACACAAAAGTTGGCATAACTATCGGCAAAACGGCTGCCCAATACAGTATTAAAAAACGCATCATCGTCTATACCGCCTTTATAAAAAGGAATCGCCATTAAGGAATCCCGGTAGGCCGCCGGCATGTTTTTTTCGGTCACCGGGTTTGTAGATGAATAGAAGGGAGAAAATAGTCCCTCATAAAAACAAAAACGTATTTCCAGCCGCGCATAATGCAGTATCGAAGCATTCACGGTATGCCGTGCGTCATAAGCAGCAATGAAATCCATCCTTTTGTGATATTCTTCCACAAGGGCAGTAAAATAGGCCTGTACATCGTAGTTAAGCAGCTTATAGTGCACATTCGTTCCCATCATAACAGGTCCGCTCACATAAGCCAGCGAATCAAACAGGGCATAATTGAACCGGTTTTTGCCGCTGTACGACACATCGTGAAACCATGGACAAGAAATACCGGGCGACAGGTTATTGGTATAATGGTGCGCACTATCGTACAGGTTGCGCTGCACAAAATCAATGGCAAAAGTATCATTGGGCAACACGTATAATTCATGTCCGAAACCATCGGACAAAATAACCTGCGTGGGGCGATCAACCGGGTAATCGGATACCATCGATACGTTCACATTACCTTTCACATAGTGTGTATGGGTGACAATGGATTTCATGCCCTTATTATTGAAGCTGCAGAGCGGTTCGAGTATCAAATCACTACTCATCGTATCCACTTTCGTATCCGCACTCCTGAAACACACCTCTACATTGGATACCTGTGCAACAGAGCGACCCGGGAAAATGACCGCCTGCACGGCCAGCAGGGCGAGAAAACAATAATTTAAACAGTTATGCTTCATAGCAATGTATATCAATAGGATTAAGGGTTGTTTTTCTCGATCATCGCCAGTATCTCTTTCAGCTCTTTCGCACTGATTTTTTTCTGCTCGGCAAAAAAGGCCACGAGGTCCTTGTATGAATTGTCAAAATGATTTTTCACCACGCTGGTGAGAAAGCCTTTTTTGTATTCCCGTTCTTCGATGGCCGGTTTATAGAAGTTGGTATTCCCTATCAGGTGACTGCTGAGGTAACCTTTTTTTTCAAGGTTCTTGATAGTAGATGCAAGGGTAGTGTAAGGCGGAAGCGGCGCTTCCATATTTTCAGAAATCGCCTTGATACTTCCCTCTCCTGTTTTCCAGGCGGCCAGCATGGCTTCTTCTTCCTGGCGGGTGAGTTTTTCTAACATATCTACGAAGTTTTCGTAAATCTACGAAAGTTTCGTAACACTGGCAAAATTTATTTTAAAAATCTTTTTTATTATTTCCAGGGCCCCCGGAGCCGGAAGGACTGGAACAGCTCCGTCTTATTGTTAAAAAGAGCATCTAAATCAATAAGAATTAGGGAGTACTGCTTATTCAAATTATTTTTGGCAAAAGATGAAACGACATGAAGTATAGCCTGGGTTTCCTGTTTCTTTTGAGCGTCCTCACTGTGCATGCGCAAACCGACAGCTCCAGCGTCTCCCGCGATAAGGTTGCCAAAATCCCCGCGTTCGACCTGTTGAAGATCGACAGCAGCAGTCATTTTACCCGGGATATGCTCAAAAAAAAGCGCAACACCCTTATCATGTTCTTTAGCCCGGACTGTCCCCATTGCCAGCACATGACTGAAGAAATACTCGCCGCCATCCACTCGCTGAAGCGCGTGCAGATCATCATGGCCACTTACCAGCCTTTTGAAGAGATGGTCGATTTTTATAAGAAATACCAACTAGCCAACTATCCTGCTATAACAGTCGGCCGGGACACCCGGTTCTCCCTGCCGCCGCTTTATGGCATGACCCAGCTCCCCTTCCTTGCCCTGTACAATAAAAAAGGAATGCTGATCACTACCTTTGACGGGGGACAGACGATCGCTAAAATCCAGGAGGCGTTTAAGAAAAACAAAAAGTAGCAAGTACTGATTATTCAAATTATTTTTGGACAAAAGATCGAATACTATGAAGTATAGCCTTGGGTTTCTTTTTCTTTTGTGCTCCTTCGCTTCGATGGCGCAGACCGATAGTCTCGGCGATCCCTACAAACGTTTTCCGACGATTCCTCCCTTCAACCTGTTGCAGATCGACAGCAGCACCCATCTCACGCGGGATAACATCGAGAAAAAGCACAACACCCTTATTATGTTTTTTAGCACTGACTGCCCCCATTGCCAGCACCAGACCGAGGAGATACTGGCCGCGATGGATTCGCTCAAAGATGTGGAAATCGTAATGGCCACTTATAAGCCTTTTAATGAGATGGTCGATTTTTACCAGAAATACCAGCTTGCCAAATACCCCAACATCAAAATGGGCAGGGACGTGCAATATTTCCTGGTGCCTTTTTACAATATGAAGAGTCTTCCCTACCTGGCATTGTACGACAAGAGAGGAATGCTTATCACCACTTTTGAAGGCAGCCAGCCGATCGTGAAGCTCTACGATGCATTTGAAAAGAAAAAAGAGAAGTAAGCTTTTTCTTCCTTTTGACCGTTTGGCCTTTACCTTTGCAGCGCAAATAATCTTTTACTTCATAAAATCGTTTTTCAACATGAAAGTTACTGTTGTAGGCGCCGGTGCCGTTGGCGCTACCTGCGCTGATAATATTGCCCGCAAGGAACTGGCAGAAGAACTGGTATTGCTCGACATCAAAGAAGGCATTGCCGAAGGAAAGGCGCAGGACATGATGCAAACCGCCGCCCTGCTCGGTTTCGACACAAGAATTACCGGCAGCACCAATGATTATTCCAAAACCGCCGGATCGGATGTAGTCGTAATTACCTCGGGCCTGCCCCGCAAACCGGGCATGACAAGAGAAGAACTGATCGGCACCAATGCCGGCATCGTAAGAAGCGTTACCGAAAACATCCTGAAATATTCTCCCAATACGATCATCATCGTTATCAGCAACCCGATGGACACGATGGCCTATCTCACGCTCACCACCTCGGGTTTGCCGAAAAACCGTATCATCGGTATGGGCGGCACGCTGGACAGTGCGCGTTTCCGCTACCAGCTTAGCCAGCACCTCGGTTGCAGCCCCGCCGATCTAAATGCCGTAGTGATAGGCGGCCACGGCGATACCACGATGATCCCGCTTATCCGTCTCGCTACCTGGAACAGCGTACCCGTCACCAAATTCCTCAGCGAAGAACAGCAGAAGAAAATCGTTGCCGACACGATGGTGGGCGGCGCCACGCTGACCAAACTGATCGGGACCTCTGCCTGGTATGCCCCCGGCGCTGCCGGCGCCGCGCTGGTGGAAACCATCGTGCGCGATGAGAAAAAACTCTTTACCTGCTGCGTATCGCTGAACGGCGAATACGGTCAAAAAGACATCTGCCTCGGAGTACCCGTGGTCATCGGCAAAAACGGCTGGGAAAAGATCCTCGATTTCGGTCTCAATGCAGAAGAACAGTCCCTGTTCAACAAGAGCGCCGACGCCGTCAGAAACATGAACGATGTGCTGAAGACCCTGTAAGCAATGAATCTTCCCCGCTCATAGTATAGAATTTTATAATTTCTACCCCTAAAAACCGTCCCGGGAATATCCCGGGGCGGTTTTTTGTTGTTACCCTGTTATTATCAAAGAGGGATCAAAAAGGGATCAAGGACGGATAAAAGAGGGATCAAAGACGGATATAATACCTTATTAATCCTTTTTTAAACCCTTTTAAATCATAATATAATTCCTTTTTATATATAATAAAAATATAAGGAGATACCTACTTCTTTTTTATACTTTCCCTGTTTTTCTACTGCCGGTAACCCTGTTCGAAAAAAAATCGGAATTTTTGTCCTCCGGCTTCTTCCCCAATCGTCATTAGCGGGACAACACATTTATAATTACCAAAAACACACAGTTATGAAAAGTTTCATGTTCATCTTCCACAACGGCCAAAGCCCCACGCCTCCTACCCCCGAACAAATGCAGGCCAATATGCAGCAATGGATGGGATGGATGGACGACCTGAAGGCAAAAAATATTTATGTATCCGGCGAAGCCCTGCATGCGGGTGGTAAACTGGTAAAGGGGGCCAAAAAGCCACTTGTCACCGACGGGCCTTTTGCAGAAAGCAAGGAAATCGTCGGCGGTTATTTTGTCATCAAAGCAGCCTCCATCGACGAAGCGGCCGAAATAGCCAAGGGATACCCCGATTTCGGCATCAACGGCGCTGTGGAAGTAAGAGAAGTGATGGTATTTTAATCGTGCGGCATGCAGCAACCGAACGCCTCCCCCAATCAACTGGTTGATCATCTTTTCCGGCACGAGTCGGGAAAGATGATCGCCGTGTTGACACGTATCTTCGGCATGCACAACCTGGGCATGGCGGAAGACGTGGTACAGGAGGCTTTTTTGAAAGCCATGCAGTCATGGCCTTTCCATGGAGTGCCGGACAATCCTTCGGGCTGGCTGATGCAGACCGCCCGCAACCGCGCCATCGATATTATCCGCCGGCAACAACATTTCCGGCAATATTCCAGCGAGCTGGCGCAGCAGCTGCAGGAAGAAACGGAAATCGCCATCGGGCAGTTCTTTCTCGACCATGAAATTGCCGACAGCCAGTTGCAACTCGTCTTTGCCTGCTGCCATCCGTCGCTCAAGGAAGAGGACCAGGTGGCCCTTACCCTCAAAACCGTCTCCGGTTTTGGCGCAGGAGAAATCGCCCGGGCACTCGTGACCAATGAAGCAGTAATCCAAAAAAGACTGTACCGCGCCCGGCAGTTTATCAAAGAGGATAAGGTGCAGTTGCAAATCCCCTCGGGGCCACAACTGCCCGAACGTCTCGAAACCGTTTATACGGTGCTCTACCTGCTGTTCAACGAAGGATATAATTCCAGTAAATCGGATGAACTCATACGATGGGATCTTTGCGCGGAAGCCATGCGCTTATGCCTGCTGCTGAGCGAACATAAAGTAGGCGAACAGCCTTCCACGTTTGCACTGCTTTCGCTTATGTGCTTTCATGCTTCGCGGTTCGGAAGCCGCGAGAACGAAGATCATTCCATCATACTGCTGCAACACCAGGACCGCCGCAAATGGGATCAGCAGCTTATCGGCAAGGGATACCAGTACCTTACGCTTTCTTCCCGTGGCGACCACCTGTCGGTGTACCATATCGAATCGGCTATCGCCGCCGAGCATTGCCTTTGCGAGAGCTTCGAAAAAACGAACTGGGAGCGCTTGCTGGGCCTCTACGACCTCCTGCTGCAGCAAAAGCAAACGCCTACGGTCCATTTAAACCGGGCCATCGTACTGGCGCATATCGGTGCGCCGCTGAAGGCCATTGAAGAAATCTGGGAAATAGACGATATTGACTTACTGCTGGAGTCGCAGTATATCTACAACGCCGTGCTGGGCGATCTGTACAACCGGCTGGGCGACAATATGAACGCGGCCAAATACCTCCAACATGCCCTCCCGCTCACCGGCTCCCATGCCGAACAAAGGCTGATCCTCGAAAAGATCGAGGCGATTAAGCATGCCTGCTCCAATTAAAAAAGACCCATAATAAGTAATCATGACCGTACCCGGGTGGTAAAGAATAAGTACTTTTGTCCGGGCAGAAGGCCTGTTCCTTTTATTCCATGAAAATCCCCCCGGTTGCCGAACCTCGATGGCCCTGACTAAGACACTAAAATAACCGCCCATGGGGAAAATGATAACCCTCTTCTCCGGATTATTGTTCGGCTTCTTTGTTTTGCCCGCGCAAACACTGGAAATCAAACACAATCCAAAAATAGATTTGAATCTGAGCCCTGCCCATAACGCTGTTATCTGCCCGGAGCACAATGCTATCATTAACCCGAAACTCAACTGGAACATCAATCCACAGAAAAACGGGCTTATCAGCCCGGAGCATGTGGACGATATCAACCCCGTCAAAAACACCAGTCTCAACCCGCTCGATAATGTGGAGTTCAACCCTATGTTCGTGATATGGCTGTCACCAAAATACGAACAATGGAAAGGGCTTTACCTGTTTGATAAGGACGACGAGTTGCAGGGTTATATCACCAAATACAGCCAGGAACTGATGCTGGAATTTGACAAGGAATCCGTTTGGAAATGCTTTTATATAAAAACTGCGCGGGGCACATTCAACCAGTTCAATTTGTCCGGCAAATGGACGGGGTATTATCTTTGTTTCGATTCCATGGTCGGCTACAACCTGTTCGACGGGCAGGGAGAGTGGACGGGGATGCACATCAAGTAATATTACCCGCGCAATCGCTTCACCACTGCTTCCGTTACCTGCTTCGTTTCAATCTGTAGCATACACTTAAAATGACCTTTCGGGCATTTATCGTACCCGATTTTCGAGCAGGGGCGGCAGGATAAGCCTTTTACTTCCAGCATATCAAATGGCGGGTGCTGCTGGTGGGATAAATAATTATTGCCGTAATAGGGATACATGCCAAATTCAGGAACGGTATTGCCCCATAACGACACTACAGGTCGTTTGAACGCCGCGGCGATATGCATCAGCCCGGTGTCGTTGGTCACCACCAGTTTGGCGCGGCGCACCAGGTCCGCCGATTCATGCAGGCTGAACTTGCCACAGGCATTGTAAATCTTAAACGGATCGAGTTGGGACAATTGTTCTCCTCTTTCGGCATCTTCCTTACCGCCCAATATGATGACAGGATGATCGATGCCGGCACAAAATTCTTTTAGCTTTTCCGGCGGGTATTTTTTGGTGTTGTGCGCGGCGCCGATAACCAGCCCTATATAACCGGCCTGGTGCGAGGTAGGTATATCTGTCTCTTTTACCAGTTCGGCGGGGGGGATAAAATAGTCCAGTCCCGCCCCATCATTCTTTACGCCAAACCCGCTGATCGTTTGCATATACCGATCCACGATATGTTGCTGCGGCAGCCGGTTTATTTTAAACGCGGTGAGCAGCCATTTTTCAATATTGAGCTTGGGAAAGGAAAAGGCTTGTTTTTGCAGCGCCCTTTTTACTTTCATGGTGCGCAGGTTGTGGTGCAGGTCGATGATATAATCAAAATCTTCCGCCCGCAGCCCGTCGATCGTTTCTTCGATTCTTTCGTCAAACGAATGTACTTTATCGATATAGGGATTGGCTTCCACGATGCCGGCATACCGCTTACGGGTCAGGTAATGCACCTCCGCCGTCGCCACTTGTTTTTTCAGGCAGCGGACTACCGGGGTGGTGAGTACAATATCACCGATGGAAGAAAAACGAATGACCAGGAATTTCATAACGCTAATTAAGGCGAATGAACGCGAATATGGGCGAATAATTACACGGGCAGGGTTTCTTCGACATAATCGAGATCCTTGCCAAAGGTTTCTTCCGTGAGGAGCAAAGAGGCAATCGCAATAGCCATCACCACAGACCCGGTTATCCACGCACTTCTGAGATACCACACTGCCGTCTTCGGAAAAACAGATTGCAGATAAACGAACAGCGCGGAAACAAGCACCAGCGACCCCCTGACCATATTGGGGACCGTGGTGGCAACGGTAGCCCTGATATTGGTGCCAAACTGCTCGGCAGCCATCGTCACAAAGATGGCCCAGAAACCGGTACTGAACCCCAGCAGCGCACTAACCACGTAAAAGGTCGCAGGCGTTTGGCCGTCGAGATTAAAAAACCATAGCATGGACACGACCGTTAGCCCATAAAACAGGAATACCACTTTCTTCCTGCTTTTCAGCCAGTGGCTGATAAATCCTACCAGCACATCGCCCACGGATATGGCCGCATAAGCCACCATCACCGCCTTGCCCGGGTCGATGGCTCCCTGTATATTCATCTTCGCAGCAAATTCTTTTGAGAAGGAAATCAGGATGCCGATTACATACCAGGTGGGCAGCCCGATTAATATGGCCGTGAGGTATTTCCTGAGTCGCCGGCCATTCGAGAAAAGCAGGAAGAAATTTCCTTTGCTCACCTGTTTCTGTTGTACGTTTTTAAACATACCGGATTCAAGCACGCCTACCCGCAGGAACAACAGCAGGAAACCAAGACCGCCACCGATAAAGTAGCAGGTACGCCATTCAAAACATTTATTGATAAAAAAAGCGAAAACAGCGCCGGTCAGCCCTATGCCGGCTACCAGCGAAGTACCGATGCCCCTTTTTTCTTTACTCAGCAACTCACTCACCAGCGTGATCCCCGCACCCAGTTCTCCTGCCAGGCCAAACCCGGTGATAAACCGGACGGCGGCATACTGGTTGACCGAATGCACAAAACCGTTGGCGATATTGCCCAGTGAATACAAAATAATGGATGCATACAATACGTTCAGCCTTCCTTTTTTGTCGCCCAATATGCCCCAGAAAATGCCTCCCAGCAACAGGCCCATCATCTGTATATTGATGATCTTAAGGCCGTCACTGGCAATAGCCACATCATCAAGTCCAAGTGATTTAAGCGAAGGAATACGGATAATACTAAACAGCAGCAAATCATATATATCCACAAAATACCCCAGCGCTGCCACAATAACGGCCAGGCTGAAAACCGATACTTGTTTTTTGTCCATGCGATAATTGGTTTTTTAAGAAGGAAGTTCGCTCTCACCCCGTTTACCAAAGAACAGCTTGTAGATGACCGGCAGCGTGGTGATAAGCACAATCCCGATTACAATTACTTCGAGGTGCTTGGTAAGATCGAAATTAAATTTTTCCAGGAACAGTTTCTGAAGATAGTGCCCGGCTATTATCATACTGAATACCCAGGACACGCAACCAATGATATTATAGAGCATAAATTTCTTACGATCCATTTGTACGATGCCCGCGACAATGGGTATAAACGTGCGGATAATGGGAAGGAAACGGGCAAAGACGACGGCCTGGCCGCCATGCTT
>DASYCT010000058.1:0-7028 GCA_036500065.1 Chitinophagaceae bacterium | reverse complement strand
TGGCTAATAACGCACAGGTACAGTCATACGCGTTTACACATAGTAATGTAGCAGGCGGCAAGCATTATTATCGTATCTACCAGACAGATGCAGACGGGAAATCAGTATACAGTAATGTGGCCGAAGCAATCATCAAACAGGCGCCGGTCAATGTGCGGCTGCTTAGCAATCCTGTAAGCAGTTCTGCCCAGGTAGAAATAAATACCACTTCGGCGGCCAATGCCAGCATAGAACTGCTGTCGCTTTCGGGTGCTCATATTTCCCTGCAGCAACAGGGGCTCGGCGCCGGTACGAACACCCTGCAGGTAGCGATGGGTAACCTTGCCAGGGGCAATTATTTGTTGAAAGTGACCGTCAATGATGTGGTGCAGGTGTTGCAGGTATCGAAACTATAGGAATCCCGCTTAGGCGGGACAGGTTGTGGAAATGAAGAAATAAAAAGAAAGCCCCCCGCCAAAGCGGGGGGCTTCTTATAGCTATGATAACCGTCCAAAGATATCATGAGTTTGATTGTTCGCTTGCTACTTATAAGGCAACCTAAATAATGCCAATGCTTAATTTGTTGTAAATAAACTGATTAGCAGGTTGAGGCGATGAAAATCCGTACCAGTATGGGAAATATTTTCCCATTACCTGAGCCGGTCGAGGCTTTTTACCAGCTTTTCATCTTTATAAATGCCCCGGGCGGCCATGATAAGAAAGATGATCATGAGTACGGGTAATAAGCCTCCCCACTGATAGGTGCCTCTTACCATGGGGGTAGCTGTTTTATAATTCTCCACTTTCATTACTTCCAGCGCCACGGCCAGGATAGCCAGTATGATCCCGATGATACAAAGTTTGAACTGGGTGGGCCGTTTCTTAAAAAGGAAGATGCCGATAGCGGCCAGGCAAGCTATACCAATCAGCACGGCAAAGAGCAGGAGGCTACCGGTGGCCATCAGGCTAAAGACGACGTTATTGGCCAGCGTAGCTTTGAAAAGGGCGGTTTCGGTGGTCATAAACCCGCAAAGGGCCGTTAACAGCAGCCAAACGGATTGCATTCGTTGGATCATAAAAAATAGTTTAAGGGATTAACCTAATTCAGGGTACAGCGGAAACTGTGCCATGAACTCATTGACCTGTTTGCGTACGGTACCAATGAGCTTTTCATCGTCGGCGTTCATCAGTACGTTATCAATCACATCGACGACAAACTGCATATCTTTTTCCTTCATTCCGCGCGTGGTAATAGCGGGCGTGCCCACGCGGATGCCGGAGGTAACGAAGGCGCTTTTATCGTCAAAAGGCACCATGTTTTTGTTGAGGGTAATATCGGCTTTTACGAGTGCCTGTTCGGCTTTTTTGCCGCTGATGTTCTTATTGCGTAAATCTATCAACATAAGGTGGTTGTCGGTGCCACCGCTGATAAGCTGGTAACCTTTTGCCACCAGGGCGGCGGCCATGGCCTGGGCGTTGCTGATGACCTGTTTGGCGTAGGAGGTGAACTCGTCGCTTAATATCTCCCCGAAAGCGATGGCTTTGGCGGCGATGACGTGTTCCAGCGGACCGCCCTGGGTGCCGGGAAAAACGGCCATGTCGATGAGGTTGCTCATGGGGCGGATATTCCCCTTTACATCCTTGAGTCCGAAGGGATTATCAAAATCCTTTTTCATCAGGATGATGCCGCCACGGGGTCCGCGGAGGGTTTTATGGGTGGTGGAGGTAACAAAATGACAATCTTCAAAGGGGGAAGCCAGCAGGTTTTTGGCTATCAGGCCGGCCGGATGGGCCATATCGCACATCACGAAGGCGCCGATTTCGTCGGCCACTTTGCGGATGCGGGCATAATCCCAGTCGCGGCTGTAGGCGGAGGCTCCGCAAATAATCAGTTTGGGTTTTTCCTTCCGGGCCTGTGCTTCCAGCATCTCGTAATCCACGCGGCCGGTTTCTTTTTGAACGCCGTAAAACACGGGCCTGTAGAGCTTTCCGCTGAAATTGACGGGGGAGCCGTGGGTAAGGTGACCGCCCATGCTCAGGTCGAGTCCCAGGATGGTATCGCCGGGTTGGAGAATGGCCAGCATCAGGGCGCCATTGGCCTGTGCACCGCTGTGGGGCTGTACATTGGCGTATTCACAATTGAAAATCTGTTTGATCCGGTCGATGGCCAGTTGTTCGGTCTGGTCTACGATTTCACAGCCGGCATAATAACGGCGGCCGGGATATCCTTCGGCGTATTTATTGGTCAGAACGGTACCCATGGCCTGCATGGTTTGCAGGGAGGTAAAGTTTTCAGAGGCAATGAGTTCTATGCCATGACGTTGGCGTTGGAGTTCCTTATTGATAAGATCAAAAACCAGTGTGTCTCTTTGCATGCTTGCGGATTATAAAGGTTGGTAAATTGACCGCAAAAATAGTGTGTTAGCGGGTATAGGAGGGTTTTTCGTCAAAGAGATTTTTTTAACGGGAATTGTTTACTTTCACACGTCTTTTCAGAACACGAATTATGAAACCGCCATAACAAGATTATTCTGTGAGGAAATGTTAATGAGGCGGTTCTATCCGGCCATTGAAAAGACAAATAATAACAGATGAAAGCGATTATTCCAGTCGCGGGTGCAGGCACCAAGCTGCGGCCGCATACATATACACAGCCTAAAGCGCTGATTCCATTGGCAGGCAAAACGATTCTCAGCATTATCGTCGATCAGCTGCAGGAGGCGGGCATCAACGAATTTATTTTTATTGTCGGTTACCTGGGGGATAAGATCCAGGATTATGTGCGGGAGAAATACCCCCACCTGCAAAGTCATTTTGTAACGCAGAGCGAGCGGCAGGGCATTGGCCATGCCATTATGCTTACGCGCAACATCGTGGGCGAAGACGAAGTATTTATTGTGCTGGGCGACTCCATTTGCGAGTACAATGTGCAGGATGTGGTGAACAATGAACATTCCATGGTGGGCCTGAAACGGGTGGATGATCCGCGTGACTTCGGGGTTGCGGAGATCAACGATGAAGGGTTTGTGAGCAAAGTGGTGGAGAAGCCACAGATACCCAAGTCGAATATGGCCCTGGTGGGCATCTACCGGATCAAAGAATCCGGTTTCCTGTTTAGCTGCCTGGAAAACAATATCCAGAAGCAGTTGCGGAGCCGGGGAGAATACAACCTGACCGATGCATTGGAGTGTATGATACAACGGGGTTGTAAGATACAGCCGTACAAGGTGCAGAACTGGTTTGACTGTGGTAAAAAGGAATCCCTGCTGGAAAGTAATGCCACCCTGCTCAAGAAGTTTGGGCATACCATTGCCGGCAACCAGCAGTTTGAAAACACGATCATCATTCCTCCCGTGAGCATTGCAGCGGGATGCGATATAAAAAACTCCATCGTAGGCCCCAATGTCGCCATCGGCGAAAGCGTGTCTATGAATTATTCCATCGTTAAAAACTCTATTATCGGCAGCTTTGCCGACCTGAACGATATTGTTCTTACCGATTCGCTGATCGGCAGCGATACCGAACTGAAAGGCGAAAGCCGCAGCCTTAATATCGGGGACAATACGGAGATTGATTTGGGTAAGAGTTAGGCGGCAACATCCAGGCCAATCCTGGCGGATATTCGAACAGGAGCCATGGGGTCAATTAATTAGCATCGTTTGTGTTTTCCTGCTCTTTCAACGCATCCGATTTATTTTCTTCTGGTACTGTATTATCTTGTCTTTTTTCAGAATCTTTTGATAGACCTTGTTCGGTCTGTTTGATTAGGTTTGGTACCAGGATTTCGCTCGCGCCTGCTACCATGCATAAGAAATAGTACAACCATGGCTGGTTGTCATTATTTTTATTCGAAAATCCAACTATTACATCACCCTTTATGGCAAAGGTAATCAGGAGTGCCGCTACCAGGCCATAGAATATGCGAAGAAATCCATCCAGGCGATGTATTGCCAAGCCGGATACAACACTTCCTGAATAGTTTTGAAACCGGAAAAAAGTGGTGATAAATGAGCCGATTCCACCGAGTCCAATACCTACCAGTATATGGTATTTGACATCGTCTAGCCAGGAAGTGGATCTGGTTTTTAAGATAAACAATATTCCAAAAAATACACCCAAAAGCAAAACAGTTGTAAAAGCATAATAGATATAGGCCATTCTTACACGCGCTTTACAATGTTCCATAATTCGTGCATCTATAATGGCAAGGGTTTTTTTTACGTTAGTGCTTTCCTTGTCTTCTATTAACCGTGAAAGTGCAGACCCCAGCATCAATTTATAGGCGAACCTATTTCTTTTGCCCAAAAATATACGGTCAACCAGTGCTTCAGTGAGTTTGATTTTACCGAGCATTTCGCTGATATTGCTTTGAAATTCATGTTCACCTGAAAAGTGGCAATTAAGGCTGTTATTTTCAGTGATGTAAATAACAAAATCTTCGGCACCTGAAACGATCTGAATGACTTTTTTACCGGTCATAGGATCGATACTTCCGATAGTTATTTCGCCGGGAAATTGCATAGATTCCATCATATGAATATATCAAAACTTATCCATTCTGTTATCTTTGTCATATGAGCATATTCTCCAACCGGATTACCCGGCTATTCGATATTCAATACCCCATCGTACAGGCCGGCATGATTTGGACCAGCGGGTGGAGACTGGCCAGTGCGGTGAGCAATGCAGGAGCCCTGGGATTGATTGGCAGCGGCAGCATGTATCCCGATGTGCTGAGGGAGCATATACGTAAATGCAAGGCGGCAACAGACAAACCGTTTGGCGTAAATGTGCCGCTGTTGTACCCGGATATAGAACAGCATATAAAGATTATTCTGGAGGAAAAAGTACCTGTTGTTTTTAGTTCGGCGGGCAACCCAAAGACCTGGACCGGCATTCTTAAAGAGCATGGTGTGACCGTAGTGCATGTGGTCAGCAGCAGCCTGTTTGCTCAAAAAGCGGAAGCGGCGGGTTGCGATGCGGTGGTGGCGGAAGGTTTTGAGGCGGGCGGCCACAACGGGAGGGAGGAAACCACTACCATGGTGTTGGTTCCCGCAGCCGTCAGGGCGGTAAGTATCCCTGTTATTGCGGCCGGGGGAATTGCTACCGGGCGCCAGCTTTTTGCAGCCATGGCGCTGGGCGCCGAGGGAGGGCAGATGGGAACGCGGTTTGTGGCCAGCGAAGAGGCTTCCTCACACCCGAATTTTAAAAACGCGCTTATCAGCAGCAGGGAAGGCGATACGCTGCTTAGTCTTAAAAAGCTGGTGCCGGTGCGGCTGCTGAAAAACGAGTTTTCCCGGCAGGTAGGGGAGGCGGAACGGAGGGGAGCCGGGGAGGAAGAACTGAAACAATTGCTCGGAAAGGGACGGGCAAAAAAGGGGATGTTCGAGGGGAATCTCGACGAGGGGGAGCTGGAAATAGGCCAGGCAAGCGCCCTGGTGCGGGATATACTGCCGGCGGCGGGTATAGTTGCGGGAATATGGAAAGAATTTGAAGAGGCGCGGCAAAATCCATTAAAATCTTCTTAACTTTAGAGAGGCTTCCTGGTTGGTGTCGCTAATTGATTTTAACGCCCAAAACTATTAACATGAAACAGAGATCTTCCATGCTGCTTGTTGCCTTCCTGCTGGCAGGCGTTTTTTCCTATGCCGGTAACGGCGGAAAAGACAACAGGAAAGAAGAACCTGATATGCTTGGTAGTGTGGTGCATGCCGAAAGCAAGAAGCCGATCAAAGACGTGTCGGTAACGGCCTACAGCAATTCTCATAAAGAAAAAACGGCGGTAAGCGATGCCAACGGCAATTTCAACCTTATCGATCTGAAACCGGGTGTATATAAGTTCGTTTTTGAAAAAGACGGGTTTAAAAAAGTAGTGCGTGAAAAAATCATCCTGAAGCTGAACGAAGATTACCAGTTGAATGTGGAGATGGATGAAGATGAGCTTTTGCCGGATTTGAATCCTTCTACGCTGCATTTTTCGGGCATGTCATAAAACAGGCTATTGATAAATGAATTGAAAGCTCCGCTTTGGCGGGGCTTTTTTATTTCGTGGCTGCCCCCCTCCGCTAAAGCTTGTGCCTTCGCTAAAGCTTCGGCGACACGCGGATGGCGGGCAAAGAAAAACGGGGCCTGAAAAAGCCCCGTTTACACAACATGAGAACCCTATATATGCTCCAATCGGTGAGCCGTTTTTACAGGTCAATGGTCTTTTCGTCATCCTTGTCTTTCCTGATCTTTACATTATCCTTTTTGAAATAATGCTTGTACTTGTCACGGGTGCTGTCGGGCTGCTTCTTGCCATTGATAAATAAATCGCCGTCCTTATATTCTACGGAATAATTGTCTTTGGTATTGAGGAGGCCGTCTTTTTCCATTTCTCCCAGCATGGTTTTATAAGCGGATAATTCTTCTTTGGCGCGCTGTATTTCTTCTTTGGCTTTTTCCAGTTCTTTGTGCATGTCGCGGTTCATGTTTTCCTTCATTTCCTTTTGCGCGCGTTCAACTTCTTCCTTGATATGGCCTTGTTCTTTTTTAAGCTCTTCCTGGGCCTGGGCCAGTTCTGCGTTTACTTTGCTCATGTCGATATTCTGTACTTCCTGCATGGCTTTTCGGGATTCGGCCAGGGCTTTTTGCAGTTCGGCTTCCATCTTTTTGGAATCGATATTGTTTTTTACTTCCTGCAGGGCTTTCTGGATATCCTGCTGCATTTTTTCCCAATCCACCTTTTTGAGAGCGGCTTCCGTTTCCACACGGATTTTTTCTGCATCGACCTTTTTCAGGGCTTCCTCCACCTGCTGCTCTATTTTTTCGGCGTCTATTTTTTGAAGTGATTCCTGCATCTGTTGGTTCATTTTTTCCCAATCTTTTCCTTCCAGTTGCTTATCAAGATTTTCGAGCGCCCTGTCGAGTTTTTCCAGGTTATAGTCCATATCGCCGGTAATGACGGTTTTATGGTCTTTATCCTTATGCTCTTTATCCTGTTTATCCTTCTGCTCATCGTCCCGCATCCTTTTTTCGCGTTTGGGGAGGGTGTCCAGGGTATTGGTATT
>DASYCT010000057.1:0-19047 GCA_036500065.1 Chitinophagaceae bacterium | reverse complement strand
AAGCCATTAGCTGCAAGACGTTAACGCTGCGAGAAACTTGTGGCTTGCAGCTTGCTGCTTCCGGCTTATCCACTACATTTGCTGCTCTTTAATATGGCACTATTCAAAAGAAACAGGGGAGAAACCGGGGCTGAGATGTCTTTTATCGATCATCTGGAAGCCCTTCGCTGGCATATACTCCGCTCCGTTATTGCGGTGGTGGTAGGGGCCATCGTCATTTTTGTTTACGTGGAGAAGGTAACGGATGTTATCATCATGGGGCCGGCCCATACCAATTTCATTACCTATTCCGCTCTTTGCAATCTCGGGCATAAACTGCATATCGGCGATGTACTCTGCATGGGCAATTTCACCATCAAGTTCCAGAGCAATGCCATGACGGAACAGTTCATGACCTCTTTTACCATCGCTTTCGTGGGTGGCTTTATCATTGCCTTTCCCTATGTGTTCTGGGAGTTCTGGCGCTTTGTAAAACCCGCCCTCAGCAAAAAAGAAATAAAGAGAACACGGGGCATCATTTTCTGGGTATCCGCCCTGTTCTTTATGGGCGTGGCATTCGGGTATTATATCCTGACGCCATTTATGATTAATTTCTATTCCAATTACAAGCTCAGCCCCACGCTGATTGAATTCAAGCCCACGCTGTCCGACTATATCGAGAACCTGATTTATACCACCGTTGGTATCGGCGTATTATTCGAGATGCCCCTGCTGGTGATGTTCCTGTCCAAGATTGGCATTATCACCCCCCGGTTCCTGAAGAAATACCGCCGCCATGCTTTTGTGGTCATCCTGACGGCTGCGGCCATCATTACCCCCAGTACCGATCCGTTCAGCCTTACGCTGGTGACCATCCCGTTGTACGCCCTTTACGAAGCCAGCATTTTTATTGCTTCGAAAGTGTATAAGGAAAGGGAAAAACGTGAAGCGGAGGAATGGAGTTAGTGAGTTTACCACTCCCATTTGCCGCCGATCCTTTTTTAAGCAAGCTGTAGAAGCGCTTATCCGTAATTTGTAAACCAGAAGTATATGGCTGTATTCAATATTTCGCTGCCCATCGCTATTGGTTCCGATCATGCCGGCTATGCCTATAAGACCGCACTGGCAGCATGGCTGGAACAAAAAGGATTCAAGGTCATGGACTTTGGCACCCGTTCACCCGATTCGGTCGATTACCCCGATTATGCCCACCCCACCGCTTCCAGCGTGGAAAAAGGCGAAGCAGCCTTTGGCATTCTTTTATGCGGCAGCGCCAACGGTGTTTGCATGACGGCCAACAAACACGCGGGCATCCGCGCAGGGCTGGCTTTCATGCCCGATGTGGCCCGGGTGATACGGCAGCACAACGATGCCAATATCATTTGTATCCCTGCCCGCTTTGTGGCATTGCCGCTGGCACAGGAGATGCTGGAGATTTTTATGAACACCGCTTTTGAAGGCGGCCGGCACCAGGACCGTATCAATAAAATAGCCTGCTGATAAGACCGCAGGTCGTTCTATACATCAACATGAGTAAAAACCTACCAGCTATTTGTATGAGAAAACAATTTATTACAGGATTACTATCCCTGGCGGCTTTTGCAGCCGCAGCCCAAGGCGGCCCCGACACATACGCCGCCACCATCACCAAAGAAGGATTGAAAAAGCAACTGTCCGTCATCGCCAGTGATGAAATGGAAGGCCGTGAAACCGGCACCGAAGGTCAGCGCAAAGCTGCCGCCTATATCGCCGGGCAGTTTGAGGCCATCGGCCTGAAGCCCGCTCCCGGTACGGACCATTACCAGCAGTACTACGCCATCGGCTATGACAGCCTGCTGCATTCCGAGCTGAAAATAGACGATAAAGAACTGGTATCGGGGAAGGATTTTGCCGACGAGACCTTAAATAACAATACGGGCTCGCTGAAAGCCAACAAGATCGTTTTTGTAGGTTATGGTATCGGCGACCCCAAATACAACGATTACGAAGGCAAAGATGTAAAGGGAGCGGTCGTAGTGATTTTTGCCTCTGAACCGAAACAGGATGGTAATTCGCTGATCAGCGGCACGAGGACTCCCAGCCCGTGGGGTTCATTCACCATCGCCAAAAAAGCAGCATTCGCCCTGGAGAAAGGCGCCAAAGCCGTCTTTGTTATCAACGTCAACATAGGAGATACGCTATCGGCCGGCATGAGCCATTCCTACATGCGCACAGGCGTCCGCGTTGTAAAACAAACCGACCCGGCAGTCAATGCCATTACGATGACCCAGTCGCTGGCCCGCCAGTTGCTCGGCGACGATTTCTTCGCCGGCGTACTCGCCAAAGCCAAAAAAGGCGAAGCGCTGAACACGGATAACTTCGAGAAAAAAGTAAAGATCAGCTACGACTACGAAGAAAAAAAGACCAGCTACAACGCCAGCAATGTAGCCGGCTACCTGGAAGGCACCGATAAAAAAGATGAATACGTCATTCTTACCGGCCACTACGATCACCTGGGCATCCGCAACGGTAAGATATATTACGGCGCGGACGACGATGGCAGCGGCACCTGTTCCGTTATCGAAATGGCGCGCGCCTTTGCCAAAGCAAAAGCAGAAGGCCACGGACCACGCAGGACCATGATATTCATGACCGTGTCCGGCGAAGAAAAAGGCCTCTGGGGTTCTGAATACTACAGCGATCACCCCTTGTTCCCGCTGGAAAAAACATCGGTTGATTTGAACACCGATATGGACGGTCGTATCGACACCGAACGGAAAACCGGCGATACCCTGAATTATATTTATGTCATCGGCCACGACAAGCTAAGCAGCGAACTGGCGGTGATCAACGAAGCAGCTAATACCAGGTACACCGGGCTGACGTTGGATTATAAATACGACGATCCAAAAGATCCCAATCGCATTTACTACCGTAGCGACCATTACAATTTCGCACGCAAGGGCGTACCCATCCTTTTTTTCTATGATGGTATGCTGAAAGCGGATTACCACAAGCCCACCGATACTATTGACAAAATAAGCTGGGACCTCTACGAAAAAAGAGTGCGTATGATATTTTATACCGGCTGGGAAATGGCCAACAGGGATGCCATGGTGAAAAGAGATATTCCGCTGAATTAATAATGGATTGTAAGGAAATTAAAAAAGCAGGCTCGTTAAAACGAGCCTGCTTTTTAGTGCTTGTATGATCTTAATGTATAACCCCTGTATTCTGTATATAACCTGGCGTTCCAAATTCAGAAACTCCCTGGTATATTGTTACCGAATCGTACTGGCTGCTAAGTGTTACCGTAGACATGCCGTCAATCGGCTGTGGTGTAGAAAATGTACTTTGGTTTATATTGACAACATTCGCAGTTGAGTCGATCTTCTTTATCCTTATTAACCTGGCTGCACCGTTTCCCGGTATTACAAAAACGGTGTCGTCCTGCAAGTTAATATTAACATCTCCCGCCGTTGCGTCAACCTCCAGCAGTTCATCTTCCAGTTGAACATCGTAGCTGGCATCTGTTATAACTTTGTAAACCAGCGCCGCGTTGGGAGCAATCATTTTCCAGATGGCTTGCCGGGTGTCCGATATGGCAGATGCGTTGGCAAACCCCGCTTTTGACACAACATATTTTACAAGCCCGGAACGTACATGGGTTGTTATTATGGCTCCTACAGGAAGCAGAGATGCGGGATTAAGCGTTGTATTGGCCGAAAGAAGGTCTATCTCCTTTCCATCAGCATTTGTAAAGCAAACGCCAGCCGCAGTGTAAGAGGAATCGGAACTAACCGTATATGTTTTTGTGCCTGAATCATAAGAGAGTATTTTTACATACGGATTGTACACATTGCTTACAAAACAGTAGCTTTTTATCCATATACCGACATTCAAATCCGGGGTATTTACCTCAGACGCCACGTTTGTTATCAGGTTACTTCCCTGCGTTACGTCACCGATAAACGGCGCACCGAAAGTTACAACATGACAAATCCCTATAGAATAAGCAGTGCTGCTCATAATTAATTCAGATGCGTAGGAAACGGTTATTGCATGAGTGCCCGTGTCAATGGCTGTAATAATCCCCATTGGTTGATAGAAAGACCCAATATAAGCTACTACCAGCCTTCCTACTTCATACATATACATCTCTGCCGCCAAAGCAGTAAATGTAAAATGATTGTCCGTCCCTGTTATTACCGGCGTTACTGTTCCAGTTGGGGTCAGTACCAGGTTAACATCGTCATTGTTAAATATAAAAAACTCCCTGTCGTTGGTTCCCAGTTCATCACTTCTCATTATTTTAAAGCTTCCATAGGTTGGTATTCCGGGCAACGCTGAGGCAATACCCGTTGTCTGCGTTGGTCCGAATGGCTGGCCTACTGCCATACAATCAACAAACGAGGGCCCAAAACCAGCACTTAAAAAATAAGGAGGGATGCCTATATAAGGAACTGTTTCAAATATGCAGTTTTTATAGATAGCGCCTCCTACCAGGGTTATGGGGTAGACCGTACCGTAGAGCCTGAAATTGCAACTATCAAAGGTTGTGTCCGTTTCAGATATTACGTGGTAACTCAGATAGCTAAATGTCTCTGTTTCAGGCAACGCAAAGCTGAATTCACAATTCTCTACCCTTGCTTTTAATCCTTTCCAGGTTCCAAACCGGCCCAGGCTTTCTGCAAAACAATACCGAATAAATGAGGCGGCATAACCCTGTTCATCATGGTCTACAAAAGTGTTGACCCGTCCCGCAATCTGCACACCGTCCAGTTCCCATTGCCCCGGTCTGCCCACACCGTACCTCCTGGAAGCAAAGAATGTATGGGTATTGACCCAGCATGCACAGCGGTATATTTTACAGCTTTTTTCCTGGTCCTGGCCGGACGAAATCGCCAGTTTACAAAATTGGAATTGGGTATTGCTTATTATTGTGAGTTCTGCATTTCCCGTTTGCCCATTTGGTGAAGAACATACGCCTACCACAAAATTATTAATGAAACAATTATCAATGGTGGTACCCGTGCTTCCTCCAAAACCGCCATGGTAATAGGAACTTAATCCCGGATAACCTCCGTCTGAGGGTAATTCGGGGCCAAATGGATCTATGACAATTCCTGAATAGGGCGAGAAATGTCCGTAAACGTCCCTGCAGGTGGGATCAACATAATCATCAAAGGCAGTTGCATAAAATTCCTGGCTGGTAAGAGTGGGAGGAGCAAACTGACCGAGAATATACAATCCTCTTACCACAACGTTTTTGCCGTTTTGAATACCGATGGCAAAGCTGTCTTTGAAATTACAATAAATCGTTGTGCCTCCTGCAGAGGATTCCCAAAAAGTAGCGTCGCCTACCAGTTCCAATGTAATCCCGGCATAATCTGTTCCCGTAAACCAACTTACAATAAGGGGTGAATCAATAAGATATTTACCCGATGGGAAGTATATTTTGTAGGATGTTGCTGAATTAAGCAGGACAACCGTGTCTATTGCTTTCTGTATTGCAGTAGAATCGTCTCCTGAAGCTGGATACCTACCTATTGCACCAAACCATTTCACGGAAAACATATTATTGGCAACTCCTTCAGGAGCAATTGTTAATGTCGGATTAAAGATTTGCTGGTCATAACCGGCGTCAATAATTCCGCCATTAATAGCACCTCCGCCTATTAGCCTGTTACCTTGTCTAAACTGTAGTTTTTTTCCGGGAGAAACAGTAATGGTAGCAGTAGTAACCAGGTAATCCGCAGCTCCCGGATAATCGAATACAATGGTGTCGCCTTCTGTTGTACTTACTGCCGCCTGTATTGCAGCAGCGTCATCCGTTACGCCGTCTCCCGTTGCGCCAAACCACCTTACATCAATTACACCGCACTCATTTACCCGCCTGTACCGGTATATAAAACCGGACAGAACATTTGAGTTAACAGTAATTGCATCATCTGCAGTGGGAGGCGTTGGACCAGGTACCGGGTAGATTGCTTCAAGATAAAATTCGCCCTCTTTACCAAAATCGGTCAAATAATAGCGATCATTGGGGTTAACCCCTGGGACATAAGACTTCAGATCACTCAATAAGAGTGGTATCATAGTACCGGCAGCCATAAGAATAAAATTTAAGGTTAATGATTAAAGATATTCTTCAAGCTAAGTACAATTATGTTACATCCAAGTTAAACGCGGGATCTCATACAAAATATCCAATAAATAATACCTTTTTGTATTTTCAAAATGCATTATCCAGGATCTATTCGTTGAATTTTGATCTGTTAATTTATTTGACTACCTTTTTAAATGCAGGGATTATTTATATTGTTTCTCCCATACAGGATAGAGGTCCAATATCCGCTGCGGATTATAGGTGTACCAGCCATAACCATCGCGCCGCTCGCGGGCCACTTCCGCGAGGGAATACACCACCTTGCTGTCGCGGTTGCAAAACAAGGGGCGATGCGTTTTCAGTTCATAATACCGTGTCCATATCGGCGGAGCCGTTGAATCGTTGACCACCACCCGGTCCGTATGCGATATCCTGAACGGCGTCACCAGTTCAGGAGCAGGAATTGTTTTAACCCTTATACCAGTGATCTTCGATTCATTAAACCACGCTACCGCGTTTTCTACGGCTGCCTTTACCGCCGCAGAAGGGTTTTTAATACTCATGAGCAGGGATACGATCTCCACGCTTTCACCATTGCAGATGCTTGGCGGCTCAAACTTTCTTGCCCAGGCAGGTGCCAGTGTTTTTTCATCATATTGCTGGCACCATGCCGTAGGCTTGCCGGCATCGTTGATCTGTGTTTTAAGAATACAATCCAGCCCTTTATTGTAGGCTGTTTCCAGCAGCTTTCTTCTTTTGGCATCGACAAAATCATAGGTGGGCCTGTTTTCCACGATGTCTTTCAGCACCCACATGATGCCCGTAAAAGCATCGTCGTTGAACGTAATGCAACGGCTGTAATTATCCTCAAGGGGATAGTACTGCGGCCAACCGCCATTGGCATATTGTGAAGTGAGTATAAAATCGAGTCCTTTGAGTGCAGCCTGTTTGTATTTATCCTCCCTGATGACAGCATATACCCTGCTGAGGGTGGCGATATGCGAATAGGTAGTCCGGTTATCGAACGTAGTATTGACCAGGTGCTTTCCCTGCAGCAGGGTGTCCTTCTGCCCGGGCGTCAATATGGCCAGCATATCGTAGTTCTTGGGCCAGCCGCCATTGTCCTTTTGGTACAGTAGTATATTATCGGCGATGGCTTCTACCTGGTTGGGGGTATAACGGGGCTGGTGGGGCCGCGCATTGATCATATTGTCCTTGTCGGCAATCCCATACCAGTGACCGGCATCGTCCTGGAAAATCCCCACATCGATGGGCGAAAGTTCCCCGCTGTTTGTCGCTTTCTTTTGGGCAAACGCCACAGAACCAACAAACAGCAGGACGATCGTTTGGGCTACGGCAAAACGGGCCGCTTTTTTTCGAATGATAAGCATGGAATAAAGGTAAAGAAACAGCCCCGTATTTTTGTTAATAGGGCGTTACCTGTTCATTTTCAATGCGCCGGTTCATAATAAAGGATCACATTGCCCGAAGCATAGGCCCTGCTGCGAATGAGTTTCAGGTTAACAGCGGGATGGATGTTTTTGAATAAAGGATTGCCGCTGCCAAGTACAACCGGGATCAGCACCAGCCGGTATTCATCTATCAAGCCCGCCTGCGTCAGCTCCGATACGATGCTGCCACTGCCGAATATCACCAGGTCCTTGCCCGGTTGTTGTTTTAAATCCCTTATTTCTTCCCTGACAGGTTTCTTCGCCAGCCTCGAATGCTTCCACTCCACCGAAGAAAGCGTTTTGGAAAAAACGATCTTCTCCAGGCTATTCATCTTATGCGTGATAACGGAATCCTCATCGGCCACGGTGGGCCAGTACTCCGCCATTTGTTCATAGGTTCGCCGGCCATACACGATAGCGTCCACCGAATTGAGCATTTCCCTGGCATATTCAAAGAATTCCTCGTCGACATTAAACCAGTCCAACTCCCCTTTGGGGCCCTCAAAAAAACCATCCAGCGTTACAAGGTTGGATACTATTAACTTTCTCATTTGATTACGATTACAGGTGATGGATTTAACTGAAGGAAGATTGCCGGGCTACCGGGTTGTTTTGTACGATTATCGATCCTGATTTCAGTCTTTTGTGGTAAAACACATAGGAACAACCGATAATAATATACCCGATAAACAGCATCATCCATCCGCTGGCAGGGTCTCCCACCGCGATGCTTGAATAGAGGGCGCCCGTTATATCAAATACAAAACCGGCATAAGCCCACTCCTTCAGGCGGGGAAATCCCGGCACCAGTATCGCCACCACGCCGGCGAATTTGGCAACACTAAGAAACGGGAGCAGGTAAGCGGGGTAGCCTAAATGCTTAAAAAGCACTATGCCTTGCGCGGGAGCCAGGAAGCCCGAAACAGCGCTAAAGAACATCAACAGGGCCAGCAGCCCGGTAAAAGCCCAGTAGAGAATGTTTGTTTTTTTCATTTTATTATGTTTTTGTTTGTGACGGGTTAGAATATATTTACAGGACAAAATTGCATTCCTTTATGCTAATAAACCGGGTGCAAACACGGAAAAATTAAGGGTTGATTGCGACACTGATTTGCATTAAATTTGGAGTACCAAACCCGGCAGGATAATTTTCTTATAAAAAATACTAACGGATGAAACCGAGCAGAATGTTTTTTTACCTGGTGATAGCAATGCGAGGTACCATCCGACCATAAAAAATTAAACACGAACGGATGAAACACATTTCAATTCTTGTTCCCGAAGGAGCTATCCTCGGAAGTGTAGAAGGCCCGCGGCAAGTATTTACCGAAGTAAATAAATACCTCTTAAGCCAGGACAGGCCCCCCTTGTTCAAAGTGCAGCTTGTCGGGCTGACCCGCGAGGTCACGGCAGCCGGTGGTATATACAAAGTCTACACGGATGTGTTACCAAAAGATGTAAAGACTACCGATCTTATCATTATCCCTGCGTTGGATGGCGACATGGTAAAAAACCTTGAGCGCAACAAGGAGTTCATTCCCTGGATGGTACAACACTATAAGGGTGGGGCCGAGATAGGCAGCCTTTGTGTCGGCGCCTTCCTGCTGGCCGCTACCGGTTTGCTATCCGGTAAGAAATGCGCCACACACTGGATGGCGGCAAATGATTTCAGGAAAATGTTCCCCGATGTAAACCTCGTGGAAGACAGGATCATCACGGATGAGAATGGCATCTATTCCAGCGGCGGCGCTTTCTCTTACCTCAACCTGATTTTATACCTTATTGAAAAATATGCGGGCCGTGAGACGGCCGTGTTCTGTTCAAAGGCATTCCAGATAGATATCCAGCGCGACAGCCAGTCGCCTTTTATGATGTTCCGGGGACAGAAGGATCACGAAGACGAGCCCATAAAAAAAGCGCAGGAATTTATAGAAACCAATTTCCAGGAGAAGATTACGGTCGATCAGCTTGCGTCCATGCTTACCCTGGGTCGCCGCAACCTCGAACGCCGGTTTAAAAAAGCTACGTCCAACACCGTGGTCGAATACATGCAACGTGTAAAAATCGAAGCTGCCAAAATAAGCCTTGAGTCTTCACGGGACAATGTCAATGAAGTCATGTATAAAGTCGGTTATACGGACCCCAAGGCCTTCCGCATTACGTTTAAAAAGATTACCAGCCTTTCGCCTGTGCAGTACCGGAATAAATACAACCGGGCTATAGCGACGAGTGAAGTGGCGTAAAAAGGGGCTGCTATTTCGCACCATTCACCCTACCACCCCAGTATCCACGCAAAAATCAACGGTGCTACTATCGTGGCGTCACTCTCAACAATAAATTTAGGTGTATTGATATCCAGCTTGCCCCAGGTTATCTTTTCATTGGGCACCGCGCCGGAATAAGAACCATAAGAAGTGGTGGAATCGGAAATCTGGCAGAAATAACTCCAGAACGGTACATCATGCCATTCCAGGTCCTGGTACATCATGGGCACAACGCAGATGGGGAAATCACCGGCAATACCGCCTCCAATCTGGAAGAAACCGACCCCTTTGCCGGAGGAATTTTGGCGGTACCAGTCGCTCAGCCACACCATGTATTCAATACCGCCCTTCACCGTCGTGGCTTTGAGCTGGCCCTTGATAACATAGGAAGCGAAAATATTTCCCATCGTGCTGTCTTCCCAGCCCGGCACTACGATGGGTATGTTCTTTTTAGCAGCCGCCAGCATCCAGCTATCTTCCGGTTTTATTTCATAATACTGTTCCAGCACACCGCTGAGCAACATTTTGTACATGAATTCGTGGGGGAAATAGCGTTCGCCTTTGTCGTCGGCTTCTTTCCAGAGTTTATGAATATGCTGTTGCAACCGGCGGAACGCTTCTTCCTCGGGGATACAGGTATCGGTGACGCGGTTGTAATGATTTTCAAGCAGGTCCCATTCTTCCTGTGGGCTTAAATCACGGTAATTGGGCACCCGTTTGTAATGGCTGTGTGCTACGAGGTTCATGATGTCTTCTTCCAGGTTGGCGCCGGTGCAACTGATAATGGCAATTTTATCCTGCCGGATCATTTCCGCCAGCGAGAGACCCAGTTCCGCCGTGCTCATGGCCCCGGCCAGGGTGACCATCATTTTACCCCCTTCCAGCAGGTGCGTTTCGTATCCTTTGGCGGCATCCATCAAAGCGGCCGCATTGAAATGACGATAATGATGTTCGATAAACTTCGAAACGGGTCCTTTGCTCATGGTAGTATTTTTTACCCCGGTTGGCGGGACCGCAAAAATAGTATAATTGACAAATCCGGCTATTAAAAAATAGTCAATAAAAAATCCCGCCCTATACGGGCGGGACCACTTCCAACAAAAACTATAGAGAGAGAAAACGACTGCTATTGCTTTTTAGTCTTCCGGTAAACCGACCAGTTTCTACCGTCTGTTGCCTGCAGGGTGATTACTTCATCGGCATTTTCAAGCGTCACCAGGTAACCCGAAGCATCCTCTTTGGAATATTCAAACAAGTCGGAGATCCAGTAGCCGTCATACGATTTTTGCAGGGAAGTCTGCAAGCCGATGGGCAGTTCGGTCGACAAGAGATTGCGGGTCACACCTATCAGTACTCCATCTTCCGAAAAAAAGGCGGTCAGTATATCTTCATTCATCCTGAATATAGCCCTGTAGCCATTATCGGATTTCGACCAGCTTACTTCTTTCGCCTGTACAAATTCATGTTTGAAGGCGGCAGCTACTTTTTCATTTACGTTGTCGATGGTTGCGGCAAAGGCGGTATTTACGAGTAAGACACTTCCGAGTACCAGCCCTGCAATTAACTTTTTCATTGTTGATTATTTTAAAAATGTTTGTGTTGTTTTATATATTACCAGACGCAGATATGCATCTTATGTTACAGTTTATTCCTTAATCCTTTTATAAACGGTCAAATCTCCATTACCAGTGGCTTGCAACACGAGGCCGGTTTTGCCGGTGGCAATGGTGATTAAATAGTCCAGGTTGTCCGGCGTGCTATGCTCGAATACGCTCACCACGTGGGCATCAGGGTACCTTCTTGCCAGTTCGTTGGCTGCCAGTATCGGCAGGCTGGACTGGGAAATGAGGCGGGAAGTACCCAAAAACTCTCCATCGGCTGAAAACCAGGCTTCGAGGTTCTGATTATTAAACATAAAGCGGGCTTCATAGATGTTCTCTTTTGCCACTTTATCCCACTGTACATTTTTAACAGTGTTAAATTCCTTTGAAAATGCTTCTTTTACGATGACAGAAGGCTCATTATCTGCGGGTGTGGCAAATGCTGAACCAAGAACGGCAACGGCCAGTGTCATTGATAGGATAATCTTTTTCATACTTGTTTTTTTAAATGTATTTGAATATTATTTTTTTCTGTTTGTCATATAAGACGCAACAAAAGTATTTATGTTGCAGCCGTTCACAAGTAAATTCGGATTACCGGTGGGCAACCTTACAGAAGGTTAACGGAACGGCGGGCCGGGACTGCAAACAGCGCTTCTCACCCCCCTGAAACCCTTTACTGTCAATGGTTACAGCATGTTTCTTAAAGAAAATATAAAACCAGTTAAGCAAGCGTTAAAATAAAAATGCGGTGTTGAACGGTGAACAGATTATGCAAAATATTTGGAAATAAGCGTTAGTATTTAGATATTTGTCTAAATATATAAATACACAATTATATTAAATGAACCTGCTTTTTAAAGCCCTGAATGATGCCACCCGGCGGGAAATACTTGAACTGCTGCGCGTTAGGGATCTCACTGCGGGTGAGATTGCCGACCAGTTCAATATATCCAAGCCCAGCATCTCCCATCACCTCGACCTGCTCAAACAGGCGGGGCTGGTAGAAGCCACCAAGGAAGGGCAGTTCATTTATTATTCTCTAAATACAACCGTGGTGGATGATATCGTGAAATGGTTTCTCCAGTTTAAAACAAAAAAGAAATAAATCAGCTATATATGAAACATTCCACCTTTTCCTTTATTATAGTGTTGCTTATCATAACAGCGCCGGTCATATACCTGGCGGTGACCTGGGGCAGCATTCCCGCTATCGTACCCATTCACTATAACCTGCGCATGCAGGTCGACAAGATGGGTCCCAAATCGGAGTTGCTGCTGGTGGCCTTCGTGCTGGCGGGTGTTTCGCTGATGGCCTATCTCCTGCTGAAGAATATTCATAAGATAGATCCCAAACGGGTGGGCGACCGATCTTCTGCCAGCTTCGGAAGACTGGCGATGGTGATTGCCGTATTTATTTCTGTATTAAACCTGTTGATCATCGTCTCCTCTTCCTCGGGGGACCGTCATTCCATAAAATTGCTCCAGCCCCTGCTTGGTTTACTGTTTGCCTTTATCGGCAATTACCTGCCTGCGCTTAAACCCAATTATTTCGCCGGTATCCGTTTGCCATGGACATTGAGCAGTGAGACCAACTGGCGGCAAACGCACCAGTTGGCCGGTAAGCTCTGGTTCTGGGGAGGATTGGCGCTGGCCGTTGCCTCCCTGTTCGTTTCGCCGGATACATGGATGACAGCATTCATTATAGCAATTGTTATACTGGTCCTTGTACCCTGTGTTTACTCTTATCGCCTGTTTGCAAAAGAAAAAGCAACCCATTCATAACCTTTCCTTAATTATTGTATGATGAAAAAGATAGTACCGGTAATACTGTGCCTTGTGAGCACGCATATCCTCCACGCGCAGAGCGACGCAAAGCTGTTGGGCACCTGGGAAGGAAAAATAATGGTGGGTGTGTCCCTGCGGATTGTATTTCATTTTTCGAAAGACAGTGCAGGTCATCTTATCGCTTTCTGCGACAGCCCCGACCAGGGTGGAAAAGATATTCCCTGCAGCGATGCCCGGTTAAACGGCGATAGCGTTCACTTGCAGATCCCCGAGGTCCAGGCCAGTTATCGCGGCCGTATGGTAAGCGACAGCCTGGTGACCGGGCTGTTCGTACAAGGAACGGGTATCCCGCTGACCCTTAAAAAGGTAGCCGTAGTAACGGCGTTGAAAAGACCCCAGACACCGGTACCGCCCTTTCCTTATCGCAGCGAAGACGTGGAATACGACAACAGCGATAAAAGCCTGCATTACGGGGCTACCATCACCATCCCTCCCGGTAAGGGGCCTTTTCCTGCCGTTGTACTGATTACCGGTTCCGGGGCGCAAAACCGGGATGAAGAAATATTTGAACATAAACCTTTTGCGGTACTGGCGGATTACCTGGCCCGGCGGGGCATTATCGCGTTGCGGGTAGACGACAGGGGTATAGGTAAAAGCAGTCGCGGCCCCGCCGGCGCCACCACTGCCGATTTTGCAGGGGATGTGAACGTAAGCATGGATTATCTCAAGAACCGCCCGGAGACCGATAAAAAGAAACTGGGGCTGATAGGTCATAGCGAAGGGGGCATGATAGCGCCGATGGTCGCAGACCAGCGAAAAGACATCCGCTTTATCGTGCTGCTGGCCGGGCCGGGTGAAAAGATCAGCACATTAATGGAAGAACAAAACGCCGCCGTCCTTTTATCAAAAAGAATAACGCAGGCGGCGGTAGACGCTTACCTCCGGCTATACCGGGCAGTTGTACCTGCTATTGTAACGGCGCCCGATAAAGCAACGGCCGAAAAGCGAGCAAAGGATATCTTCCTCCGGTGGAAAGACAGCACCAATAAAAATTATGTGCTAACCCTCACCGGCGTGCACGACGAGAAAAGCACCGATAACCTGGTCGCGTCATTTGTTGGCACGGTGTATGCTCCCTGGTTCAGGTATTTTGTCCAGTTTGACCCACAGCCCTGGCTTCAGCAACTGCACTGCAGCGTGCTGGCGCTCAATGGCAGCAAAGACATACAGGTAATAGCAAAAAGCAACCTGGCCGGCATAGAAGCCGCTTTGAAAAAAAGCAAGTCCAGGTCTTTTGAAGTACACGAACTGCCGGGCCTGAACCATTTGTTTCAAACCTGTAAAAAATGTACGGTAGAAGAGTACGGAGAGTTGGAAGAAACATTTTCACCGGCAGCGCTGCAAATCATAGGGGACTGGATAGCCAAAAACGCCCAATAGTATTGATTAAACCGAATCATGAATTATCTCGCGCACGCTTATTTGTCTTTCCACCAGCCTGAAATACTGGCGGGCAATCTTATCAGTGATTTTGTAAAAGGGAAAAAAAAGTTCGATTATTCCGCCGCCATTCAAAAAGGCATCGAACTTCACCGGGCCATTGATAATTTTACCGATACACACGAAGCCACCCGCGATGCCAAAGAAGTATTCCGGTCGCATTACCGCCTCTATGCCGGGGCTTTTATCGATGTGGTGTACGATCATTTTCTCGCCATCGATAAGGATCAATTTCCTAACGGGAGCCTGCTGGCCTTTTCAGAAGAAGTTTACCGGCAGATGGAGCCCTTTATCCCGCAGATGCCCGAGCGCTTCCGGGCCATGTTTCCCTATATGAAATCGCAGAACTGGTTGTTTAACTACCAGTACCGCGAAGGCATGGAAAGAAGTTTCGGCGGGCTGGTGCGCCGCGCCGCCTACATCGAGGACAGTCATACTGCCGTGGTCCTGTTTGACCAGCATTACGCCTACCTGCATTCCTGCTATCGCCTGTTCTTCCCTGCTGTGCTCGCTTTTGCCCGGGATTACCTTTATAATAATGTACAAACGGGCGGTAAATAGCGGGGGGAATCAGTTACTTTTGCAAAAATTAATCGATATGCGTTTACTTCTTTCCGGTTGCATGTTGTTGATCACCAGCATGGCGTTGGCACAATCCAGGTTCCCGGCAATGGACAAGAGCCCCATGGACATGAGCTACTATCCTGTCAATTACCCTATTCTTAAAATACAACCCACCTCGGATAAACCCATTGAACCCCTGGTAGCAAGGGTGGTCTACAGCCGCCCGCAGAAAAACGGCCGCAATGTATTTGGCGAACTGCTTCAATACGGCAATGTCTGGAGACTGGGCGCCAACGAAGCTTCCGAAATCGAATTCTTCAGGGACGTGGTTATCGGCAATAAAATGGTGCCTAAGGGACGCTATACCCTGTACGCTATTCCCAATACCGATAAATGGACCATCATCGTCAATAAAGAAACGGATATATGGGGCGCGTTTAAATACGACAGCAGCAAGGATCTCGTCCGTGCCGATGTGCCGGTACAGAAATTGAACGAACCGCTGGAAGCCTTTGCCATGATCTTTGAAAAGGCAGCCAATGGTTTTGTGCTCACGGCCGCGTGGGATACGATGGCGGTATCGCTGCCCATTACTCTCTACGAAAAAGCTGCGCCGGTTAAGAAGCCCGTTAAAAAAGCCGTTAAGTGAGAGGTGAGTAGCAACTCACTATATTTACATCATGTGCGGCATAGCAGGCATCATATCACCCCATGCCCAACAGGTTTCCAGGGAACAGCTAAAGCGGATGACACAATCGCTGGCGCACCGGGGCCCCGATGGTGAGGCCCACTGGATAAGTCCCTCCGGCCAGGCCGGGCTGGGCCATCGCAGGCTCGCCATTATCGACCTCTCCGACGCCGCCGCCCAACCCATGCCTTACCAGGACCGCTATACCATCGTCCACAACGGCGAGATCTATAATTATATCGAATTAAGGGAGGAGCTTCAGAAAAAGGGCTATTCTTTCAGCACACGCTCGGATACCGAAGTGCTGCTGGCCGCTTACGATTGCTGGAAAGAGGACTGTCTTGAAAAGCTGGATGGCATGTTTGCTTTCGCTATCTGGGATGAGTGGAAAAAGATCCTGTTTGCCGCAAGGGACCGGTTTGGAGAAAAGCCGTTTTATTTTTGTGAGCCGGCCTCGGCTCCCGGTCACCAACAGTTCTTATTCGCCAGTGAAATGAAAGCATTGTGGGCGGCAGGACATCACCGCCAGCCCGATAATACCCACCTGCTCAATTACCTGGCGCTCGGGTACACAGGTCCGGCCCGTTCATCCTCCCATACCTTTTACAAAAACACCTTCCAGTTGCCACCGGCTCATTACCTGCGCCTGCAATTGCACCCTTCCGGGCAGGCGGGTTATGAATGGACCATTAAACGCTACTGGACCATCAACCGGCAAGCCGTTTCCACCGATACCGCCGATACCGCGCGGGAAACATTCCGGCATTTACTGACCCGTTCGGTGCAAAGAAGAATGCGCAGCGATGTACCCATCGGCACCAGCCTGAGCGGTGGCATCGACAGTTCTTCCATACTGGCGCTGATGCACCGGCTTAGTGCACCGGGCGCGGTCCTCAATACCTTCTCGGCCGTTTTCCCCGGCTATGAAAAAGACGAGTCGGCCTGGATACAACAGGTAACGGACAGGTTTACACCACATGCTTTCCGGGTAGAACCCGGTGCAGCGGGTTTTGCGGGTGAGCTCGACCGGTTGATTCATTATCATGAAGTCCCTATCAGCTCCGCCAGCGTGTACGCACAATACAAAGTGTTTGAGCTGGCCAGGGAGCAGCAGGTAAAAGTGCTGCTGGACGGGCAGGGAGCCGACGAAATCCTTGCCGGTTATGCAAAATATGCGCATTGGCATCTCCAGGAATTGCTTGCTGCCGGCCAGTCCCGGCAGGTAGTAAAAGAACGGGAACTGCTACAGCAAAACGGGGTTCCTTTTCAATGGGACTGGAAAAACCAGGTCGCAGCGCGCTTTCCCCGCAAGGCCGCCCGGCAGTTGCGGCGCCGGGAAACAGCCAGGCTGCAGCATGACCCTTTTATCAATCCCGATTTCAGCAACCAATATTTTGATAGGAATACCATTTATAAGCCGGTCATTACCGGCCTCAACGATATACTTTCTTATAATACCCAGGAAAATGGGTTGGAAGAATTGTTGCGCAATGCAGACCGTAATTCGATGGCGCACGGCAGGGAAGTACGCCTGCCCTTTTTAAGTCATGAACTGGTGGAATATGTTTTTTCGCTTCCGTCGCAATATAAGATCCGGGAAGGCTGGACCAAATGGTTGTTGAGAACAACGATGGAAAGCGAACTGCCCGCTGCTATTACCTGGCGAAAAGATAAAACCGGGTTTGAGCCTCCTCAAAAAACCTGGATGGAAGACGGGCAGGTGCAGGAACTCGTACTGGAAGCCAAAAAAAGCCTCGTTAAAGAAAAGATACTAGTCCCCGAAGTCCTTCATAAAAAAATACAGCCGCTGGATACCCATGCGGCTGATAATTTTGACTGGCGCTGGCTGGTGGCCGCGCGGTTGTTATAAGTTTCAGAACTGGCCTATATCGGCTCTTTTCATTTTTTCGTATTGTTCCATATTGCCGTTGCTGTCTATTTTTATCGTGTACCAGTTCTTGGCGTCGTACATCTTTACATAATAGACCACATCATGATCGGTAGCTGATTCCGTAACGCCAAAGAAGGTCCTGCTATCATATTTCTTTTTCAGCTTGCTGAACACATTCATCGGCAGGCGGTCAGGAGAATAATAGCGCAGGGAAGAAAGCATGTTTCCATCAAGGTCATATACCACCTTCGATTGGATGCCGTCCTGCGAGAAGCTGACGCTATAACTATCCTGCAGCTCCTGCCATTTTACTTCTTTGGCATTGCTAAATGTTTCTTTAAAAATCTTGAGAACTTTTTGACTGACATCAGTGGGGGCGGCATGCAGCGCGGAACCAAGAAATGCCAGTAAGGCAACAACAGCTATCTTTTTCATGTTTATAAGTTTAAAATGTGAGAACAATGTCATTTGACAAATCAAAAGTAGTAGTGATCACAAGGCATGTCAATTGAATTGGTAGTAGTGGTAAGAGCTGGATAAGAAATGAACTTACTCACTGCTAAATCCAGTCGAAAACCATGATAAGTTTGTTGTGAAATGCAGTCTGTACAAGCGTTTTATAATGTTACAGGACTATTATTTTTTTAAGGTTAAGCTTCTGTTAAACTGTAGATGTGCCGCTTCATGATAATTATGCATCTTTGCAGTATTATTTATCCGAACAATAATAACAAACACATGAGCAACCGTTTCGTAAAGCCCGCGACAAAGTTCATCCATGCAGGAGCAGAGCCCGACCCTTCTACCGGCGCTATCATGACGCCCATCTACCAGACATCTACTTATGTACAGGAAGCACCCGGAAAGAATAAAGGTTATGAATATGCCCGCAGCCAGAACCCAACGCGCAAGGCGCTGGAAGACGCGCTGGCAGTGATTGAGAACGGGAAATACGGTCTTGCGTTCAGCAGCGGCGTGGCCGCCACCGATGCGGTTATCAAACTATTAAATCCCGGCGATGAAGTGATAGCCGGTAACGACATGTATGGCGGTACCTATCGTCTCTTTACCAAAATCTTTGAAAAGTTTGGTATTAAGTTCCATTATGTGAACATGCAGGGTACGGCGAATATCAAAGCGGCCATTACACCCCATACGCGGCTGATATGGACGGAAACGCCTACCAATCCCCTGATGAATATCACCGATATCGCCGCAGTGGCAGCGCTGGCA
>DASYCT010000056.1:0-2773 GCA_036500065.1 Chitinophagaceae bacterium | reverse complement strand
CGCCTAAATCGAAAATGATGTTTTTTATTCCTGTCATGGCGCAAAAGTACCGGGAAATTCCTCATACCATTTACTTAAGGAGAAAACTATAGGTCGTACCCGTCCCATAGGGACGACTGATGGGTAGTCCATCATGGACAATGGTTCTTCGTCCCGTAGGGACGCCTGGTGGGTTATACACCAAACGTCCCTACGGGACGATAAGCGGATTATTCGGTTTCTACCTACCAGTCGTCCCTACGGGACGGAATAACCTGTTTCCTAAGTAAATGGCATGGGGAAAATTCCGGCTTATCCTGCCAGGCTCCTGAAGAGTCCAATGGTGCCGGGAGACTATTCTCATTTAAGCAAGGTGAACCCGGCCTCTTTTGTATCACGCGAATTGCCCCCGATAAACACGTTAAAATCGCCGGGTTCGTACACCCATTTAAGACGGCTGTTATAAAATTTCAGGGTCTCCGTGGTTATTGCAAACTTCACCTCTTTGCTTTCGCCTTTTCGCAGGAATATCTTCTGAAATCCTTTCAGCTCCTTTACCGGGCGGGTGACGCTGGCTACCAGGTCGCGGATATACAGCTGTACCGTTTCTTCACCGTCGTAATCGCCCGTGTTGGTAAGGGTGACAGTGGCTTCCAGTTGTTCGCCGGGCCTGACGGACTTGCGGCTAAGGGTGATATCACTGTAGGAGAAATGGGTATAGCTCAGTCCATAACCAAAAGGGTAGAGCGGGTCGTTGGAAACATCGAGGTAGTCGGATTTAAATTTGGCATTCGCTTCACCGTTATACGGCCGGCCGGTATTTTTATGGTTGTAATAGAGCGGTACCTGGCCTACGCTGCGGGGAAACGTGGCAGTCAGCTTGCCGGAAGGATTGTAGTTGCCAAACAACACATCCGCAATGGCGTTGCCGGCTTCGGTGCCGCCAAACCAGGCATCCAGTAGGGCATCGGCATGCGTGTTTTCCCAGTTGAGGGTGAGCGGTCGCCCGTTGAATACTACCACGACCAACGGTTTCCCGGTTTTTGCCAGTTCTTGTAATAACTGTTCCTGGCTTTCGGGAATACTGATATCCGAACGGCTGGAGGCCTCGCCGGTCATATCGGCCGCTTCTCCCACTACGGCTACAATGACATCGGCCCTGCCGGCCGTTTCCACCGCTTCTTTGATCATTTCCTGCGGGCTGCGTGTTTCGGGTGCTATTTCAGGGCCAAAGACATTGGTGCGCTTCACCAGCAGGGAGTCATCGGATATGTTGGCGCCTTTGGCATACAGGATGGTTGCATTGCTGCCCGCCACGGCCTTTATGCCTTCGGCTACGGTGACGGATTGCTGCCAGTCGCCCGATACACTCCATGTGCCGAGCATATTTCGTTTGTTATCCGCCAGCGGCCCAATCAATGCAATGGTGCCCGATTTTTTCAATGGCAGGGTTTGCCGCTCGTTTTTCAGCAATACAAACGAATGGGCTGCAATGGTACGGGCTGCCTGCCGGTGAGTGGGTGAGAGCATTTCCCGGGCGGGAAGGGACTCATTGATAAACCGGTAAGGGTTTTCAAAAAGACCGAGCTTATACTTGGCTTCAAGGATACGGCGGCAGGCCTGGTCTATTTCCTGCAGGGTAATCCTGCCTTCGGCCAGCGATTTTTTTAAGGTTGTCAAAAAGCCTTCGCCTACCATATCCATGTCAAGACCTGCTTTCAGGGCCAGCGCCGCACAGGTTTGCAAATCGCCCATGCCATGCGCCATCATTTCATTCAACGCCGTATAATCGGATACTACGAAGCCTTTAAAACCCCATTGTTTGCGCAGCAGGTCGTTGAGCAGCCACTGGTTGCCGGTAGCCGGTATGCCGTCTATCTCGTTGAACGAACTCATCACGCTGCCCGCACCCGCATCGATGGCAGCCTTGTAAGGCGGCAGGTAATCCTGGTACATGCGCAGGCGGCTCATGTCGACGGTATTGTAATCACGTCCTCCTTCGGCAGCGCCATACAGGGCAAAATGTTTTACGCAGGCCATAACAGACGTTTCGCTTTTATAATCCCCGCCCTGGTAGCCGCGCACCATAGCTGTCGCTACCTGTGCCCCGAGGTAAGGATCTTCCCCGGCGCCTTCGGCTATTCTTCCCCAGCGCGGGTCACGGGCAATATCGACCATGGGGGAAAACACCCAGCACAGGCCATCAGCCCTCGCTTCGGTGGCAGCGATATGCGCACTTCTTTCAATGAGGGGCATATCCCAGCTGCACGACAGGCCTAACGGTATCGGGAAAATGGTTTTGTGACCGTGTATCACATCGGAGCCAAACAGCAGCGGAATGTGCAACCGGCTTTGGGTGACGGCCAGTTGCTGCGCCTGTCTTATTTTTTCCGGCCCAATCACTCCAAACAGTCCGCCTACTTTGCCGGCGCGGATTTTTGTTTCCACGTCTTTGCTTACTACAGCGCCGGTAGCGATGCCGCCGCCGGGTGTTAAGAGATTGAGCTGGCCTATCTTTTCGTCAAGAGTCATGTGCTTCATCAGGGCGCTGACATACGCATCCATCGATGCGGGGGCCTGTTGCGCCATGGTTGTGCATTGTACAATCACGAGGAAGAATAGGAAGGTTATTTTCTTTTGCATACTTGTTAATTTTAAACAGGAGGCTTCCCGCCAGGGGCGGGACAAGCTCCTCCGGGGCTTAGTTACGGTGCAGCCACTATGCTGCTTCGTTGAGATACCCCGTTTTCATTAATGGCTTCAATGCTGAAATAATAAGGTTTTTCTTTGTCCA
>DASYCT010000055.1:0-8978 GCA_036500065.1 Chitinophagaceae bacterium | reverse complement strand
CTTCGTTGCCGGTAGAGAAAGCATTGATGAAAGAGAAATTGCTGAAAGTATGGGCAAACGGGCAGGAGGCCGACAAAACTATTCTCACGGATGGCAACGCCGACACCAAACTAAGAATAACGCCATCGGCCGATAAGCCGGCTGTGCTTTTGCTGGAATTTTCCGCACCCTTTGAGGCAAGGGCCATTAGCATCCTGCGAAAGCCTGAAATTCCGCACGACTTATTTGATGGGCCGAGGGATCATCCTCCTTTTATCCGGCTGGAAGCTTCAGCGGATGGTAATAATTTCAATTTCGTTGGCAATATCCGCTGCCCCGAACTCAGGGCGATGGATACACCGGCAACAATGAGTTTTGCCGTCGTTACGGCAACGTACTACCGGCTGGTATTCAACAGTCCGTCATGGCTATGCGAAGTGGAACTGCACAACGGCCCGAGGCTGGGTGGCTGGCCGGGCAAGACCGATTATACGCATGGCGACGGGACCGGTGAAACGCCGCCGGTGGAAGCGGCATTAATAATTGATCCTGCTACAGTGATTGATCTCAGCAGCAGGATGGATAATAAGGGAAATCTTCAATGGTCGCCTCCCGTTAATACCTATGGCTGGACCATCCTGCGCGTAGGACATACGAGCACGGGCGAACAATGCGCTGCCCATCCCGATGCGGGCGCCGGGCTTGAGATTGATAAATTCAGAAAGGAAGCAGTCGACCTGCATTTCACCGCTTTTCTCGATAAGCTGCTCGAACGGTTCAAACCCTGGCCCGGGCAGGGTCTTAAAGGCATTACGGTGGACAGTTGGGAGGCCGGCAAGCAAAACTGGACAAAGGATTTTCCCGGAGCCTTCCGATCTGCCAGGGGCTATGATATTGTGTCCTGGATGCCGGCACTCACGGGAAGGATTACGGGCAGTGTGAGTGATACCGAGCGGTTTTTATGGGATATGCGTAAAACGCATGCCGATCTGCTGGCCGCCAACTTTTATGGCCATTACCGTGATTGCTGCCATCAGCGCGGGTTGGAGTTTGCCGCCGAGCCTTATGGTGATGGAACCTTCGACAGTCTGCAGGCGGCACAATACCTCGATACGCCCATGGCGGAATTCTGGTCGCGCTATATCTATGGTAGCGATAATTATTCCAGGCAGGCGGCTTCGGCCGCTCATATCTATGGCAGGAAGGTCGCCGCCGCCGAGGCATTCACGGGAATGCCCGCTACGGCCAAATGGACGGACTACCCGTATTCACTAAAGGCGGAAGGGGATTATTTTTATACGATAGGCATTAACAGGCTGGTCTTTCATACGTTCGTTCACCAGCCCTATAGCACCGGGTTACCGGGTATGACGATGGGGCCTTTCGGAACTCATTTTGACCGGAATAATACCTGGACGGAACAGGCATACGGCTGGACCGGTCATTTAACGCGCGCACAATATTTATTGCAGCAAGGGCTTACGGTATCGGATGTTTGCTATTTCAAGGGAGATACACCCGGAATAGGCGTACCGGATGTCTATACCTTTTTGCCGCAGGGATATGCCGGTGATGTGACGGGCCCCGATGCGTTGCTAAAGCCGTTTACGATAAAAGACGGAGCGATGGTATTGCCCGATGGCATGCGTTATCGTCTTTGCATTCTTGCCCCGCTGAAAAAGATACTGCCTTCCAGCCTGCGGCAACTAAAAGAACTGGTAGCCGCGGGTATGGTATTGCTGGTAAGCAGCAGACCTTCGCAAACAGAAGGACGCTCGGCTACCGACGAAACGATACAACAAATAGCCGGCGAACTGTACGGCGATCTCGATGGAGTGAACGTGAAGGAACGCCGTTTTGGCAAGGGAAAACTGGTATGGGGAAAACCGTTGCAGCAGGTGTTGGAAGAAATAGGTGTACCGCCCGATTTTACGTATACTGCCGCCCGGCAGGATGCCGCCATTCATTATATTCATAAGATAGCGGGCGATACGGAATTCTATTTTATAAGCAATCACCGGAGAAGAAAGGAACAATTGGTGGCCAGCTTCCGGGTAAGCGGGCGGCAACCCGAAATATGGAACAGCGAAACGGGCGGGCGTTACGATGCCGCTTTGTATGAGACGGTGAACGGCAGAACGATCCTACCCCTGTCATTGGAGCCGGCAGGAGCATTGTTCGTGGTATTCAGGAAAAACGCCGGCGCTGCATCCTGTACATCTGTCTTAAAAGATGGGAAAGAGTTGTTCAGCACAAAGCCCTACCCGCTATCCCAACCGGGCTTGTATGCAGACACACAAAACAATTTTACGGTGACGGCCTGGATAAAACCGGATACCTATGCGCACGCTGGAAAAAGCATGTTGTTTCATCCCCCGGAGGGAGAAACGGTATATGGAAACGGGCATGCTGCCTTCGGGCTTTCGGCAGGACAAAACGTGATTCGTATCTATGAACGAAAACGAAGGGCCGCCAAAGAAGTGTTGGCCTGGAACCACCCGGTAGAAGTATGGACCTTTGTCGCGGTCGTCTACAATGCCGGTAAACCTTCGCTGTATGTAAACGGAAAACTTGTCGCCGCCAATACCGGTTCAGGAGATATCGTACACCCGGGTATGGGTACCCCTGCTTCACTGGAACAGTTTAGCAGTTATTTCGAAGGTAATTATACGGAACCGCAATTGTCGACGGAAGCGCTCAGCGCAGCAGCAATAGAAAAACTGTATGAATCGGGGTTGCCTGCCCCCGCCATGCCTTCCGGTATAGAACTGAAGCAGGTGAATGGCCGGTTAACGGCGCTCGCCTGGGAAAACGGTCATTATTCATTGGACGGCAAATCAACGGCAAGCGTGGGTGAAACCAGGGATTGCGCTACGGCGACGATTACCGGTCCCTGGATTGTTCGATTCCCCGCAGGACGGGGCGCTCCTGCGGAGATATCCCTGCCTGTATTGCAATCGTTGCACAAACACGAAGATCCCGGTGTGAAGTATTTCTCCGGCACTGCACATTATATCAAAACACTTTCCATATCAAAGGAATATTTACTACCCGGGAAAAAAGTATTTCTTCATTTGGGCAGGGTAGAAGTGGTCGTGCTGGTAAAGCTGAATGGGCAAACAATCGGGTTGTTATGGAAGGAGCCGTTTATGATCGACATTACCGGGGCTGCAAAGGCCGGAAGCAATGAACTGGAAGTGTATATCACCAACCTTTGGCCGAATCGCCTAATCGGCGACGAACAGTTGCCGGTGGAGAACAACTACGATGTACAGCATTTTATCGAGCAGTTGCCGGACTGGTATGTTAAGAACCAGCCGAAGCCGGGTAAGCGTGTCTCTTTTGCCGTATGGCATACGTACGATAGCACGGACCCGCTGCTTGAATCGGGCCTGTTGGGGCCGGTGCGCTTATTAGTGGCCGTTGAAAAAACAATCGGGGAAGGAAGAATAGTTAAATAAAGAACGATGGAAAGAAGACATTTTCTGAAAGACAGCCTGGCGCTGTCTGCCGGCGGCTGGTTGCTGGCGCCCCTGCTCAATGCAGGACAGGCGGCGGAGCTGATTAACAGTCCCGGCGCAAAGGTCAACTCGCTTGCCGCCGGGACGAGGTTTACTCATTTCTGGAGCAAATGCGTGGGCGCGGGACGTGCCAATGAGGGATTGCGGGCAAGCTGGCTGAAACAATTAAAGACAAGCAGGGAATTATGCGGATTTCAATATTGCCGTTTCCATGGTTTGTTTCATGACGATATGTTTGTGTACCACGAAGCAGGCGGAACGCCGGTCTATAACTGGCAGTATATCGACGATTTGTTTGATCGTATGTTGTCCATCGGCGTACGACCTTTTGTTGAGCTGAGCTTTATGCCGAAAGACCTCGCTTCTACGGAGAATACCACGTTTTGGTGGAAGGCGCATTCATCGCCTCCAAAGGATTATGCCAAATGGGGCGGACTGGTGAACGCCTTCACACAGCATTGTGTGGAACGCTATGGCCTGCAGGAAGTATTGCAATGGTATTTCGAAGTATGGAACGAACCCGATCTGCATGGTTTCTGGGACGGCACCAAATCGCAGTATTTTGAGTTGTACAAAACATCGGCCAATGCCATTAAGGCCATTGATCACCGGCTGCGGGTAGGAGGTCCGGCTACCAGTAATTTCGTTCCCGACGAACGGTTTGCCGGCGAGACGGAAGATAAAACAAAACATAAGACGCTTACAGTGCAGGACATCAATACGCTGGAATGGAGAGGGGTCTGGATTAAGGATTTCCTCCATTATTGCAGCGCCGAAAGCCTGCCGGTGGATTTTATTTCCACGCATCCCTATCCCACCGACTGGGCCATTGATCCCGAAACGAAAAAAGGAGCGGGGCGTACAAGAAAGGTAAACGCTACCAAAGAAGACATGCAATGGCTTAAAAAGACCATTGCGGAAAGCAGCTATCCGCATGCCGAAGTGCATCTTACCGAATGGAGCTCGAGCCCCTCGTCCAGGGATGCCGGCCATGATTCATTGCAGGCAGCGGCGTATATCATCAAAGTAAATGTTGACTGCATCGGGTTAGCCGATTCGCTTTCGTACTGGGTGTTTACCGATGTGTTTGAAGAAGGCGGGGCGGGCAACAGTATTTTTCATGGCGGCTTCGGATTAATCAATTACCAGGGCATCGTGAAACCGGCTTTTCATGCTTACCGCATGCTGCATGCGCTGGGCGATGAATTATTGCAGCAGGAAGAGGGATTGATAGTAACCCGTCATAGTACCACTAAAAAGATCAGCGCCCTGTTGTATCATTATCCTGCTGAGATGAAGACTGCCATTGGTTCGGCCGTGGAAAAAGAATTCAATACCGGCAGTATAAAGCTGTTCAGCCTGCAGCTAACAGGAGTGAAACCAGGCAGTGGGTTTATTGTGGAGACCCTGGATAAGGATCATGGCTTTGGCCTGGCGGCCTGGAAGGCGATGGGCAGTCCGGCATTCCCAACGCGTGAACAAACCGCGCAGTTAAAACAAAGCGCTATGGCATTGAAAAAACAAAGCATAAGGGCCGATGCCGCCGGCGTGTTGTCCTGGAAGCGGTCATTGCCGCCCTGGACCTGTGTGCTTATTACAACAACTCATTAATGACAACCCTCGATGAAACGATTCATATATTTCTGCGTCGCGCTCCTGTTTGTTCTGATGACCCTGCCTTCGCATGCACAGGTATGGCAATGGTCGGCCCCCGTGGCCGATGCCCGCAATGCGGGCGCCCGCGCCTTTCTCTGGGTGCCGGAGGATTGTAAAAGAATCAGGGCGGTTATCGTGGCGCAAAACAATATGGAAGAGTTGTCGATTCTTGAGAGCCCGCTATTTCGTGCGGAAATGAGCAAGCTGGGGTTCGCGGAAATATGGGTGTCGCCGTCTTTCGATCATTTATTCCGTTTCAATGAAGGCGCGGGAACTATTTTCAACGGCATGATGGATACGCTGGCGGAAACATCGGGCTATGACGGACTGCGGTTTGCCCCTATCGTGGGTATAGGGCATTCGGCGGCGGCGAGCTGGCCATATTATTTTGCTGCCTGGAACCCGGCGCGTACGCTGGCCTGTATTTCGGTGAGCGGTCAATGGCCTTATGTGCGCAGCCCGCAGTTTTCGCCGGATATATGGGGCGATCGAACGATTGACTTTATTCCCTCGCTGGAAACGATGGGCGAATACGAAGCGGCGAATACCTGGAGCGCGGAAGGGTTGAAAGAACGCCAGGCGCATCCGCTGATGCCGCTGAGTATGCTGGCCTGCCCGGCGGAAGGACATTTCGCCGCAACAGAAAAAAAGATACGTTACCTCGCTTTCTATATACGGAAGGCGGCACAGTACCGGCTGCCGGAGCATTATCCTGCCGAAGGCGCGCCCCGGCTGCTGAATATTGATCCTTCGCGGAGCGGCTGGCTGATGGATAAATGGCGATTGAACCAGGAGCCGACAGCGCTTCCCGCACCGGTGGGGAAATACACGGGTGATACAGCGCAGGCGTTCTGGTTTTTTGATGAGGAGACGGTGCGTGAAACAGTGAAGTATGAATCGTCCTATCGCAATATGAAAGCGGAATTGTTGGGGTATGAGCAGCAGGGCAGGGTATTGCCGCAAAAAAATACACACCTGCAGGTGGACCTGGTATTTATTCCGCTGGCAGATGGCACCAGCTTTCATGTGAAGGGTGTTTTTCTCGATACGGTGCCCGGCGCGCATCCACGAACCTCCGAATGGACGGGTCTTCCCGCCGGTTCGCCGATTGGGCATGCACAGGGCGCCGTGCCGATCACGATTAACCGGGTAGCAGGGCCTTTCCGGAAAATCAACGACAGTACGTTTCAACTGGCATTGGAAAAGGGATTGCCCCCCAATCCGAGAAATTATACGTTTACGTTCGCCGCCACCCATCCCGGCGATGACATCTATAAGCCCGCTGTTCAGCAGGCTCAGCTCATCGTGCCGGCTGTTAATACCAAAGGCGCTTTGCAGCAAATCAATTTCCCGCCGATTGCCGACAGGTATAAGCAGGGCGGTTTTCTCCTGCTCAACGCGGTATCTTCCCTGCAGGCGCCGGTATCGTATTATGTGCTGGAAGGCCCTGCCATCGTAACGGGCAACCGGTTACAGTTCACCCCCATTCCACCCAAAGCTAAATTCCCTGTAAAAATAACCATAGTAGCCTGGCAGTACGGCAGGAGCGGGCAGCCGGAGTTGCAAACGGCGCAACCGGTTGCACAAAGCTTTTATATAAAGAAATAAAAGCAGGAGTAGGTAAGATTTCACTACTTTAGTTTCATTCTTACACACTATAACTGCAACAGGCTATGAAACTGAAAGTCCTTCTCACCGCGTGGGTAATTGTATGTTGTTACCCGCAGCTCTTTGCCCAACAGGCTCCTGCAAAACAAAAGACGGCCGGGCTGGCTGCCATCCGGGAAGCTGATCTAAAAGCAGACATTTTTGCGATGGCGGACGACCATTTCAGGGGACGTGAGGCCGGTACGCTGGACGAACTCAAAGTGTCGGTATGGCTGGCCAACCAGGCCCGTGCCGCCGGTCTTGAACCCGCAGGGGATGATGGCACGTATTTCCAGTTTTTCTCCATGTGGAGAAACCGTATCTCTCCGAATAGTCGTTTACGGATCGGCGATAGCTCCTTTCATTTATGGAAAGATATTTTTATTACGCAAACAGCGCCCGCGTCTGTAAAGGCGCCGGTCGTATATGCAGGAGGGGGCTCAAAAGATGAGCTGGATAAAGTAGATATAAAAGGGAAAGCGGTTGCGATAACCGTATCGGGCGCCGGGCTGAACCTGAATGTATCGCTGGCGCCGAGAAGGTATGCAGGGTATATCGTACGTAAGTATGTACCCGGCCTGCTGGCCCGCGGCGCGGTGGCCGTCATCCTCGTTTCCGATTCCATGGCGGATGCCAGTTGGGTACATGCCCTGCCTGCGCTAGAAAGAGGACTGTACGATGTGGAGGGTGGCGTTAATACCAACCCGGCTCCGCGGGCGCCTGTCTTATGGCTGCACCATTCGGCGGCTTCGTGGATACAGCAACCCCGGCTGGTGCTGGATGCGCAGGTGAACCTGGAACGATTTGAATATCCTTCCGTCAACGTGGTAGGGAAAATAAAAGGCACCGACAGCCGTCTCTCGAATGAATACGTATTGTTCAGCGGTCACCAGGACCATGATGGCATCCGCCAGCCTTATGGCAGTGATTCCATCTATAATGGAGCCGATGACAATGCGAGTGTAAGCGTGGCGCTGCTAGCCATCGCCCGTGCGTTTCACCAACAGCCGGGCAGGCGTTCCGCCCTGTTTGTATGGCATGGCGCGGAAGAGCGCGGCCTGCTGGGTTCCCGCTGGTACTCGGCGCATCCGACGGTGCCGGTTTCTTCCATCGTGGCCGTGCTGAATGGTGATATGATTGGAAGGAATACGCCCGACAGCGCCGCCCTGCTCGGCGTGCAGCCGCCGCACCGCAATTCGTCGGCGCTGGTGCAAATGGCGCTGGATGCCAACAACGAGGGACCTGCTTTCAAACTGGATACACTCTGGGACAAGGCGCAGCATGTCGAAGGATGGTATTTCCGCAGCGATCACCTGCCGTATGCCCGCGCCCATATTCCCGCCCTGTTCTATACCACCTTGTTGCATCCCGACTATCATACGCCGATGGACGAGGCTTCGCGCATTGATATTAAAAAACTGGCCCGCATGGCCGAATGGATGTACCGCACCGGCTGGAAAGTAGCCAATGCGGCAGAACGGCCAAAACTGGACGAAGGCTTTAAACTGGAACGCTGAGACCGCTATTTGATTAACAGGGTTGAAGCATTCATGTAAATAGATAAAGGGAAGCGATGCAGGATGCCAGTACTTTGGTACCAGTATGAAAAAAATTGCTGCCGTCATCGCCTGCCTGTTGATAGTCCTTATCGTTACCGCACAGGAAAAAGAAGCTGTTTCGATCAGCATGGGCAGGGTTTCCCTGTCGTTCCGCGTCGATGAGAATGGAGCGCCGTTATACGAAGTGCATTTCGCCGGGCAACCGGTTATCAATTCCTCCCGGATGGGTTTCCGGCTTGCAGGCAACGGGCAACTGGAAACGGGTTTTGTTATAACAGGCTCGGAGAAAAAAGCGGTCGATGAAAGCTGGCAGCCGGTATGGGGGGAAGTAAAAACAATCCGCAATCATTACCAGCAATTGCTGGTGCACCTGCGGCAAAAAGAAGCGCCGGGACGTTTGCTCGACATCTGCTTCCGGGTGTTTGAAGATGGGGTAGGGTTCAGGTATATATTTCCCCGGCAATCCACGCTGAGATATTTTATCGTAACGGATGAACTGACGCAATTCAGTCTTTCGGGTGATCACAAGGCTTTCTGGATACCCGGCGATTACGACACCAATGAATATTCTTACACGACTTCTTCCATCAGTCAAATCGATAGCCGTGCGTTGGTG
>DASYCT010000054.1:0-8134 GCA_036500065.1 Chitinophagaceae bacterium | reverse complement strand
GCCATATCCTAAAAAGTCAAAGAGAAGAAGGATCATAGTAATGACGTGGATGGAATAAAAAAACAGCTTCAGTTCCCGCCGATGGAAAGCAAAATAGTAAAGCGTAATGTACAGGCCGATGGCCGCGAAATAGCATAGCGTCACCGGGTAACTGCCGAGAAAGGAAAGTTTCTCATAAATCCCCGCAGAACATAACGCAACCGAAAGCGCCGACAGGAATAGTAAACCGGACAGTATCGTTTTGCTCTTTGCGGAACGTTCATAGCAATAACAGATAAAATAAGGCCCTGCAAAGACAAAGCGGTTGAGGCTCATGATAGAAGAACTATGCTGCCCCGGCCATATACCGCTATAAAATACCGCCAGGAATCCCATCAGGGCAATATAGACCATGGAGAATTGTGCCATAGCGCTGTAGCCGGCTTTTTCCCTGCGCAACAGGACGCGGATGGCTTCCATCACCGTATCACCAGCTGCAAGGACAGCAACAAACAGCGCTATCACATCGAGCCATAACACTTTTGTGCTGAGTGTTGTCAGCGGAAGCGTGGGCAACTGCAAACTCCTGTGCCATTGTTTTTGCATGTCAAAAAAAACATACCATTGACCGGTAGACAGGTATTGTATCCAGAAAACAACCATCGTAGCAGCCGTCACGCAAAGGGTGGCGGCCAGCACAAAACGGATAGTTTTAGCCGAAAGCCCGTAGTTTAACACATACGTGTACAGCAGGGCGGGAATAAGCACGATATTGACCGAACGGGAAAAAGCGGCCAGGCACATCCCTGCTATTATCAAAGGGTCGTTTTTTTTATGCAACCCAATCAACAGAATGGTCGAGCTCATAAAGAAAAGCGCTTCCGAGTAGGGTATAAAACAAAAGAGCAGGCTTGGAGTGGAAAGAAAAAGCAGCGATGATACGAAACCCAGTTTGAGCGTACGCGCCAGCCACCAAAAGGATGCGGAGAAGATAAGCGCGTTGAACAGGCTTATCCCTTCTTCGTTGAGAAAGCTGAACTTCCACAGGAAGGGAAACAGGGGAAAGAATGCCATCGTACCCTGCCGGCCTGCTATATAATCATATCCTCTTTTCTTTATCAGGTAATACCATTCGGCGTCCCAGTGACGGAGGTGCAGGTTGGTCAATGCGGGGAGGCGGTTTCCGAACAGGACGATGGCGGAAGTACAGAGCAACGCCAGCAGCATCCAATGCAGCAGCAAGGCTGCCAGCGGCTGGTTATCGGGTTTGCGTAAAAAACGAATCAGGGGGAGAGCCTTCATATCCCTCATAGCATGGAAGTAGTGTTGCGCGTTTAATATGCGCCTAAAAATAGGCGCTTTACCGGGGATTTATTTGATATTAACTAAATCACGCAGCCCTGGCAGGGCGAAGGACCCGGCTCCTCTTCACAAAATTACAGTTACCCGGAAATTCCGGGTAACTGCTGCTACATTGCAATCGCTCCGAAATAGACGCTATTCGACTGACTTTTCCGGTCGGCGGCTGAAAAGGCGAGGTACAGGTGCCAGGTGCTTCCTTTCTCCCCGAATATTTTCAACGTATCTGCGCCGGTGCTCCTGAACTGCCCGGTCATGTTGTAAGCAGCAACTCCATGTTCGATATCATAGGCCAGCAGCATCACCTGGTCGTAGAGACTGCCGCCTTCCACGGCTGCGGTGTCCCAGGTGAACTGCAACGTGTCAATGCCTGGTTTCTCCGCGGTGATGTCATTGGACAACGGCAGCGTGCCGCGGCTCACCAGCATCAGGGCCGGGTCAATGCTGATATCCGGCGCTACGCCCTGCAGCGCGTTTTTCATCAGGTAGGATTTGGCTTCGATAAACCCAACGCCTTTTTTCTCCGGGTCCCTGAATCCTTCGCGCACAAAAGCCAGCAGTGGCTTTAGCCAGGACTGCGCCTGTGCAAACCTGACCCGGTTGCCGGCTTCCTTTGCGGTGATTTTCTCCGTGCGATCCTTATAAGGACCTTTTACGTACGAAACGCCGTTTCTCGATGAACCGTGAACCTTCCCCACTTTGCCCACTATCGGGCCATTGATTCCATTGATAAGCTTTCCCATAGTATTAAGTTTTAGACATGTAAGATACTATGTTATCTTTAAAAATGCAAGTTATATATATTAAAATCGTATTAAAAAGATATAAAAAAGGGGATGTATCCGAGTTTCATCCCTCTTTTATCCCTTTTTCATCCCTGTTTTATCTATGTTTAATTATAACAATATTATAAGAATGACTTACGTCGGTCTCTGTTTAATCCATGTCAGTTGGTTAAAGACTGATCATTCCGTCCCATCGGGACGGCTGGTAGGTAGAGAAAACAATGGACCCACCTATCGTCCCGTAGGGACGGCTGGTGGGTTATATACCAAACGTCCCTACGGGACGAAGAACAATTATCCATGATGGGCTACCAACCAGTCGTCCCGATGGGACGGGGCAACAAGACGGAGCAAGAACCTGGATAATTAGGCCCTTAACTAAGGGGCATGGCCATTTTATGCCCTCGTTCGGACTCCCGCCCGCATGCGCTCAGTAAAAATCCCGTTGATAAATAAACTGTACTAAGGATTTACATTTATAGGTATTAAGTGTACCTTTTGTATTTATCGTTAACAAGATGAAAAGTGGAAACGAGGTGATAAACTGGTGAGCAAATAAATTTCCCCATCACCGTTTTACTTTTTATTTTCCATGCCGAATTACAACTATGCCTAAAGTCGTTTTGATTACCGGCGCTTCTTCCGGGTTGGGTGCTTCTATTGCTGCTTACCTGTCGGTGAAAGGGCATATCGTTTACGGGGCTTCGCGCAGCCTCCCGCAGGGATCTACCGCTTTCAAACCACTTGTAATGGACGTGTGCAGCGAAAAAAGCATACAGGGAGCCGTGGATGCCGTTATACGGCAGGAAGGACGCATCGACGTGTTGATCAACAACGCCGGGCTGGGGATAGCCGGGCCCGTGGAAAACTTATCGGTCAGTGATGTCCAGCGGGTCTTTGACACCAACCTGTTTGGCCTGCTCCGTACCTGCCAGGCGGTATTGCCGGGTATGCGGGCCAATAAATCGGGGCTGATTATCAATATCAGCTCTATCGGCTCGGAAACGGGTCTGCCCTATCGCGGAGCCTACAGCGCCAGCAAGGCGGCGGTGGACAGGCTGACGGAAGCCATGCGCATGGAACTGGCCCCCTTCGGCATACAAGCCTGTTACCTGCAACCCGGCGGCATCCGAACGGATATCAACAAAAACCGTATCACTACAGCGCTGCCCAGCGGCAATGCGTACAAGGAAAGTTTCGACCGCTGCTATGCTATCGTAAATGCCAGCGTGAGCCAGGGATTGGATACGGAGCTGTTCGGCCCCGTGGTAGAAAGAATAATGTCGACAAAAAAAGTGAAAAGATTTTACCGTATCGGTAAACCAATGGAGAAAATATCCGTATTTCTGAAAAGAGCGTTATCCGACACTATGTATGAAAAACTAATAAGCAATCATTACAAAGTTTAACGACCGGATAAATTATTCTATGCAATTAGTAAAGGGATACCAATTCTGGAAATGGTTCGCGGTAAATCAATCCAGCTACTTCGACATCGATGAAAAGGAACATGACGAAGTGCAATACCTGTTCAGGGAACTACTGCAACAGCTTCATGACTATTGCAACAAACTGGTGTTCCAGATCGGCGGCAAAGACCCCCACGTAAAAGAACTGATCATTTCAGCCGAAGGCAATGCCGAATATTTCGACAAAGCCGAGCACCTGGTGCAGATGGCCCCGCAGCTCAAACGCTGGAAATTCATCGCGCTGGCGCCCCCCACCGAATCACTTTCCGCGATTGAATACGACGGGTTGCAGGTCGACCCCCACGATGTCTGGTTTGCACCCATCGAAACACGCGAGGAACCCCACCTGCTCGGGGTACGGATATGCATAGACGGGTTTTCAGCAACCGATGAACACCGGTATTACAGCGTTGCCTACGTGCTGCTCGAAGCAGTATTGGGAGAACGCTCCACCGCGCTCGATGTCCATTACCTCGAAGTGGCTACGCTCCCCTCTAATCCCGAAAAAGATGAATTATTCCCGGTAGAAACCCTTCCCGCGTACATCGAAATGAGAAGATCCCAGGCAGTCCTGAATTAACAGGACAGTTTGATAGTATCGACCTTTATTGTTTTATACTGCATAACCGGTAAGTTGTTTTATTTGCCTGTAAATTAATATGCCACCGTAAACCGCTGTTTTATAAATTTATTATTTTCCAGTTCGTCCAGCAATGCCACCGCAATATCTTCCACGGATATCCTGCTCACGCCTTTTTCATCAAACACGGGTTGGTCCCTGCCGGTGCGGTATTTTCCCACGCGTACTCCGGCCGTGCCATGGTGCATTTCGATGGCAGGGCTTAAATAGGTCCAGTCCAGTTCCTTTTCTTTTCTCAGCTCGTTTAAATTGTCCCTCGCTGCAAGGGCCGTTGGTTTCCATGCCGCAGGGAAATCGGGACTGTCCACCAGCTGCTGACCCGGCGCTATCTCCAGGCTGCCTGCCCCGCCCGTTACAAGAAAGCGCTTTACACCCGCTTCCTTCACCGCCTGCTGGATAATGGCGGTACCTTTCATGGAGAGCGCGTACAGGTCTTCATGACCCACACCCGGGCTGTAAGCATTCAATATGGCATCCTGTCCTTTCAAAATCTTTACCAGTTTGTCCTTGTCATATACATCAACCGCAGCCTTGATAAGATTAGGATGCTCTATGTCCAGTTTCCCCGGGTTGCGTGCAATGGCGGTGACAGTGTGATTCCGCAGCAGGGCTTCCTTTACGAGATGAGAACCAACAAAACCGGTGGCTCCGATGATAGCGATTTTCATGATGTAGTATTTATGATTTAATAAAATGATTAATTATGTACTAATCAGTACAATATTGGGCAAAAAAAATTATTTCAACACATCCAGTTGCAAAGCGATCAATTGTTTAAGCTGCCGGGCATCGGGGTACATCCGCCGGGTAATATTAATGCCGCTCCAAAGGGTAATTAACGACCGCGCAATCAACTCCGGCTTTTCCTTTGTCAATAGCTGTTTGTTTTTTTGTGCTTCCCGGATAACATCTGTGAAAACCTTTTCGAGTACCTGTAACAATTGTATGGCTTTTGCCTGCAACCTGCTGTCGACAGCGCCCATCTCGTTGATGGCGTTGACCATATAACAGCCTTTTTCGTGGTTGGCTTTTTTTGAATCGGCTATCGACAGGAAGAAATCTCTTACCAACTCGAGGGGATCGCCTGTAGCGGCCAGATCCTTTCTCAACTTCTCCATCGCCTTTTGGGAAAATTGCTCCAGCGAGCGTTCGTATAATTCTTTCTTACCGCCTTTGAACGCGAGGTAAAAACTTCCTTTACCGATACCCATCGCTTCGAGCAGTTCATCGGCGCTCGATGCTTCGTAGCCTTTCAGCCAGAATACTTCGGTCGCTTTATCGATCACCGCCTGTTCGTCAAATATTTTGGGTCTCCCTGCCATAGTTATATGAATGCTGGAACAAAACTACATTTTGTACTGAATAGTACAAAATATATTTTAAACGGGATAAAAGAGCCATACTGTTTAGTTAAGGAAAGGAGCCAACTACAGGTCATTGCCCGTCCCATCGGGACGCCTGGTTGGTAGAAAAAACGAATAACATGTCCCTCTCGTCCCGTAGGGACGTCTGGTATATAACCCACCAAACGTCCCTATGGGACGAAACGCTATCATTCGTAATGGGGCTGCTACCTACCAAACGTCCCTACGGGACGAAGAATCAGGCAGGTTGAAGGGAGTTTCTTTTCTTCTTGGATTCGCTGCGCAGCCGGGCGCGATGCTGTGCACCCCATTTCTGCAATGCTTCGATCACTTCTTCAAGCGTGTTGCTGTATTCAAGCAATTCGTATTCCACCGACACGGGGGTGGTGTCGTACACGTGGCGCATCACAAAGCCGTTGAGTTCAAGCACCTTTAGTTCGTTCGACAATACCTTGGGCGCAATCCCATGCACCGCCCGTTGGAGTTCGCCAAACCGTTTATTGCCCTCGCTCAGGGCGACGATGATGGGGAGCTTCCATTTTCCGTTCAATACATATAAGGCGTCCTGCACGGCGCCCAAAACGCCACGGCATTCTTCCTGTCCCTGCGGGGTAACGGGGAATTTTCGATGTTTAAACATATAATTTGTTAAATTGTGTATAAGAAAGCGCTTACTTTAAGGTAAGTGCTTACAAATTGTAAGCAAATGTACCTAGATTTGCCTTCACTAAAAAACAAACAATAAACACCATGAAAAAGATCACCTTATTTATGATTGCCCTGTCCGTTTCGGCTATTAGCTTCGCGCAAACCTGGACATCCGACAAGCCGCATTCAAGACTTGGCTTTGCTGTTACCCACCTGGGTATTAATGAAATTGACGGTGCGTTTAAGAGCTTCACCGCCACTGTTACCGCTTCGAAAGATGATTTTTCCGACGGCGTAATTGACTTGTCGGCCGATATCAGCAGCATCAGCACAGACGTTGACCAAAGGGACACGCACCTGAAAAGCGCCGATTTCTTCGATGCGACAACTTTTCCCACGCTTACGTTTAAAAGCACTTCTTTCAAAAAAGTGGGCGCCAACAAATACGAGGCAACCGGCAATTTAACCCTTCACGGCGTTACCAAACCCGTGACACTGGAAGCCACACTGGTGGGAAGCACCCTTAACCCCATGAATAAAAAGCCTACCGTAGGCTTCCATGTTACCAGCACCATCAAACGCACTGATTTTGGTATTGGTACAAAATTCCCTACTGCCATGCTGAGCGACGATGTACTACTGGTGGCTAACATAGAATTGGTCAAAGGTTAATCCGTTTCAGTATGAAAAAACTTTTTATAAGTATGGCAACACTGCTCGCGCTGGCGGCAGTGTTTGCTTTTACCCTCGTGCAGGGCTGGCGGGTAACCGATAACTATGAAATCGGCTTTTCCAGTAACGATGCCGGTGGTGTATTCAAGAAATTCAGCGGCATGATTGTTTTTGATGAAAAGAACCCGGCGGCTTCCTCTTTCGACCTGACCATCGATGCGGCCTCCATCAACACGGGCAATGCGTTGCAGAACAAACATGCCAAAAGCGATGAATGGTTCGATGTGGCCAAATACCCGGTTATCAAATATGTGTCGAAGAAGATCGTAAAAACGGCAACGGGCTACCAGGTCACGGGCGATATGAACATGCACGGGGTAAAAAAGGAAATGGTAATACCATTTAGTTTTCAACCCACCGGCAACAGCGGCCTGTTCAAAGGCAGTTTTACAATCAACCGGAATGATTTTCATCTCGGCAAACCGGGACCGGATGTAGCAGAAGAAATTAAAGTGGATGTGTCGGTGCCGGTGGTAAAAAAATAATCACTCAAAAAAGCTTGTATGTTTAAACGTGCTTTATTACTGGGTATCGTGTCAGGTGTACTGGCAGGCGTCGCGTCGGTTATTTACCAGCGGGTATACAACAATTCACTGGAAAATGCCGATTTCTCCATTGTCACCAGCCCCGTTGCGCTGATTGCAGCCAGTACCTTCGGGTGTGTGCTTGCGTCGACCGGCTACTGGCTGCTGAACAAATGGCTGAAGAATAAAACAGACATCGTGTTCAACCTGTTGTTTGTTATCCTGAGCTTTGCCAGCATCCTCTTTATTTTTGCCGCAAGGCTTCCCAAAGGCGTAACAGCAGATCCTTCCCTGTTTCCCGGCCACACAGTTCCCATGCACTTCTTCCCCGCACTCGGATGGCTTACTTTAAAGCCGCTGTTTATAAAAAGTAACTAAATCTCCTGCCGCTTATCTCATAGAAAAGGGACTGACCGCAGGTGAATCCCTTTTTTGATAAACAGGGCTTCCTTCTTACTTGGTTAATACAAGCTCTTAAAACAGATCGGTTCCCCGGGCATATTACGCGCAGGTGTATAGAGGAGGTGATAGAAATAGCTATTACCAGCCGGTGTCATTCGGTCAATAAAATAATTGGGAGTGGATACAAAAATACTTATGTATTCAATTGATTACGTAAAAGAAATACATAATG
>DASYCT010000053.1:0-9345 GCA_036500065.1 Chitinophagaceae bacterium | reverse complement strand
AAAGCATTATCCATAAGATTTTATTTCACAGCAAGGTTGTCACAAAATACCCGCAGGTCAACAAGGGCCTGCTGCAAAAAGCCCGGGAAGAAAAACCAGATGTGATATGGGTATTCAAAGGAATGGAAATATACCCCGACACCCTGGCGCAATTGCGCAAAGAAGGGTTTAAACTGGCCAACTTCAATCCTGATCATCCTTTTATTATTACCAGCAAAGGCAGTGGCAATAAAAACGTGGTGGACAGCGTAGGGCTGTATGATTTATTTTTTTGCTACCAGCGCGAGCTGCAACGCGAAATTGAAAAGCGGTTTTCCATTCCCACGGTTTTCCTGCCCTTCGCCTATGATACAGGAGATTTGACTTATGCAGACCCACAATCGGTAAACGAGATTTCCCGGCTTTGCTTCCAGGGCAATCCGGACCCATACCGCGCAAAGATGATAGGATTCCTGGCCGATGCCGGTATATCGGTGGATGTGTACGGTCATGGATGGGACAAGACACCGGTTATGTATAATAAGGGCATTAATATCTTTCCCATCGCCACGAGAAAGCAATTCTGGTATAAAAACCAGGAATACCGTGTGCAGCTCAATTTGTTCAGGGAATACAATTTCGGTTCGCACAACATGCGCACCTTTGAGATACCCGTGGTAGGGGGCATACAGCTCAGCACCTACAGCGAAGAACAGGCGGAATTTTTTAAGGAAGGTGAGGAAATATTTTTCTTCCGCGATCCGGGAGACCTCGTCCAAAAAACAAAGGCGCTGCTGGCACTGCCAAAGGAAGAAGCAGACCTGCTCCGGCAAAAGGCGCGCAACCGGTCCCTCGTATCGGGTTATTCTTTTGAAGACAGGGCCAAAACGGTAATGGCAGCGTTCAAACAATTGTCGCGGGAAACGGAATAATATGGTAATAGTGTCGTGCAGCAGTAAACTATGGGGATTCACGTTGTCGGAACAATTGGACAGGCATGGTCTTTTCGACGGGTTATATACAACCTATGCCTATACTAAGAATACATTTTTGCGACGCTTTGTTAAGCGGGTCGACAAGGAAGCAATACCAGTCGCAAAAATCCATACCAATCCCCTGCTGGCCGTGCCGATGAAGCTGTCGCCCGCCAAAGTTCATACCTGGAATAATTATTTCGATAAGTGGGTGGCAGGGCAGGTACTGAAAAGCAATAGCCGTGTTTTTGTCGGGTGGAGTGGCATGAGCCTGCATGCGTTGCGTGCTGCAAAGAAAAAAGGTATGATGACCGTGCTCGAAAGAGGGTCAACGCATATCGTTCAGCAAAACGCGGTATTGCAGGAAGAGTACAGGCGGTTTGGGATCGATTTCTCTGTTCATCCTGATGTGATAACAAAAGAATTACAGGAGTACGATGAAGCGGATTATATTATGGTGCCCTCTGATTTCGTCAAAAAAACCTTTATCGAAAAAGGATTCCCCGGCCGCAAAGTAATCGTAAACCCTTTTGGCGCCGCTCATTTTTTTGCACCGGCAGCAGAGGGCACCCCGGGCAAAAAGAAATTTATTATTCTATACCTGGGAACCCTGTCGATACGGAAAGGGTTGTCGTATTTATTCGAAGCGCTTAACAGGCTTACGATCCCAGCGGTTGATTTTGAAGCATGGTTTATCGGGAGCGTGGAAGATGCCTTAAAACCGGAAATTGAAAAATATAAAAGGGAAAACTGGAAATTCTTCGGCCATATCAATCACTATGATCTCCCTTCTTACCTGTCGCAATGCGATGTGGGGGTACAGGTATCGCTGGAAGAGGGGCTTAGTATGGTAATACCTCAAATGATGTCCAGTGGGCTGCCGGTTATTATTACCCCCAATACAGGCGGGGAAAATATTGTTCGTAACGAAATAAGCGGGTTCGTGGTACCCGTAAGAAATATACAGGCCATTGTTGAAAAACTTGAACTGCTTTATAATGACAGGGGAAAACTTGGTAATATGAAGGAAGCCGCCAGGAAAGATGTTTCCAATGGCTTTACCTGGAACGACTATGGCGACAGGTACACTGCTTTTTTGAAAGACAGCGGTTTTAAATAAATCTGAAAATACAGTTGATGTTAAGTTCCGTTCAAAAGATACAATACCTGCTGGATTCTGCCTTACGCTTTGGCGAAAAAGTTGCCTGCACCAACTGCGGCAGCAGGGACTGTACGGTAATAGACAGGAAATATGTTTTTACGAGACTGTTTGAATGCAACGGGTGTCATTTATACTTCCGGCACCCGGTAGAAAAAGTGGCGCAGAATAAGGCCTTCTACCAGGAAGATTATATTGAGAAGGACAAGATAACGGCCGAACTCCCGGGTAGGGAAGAACTCGAAGCCATGAAACAGAATGGGTTTTCGCATGGAAATAAAAATGCAGAAAGGTATCACCTTCTTTTTAAAAAACTTTTCCCCGGGTCTTCTTTCCCGCTGAAGGTCATGGATTATGGAAGCAGTTGGGGATACACTATGTGGCAGCTAAAACAATATGGTTATGATGTAGAAGGGTTTGAAATATCCGGGCCACGTGCAGCTTATGGCGAGAAAAACCTGGGGCTGGTTATTCATGCCGACGAAGCAAAGCTCCGGGGGGACAATGATATTTTTTTTTCCGCCCATGTTATCGAGCATCATCCGACTATACCGGGTATGATAGCACTTGCAAAGAAATTATTGAAAAACAACGGGTATTTTGTCGCCATCAGCCCCAATGGAAGTGAGCAGTACAGGGAAATAGAACCCGGGAAATTTCACCATGCCTGGGGTAAGGTGCATCCTAACTACCTGAATGTTGATTTTTATAAATCCATTTTTTCCGGTTTCCCCTATTATATCGGTAGCAACCCCTTCAACCTTGAGCAGATCGGTCCCTTAAATGAAGGGCAGCAGGTAACAGGTGACCTTACCGGGGAGGAATTGTTGGTAATCGTACGGTTCGGCCAGGAAAAGAACCGTTAAAGCGTTCCGCTTTCTTTAAGATGTATTTAAAAAATGGATAGGAAGAAGACGCTTGTCATAGCTATATACAGTCATCCCGAATATTATCCGCCCACGTTGAATGCGATAACGTATCTATCGGGATATTTCGACCGTATTTACATTGTACATAGAAATATAACTGCGTTCGACTGGGAGTATCCTGCCAATGTAGAGTTGCTTTATGCCGGGGCATTATTGCCTGTGGGACAGGCCGAGCAGCAATCAACGCAGGATAAAATAAAATCATTCTGGCAGTTTTCCCGCTTATTATCACGCATCATTCGTTCTTCGGGGGCGAAAACATTACTGGTGTATGATTATCTTCCCTGGCTGGCATACAGGCTGATTAAACCGCGAATGCCAAAGGATTTATTGTTGTGGTACCATAATCATGATGTGGCCGAGAAGCAGTATGTCAAAAAAGGCAGCATATCCTGGTGGGCCTGGAAAAGTGAGCAATGGGTATTTCCACGGTTGAACATTTTCTCGCTGCCGTCTGTGGAGCGGCAGGCCTTTTTTCCCATGAATAAATTCAAAGGCAAATTTTTCTTCGTGCCCAATTATCCGTCAGTGGCTGTTTATGGGGCTAACAATAAACAGGCAAAGAGTATGACCGGCCCCATCCGATTATTATTCCAGGGCAGTATCGGCGAATTGCATGGGCTGGAAGAAATTATAGCATTGTTGAGTTCTTCGATAGGCGGCAGGCCGCTGGAATTGGTGCTGAAAGGTTTTATTAGCGAGGAGTACAAAACCCGGCTCCGTCAATTGGCGGAAGCGCATGGGGTAGCCGACAAACTGGTTGTTTTACCCCTGACCGGCTATAAAGAAGTGATAAAAAATGCACAAACCTGCCATATCGGTATCGGTATCCATAAAAAGCAGGATCTGATGAATAAGACGCTTGGAACCGCTTCCAATAAAATATATGAGTATGCGGCATCAGGGATGCCGGTGCTGGTATATGACAACAGCCATTTCCGGGATACTCTGGGGAACCGGCCCTGGGTGTTTTTTACTGACACCAGTGCCGGCTCTTTATTGCATTGCCTGGAACAGATAATGGACAACTACATGCAGCTTAGCAGCTCAGCGCGCAAAGATTTCGAAGAGGAACTTTGTTTTGAGCATTATTTCACTCCTTTATTGGAGTACCTTTCAGAAAGAGACAAGGCGCTTACCTATAAAAGCGGGAGTATATGAAGTATTTATTTCCTCTACTGTTACTGGCTTTGCTGGTGGTATCGGGCATGTATACCGATCCTACTTTTTTTGTGTACCTGATACTGGGCATCTGTGTGTTCCGGTTGCTGCAAAAAATAGGGAAAGGCATTGCGTTGAGAGAAATGATTGCCGTGTACAGTTGCCTTATTTACCTGCTGATGCCTTTGTTGGGATACAAGATTTACACCGCCGACAATGCCCTGGCGCGCCTGTGGGTGAAATATATGCCGGTTAGCGAAAGCGTATACTTTGGCTTTGTAATGCCCGCTATTCTTGCTTTTATGCTAGGTATGTTTATGCCCTCTTTCTCTTCCGGGCCCGATGCCGACAGCAACGCCTGCCTAGTACCCATATTAGACAGGGCACGGGAAACGCTTAAAAAGAGCAAGCCCTGGATACCGTTGCTTGTCCTTGGACTTTTCGGTTATTTTTTCAGGCGCATTATTTCAATAAGTGTGGCGGCATATTTCCTTAGCACGTTTTACCTTCTCCTGTTTTCAGCCATGATGTGCATTTATTTTTCGCCCGGGCTGAAATACAAAAGATGGCTTATCACTGCGATTGTACTCCTGATTGTGTATGAGGCTATCCAGACAGGTATGTTCACGATTGTAGTATATATGGGCGTTGTTATCGGCTCCATCATCTTTATCGGAACAAGAATCGCTTTCTGGAAAAAGGCATCCATCACGGCCCTGGCAGTACTTTTTATCATACTGTTGCAGTCTACAAAAGGTGCATTTCGCAAAGCAACCTGGCAAAATGAGTATGAAGGATCAAAAACAGGATTGTTTTTTGATTTGATGCAGACAAACTTCAGCAATTTCAACGTCGTATTTGACCAAAAGACGTTTTTTCCTTTGTATACCCGCATGAACCAGGGATATAATACCGCATTGGTAATGCGCCGGATACCTGCCATCCAGGACTTTGATAACGGGAATTCGCTGTACCTCACCGTTGCTTCCTCCCTTTTACCACGGGTAATATGGCAGGATAAACTGGAGTCGGGGGGAGTGTATAATATGAAACATTTTACCGGCTGGGTTATCAAGGGATGGTCAACCAATATAGGGCCGGTAGGAGAAGCCTACGGCAATTTCGGCGTTACGGGGGGGATTATCTATATGTTCTTCTTTGGTTTGTTTATCCGGTTTGCGTATTATAAGGTGCTTACAGTATCCTTCAGGTATCCCCTGCTGCTTTTCTGGATCCCGGTATTCTTTTTTGAACTTTCCTATAGCATGGAAAATGATACGCTTCAGGCACTTAACTCGTTGATAAAGGCCAGCATTTTTGTGTGGGTTGTGTTTAAGCTCGCACCTTCTTTGTTTGTGGCCAGGAAAACTAATTCTCAAAACACCGATGAAAACAGCCATCATATCCGGGGTAACAGGCCAGGATGGAGCCTACCTGGCTAAATTACTTGTCGATAAGGGGTATAAGGTATATGGGTTGATCCGGTCATTTACCGGCACTAATACTTATCGCCTCGACTACCTGGGTATCATTGACAGGATAGAATTGCTTGAATGCGATTTGCAGGATCTCTCGCAGGTGATTAAAATAATAAGCAGCGCCAGGCCGGACGAGTTTTATAACCTGGCGGCACAGAGCAGCGTGTCGCTTTCTTTTCAGCAACCTATTGGTACGATACAGTTCAATATCAACTCGGTAGTGAATGTATTGGAAAGCATCCGCCTGCTGAACCCTTCCATCCGGTTCTACCAGGCATCCAGCAGTGAAATGTTTGGCAAAATCGAAGAATTGCCGATAACGGAAGAATCAAAACTTCACCCGCTAAGCCCTTATGCCATTTCCAAGGTAGCGGGACATCACATTACAATCCACTACCGGGAATCGTACGGGTTGTTCTCCTGTTGTGGTATCCTGTTTAATCATGAGTCGTATTTACGGGGAAATAATTTTATCATAAAGAAGATACTGGTCGGCGCACTGGATATACTCGCCGGTAAGAAGGAATTCATCGAATTTGGCAACCTCGACGTAAAGCGGGATTTTGGCTATTCGCGTAAATATGTGGAAGCGATGTGGCTGATATTGCAGCAGGAAAAGGCCGATGACTTTGTAATCTGTTCGGGGCAGTCGGTGTCGTTGCGCAATATAGTGCACTATGTGTTCAATAAACTGAACGTGCCGCTGTCGGCCGTCAGGGTCAATAAAGCCTTTTTCCGTCCCAACGACATCGAGGATATATACGGCTCCAGTGAAAAGGCCAAACGGCTGCTGGGATGGGATTACAATATGAATTTTTTCCAGGTACTGGATATATTAATAGAAGAAGAGCGTAAGAATTATGGCGGGTAAGCAAATGCGGGTGGTATTCCTGCAACGAAAAGTAAGAAAGGTTGGAAATTACAGCGTGGAAATGATTTTCGAGGATGTGCGTATGCGGCTGGCAAATGATATTAGCACCACTACCTGTTATTCCCGTTACGAAAGCTCGGGTTTGTTCAAGCGCTTATTCAATTGCCTCGAAGCAGCATTTCGCCAGGGGGATGTCAATCATGTTACCGGCGATATCAACTATATCGGGTTCTTTTTGAGCCGCCGGAGGACAATTCATACGATACTCGATTGTGTTTTTCTTGAGCGCAGTTCGGGCCTGAAGCATTCGGTGTTAAAGCTGTTCTGGCTAACTATCCCGGTAAGAAGATCCCGTTTTATCACTGCTATCTCGGAGGCTACCAAAAAGGAAATCCTGAAATATTCGAATTGCGACCCGGCGAAAATTGTGGTGGTACCGGTGGCCATTTCGCAACGCTTCACGCGCAGCGACAAGACGTTTAATAAAAGCAGGCCGGTCATACTTCATGTTGGTACGGCACCCAACAAGAATCTATCCTGCCTGATAAACGCACTCAAAGGAATACCCTGCCAGCTGCATATTATCGGCAAGCGCGAAGATGGCTATATTGAACAGTTGAAGGAAAACGGTATCGATTATGTGTACCAGTCCGGCCTGAGCGATGATGAGATGCTACAGAAATACAGGGATGCCGATATTATGGCTTTTGCATCTACTTACGAAGGTTTCGGGATGCCGATTCTCGAAGCACAGGCCACTGGCCGTGTAGTGGTTACATCCAACCTTTCCTCCATGCCGGAAGTGGCGGGGGATGCCGCCTGCCTCGTGGACCCTTATGACGAGGCATCGGTAAGAAAGGGAATAGTTAAAGTAATCGAAGACGATGCTTACCGGGATGACCTCGTGCAAAAGGGCTTTGAAAACATTAAGCGGTACAATCCCGGTTTAATCGCCCGCCAGTACCTGGCGCTTTATAAAAAAATCAAGAATAACTGACATGTGTGGTATAGCAGGAGCACTATCTTTTAACGGGCAGCAGGTATCGCCTTCACTTATCCGGCAGATGACGGATGCAATGGCGCACCGCGGCCCGGATGCCGATGCCCTGTATACGGAAGGAGAGATAGGGCTCGGCCATCGCCGCCTGGCGATCATCGATTTGTCGGAAGCGGCCAACCAACCCTTTACCGACAATTCGGGCAGGTATATCATTGTGTTTAATGGTGAGCTGTACAATTTCGAAGATGTAAAAGCCACGATGCCCGACTACAACTATCGTACGCAGGGCGACACCGAGGCCATGCTGGTAGCATTCATCCGCCGTGGCCCGGCCAGCATCAGCGCATTTAAGGGCATGTTTGCTTTAGCGCTGTGGGACAGGGAAGAGAAAAGCCTTTACCTGGTACGTGACCGGATGGGAGTGAAGCCGCTTTATTATTATGTCGATGCGGAAAGACTGGTCTTTGCCTCCGAAATAAGACCAATCCTTGCTACCGGGTTTGTAAGACGACAGGTCAGCCGGCAGGCACTGAAGGAATTTCTATCTTACCAATCGGTGGGCCATCCGCATGTGGCTATCGAAGGCATCCAGCAGGTGGAAGCAGGTGGTTATTTAAAAATAAAAGACGGCAGAATAGAAAATAAGCACTACTGGGATGTCAGCAACTGTCCGGTCGATTTTGATTTTGCCGATACAACCGCGGTGCGCGGCCGTATAGCCGGTTTAATGGCAACTTCGGTCGAAAAACGCCTTATCAGCGATGTGCCTATCGGTGCTTTTCTTTCCGGCGGCATCGACAGCAGCGCAGTAGTGGGATTGATGGCGCAGGTAAGCACTGCACGTCCCAACACCTTTACCGTTTCCTTTACGGAAAAAGCATTCGATGAGTCGGAATACGCGGGCATCATCGCCAAAAAATTCAATACACGACATACCAATATACCGCTGCAACCTACGGTTTTCCTCGATGAACTGGAAAATGCGCTCAATGCAATGGATACACCCAGCGCCGATGGTATCAATACTTACGTGGTATCGAAAGCCATCAGGCAGGCAGGAATGACGGTAGCGCTGTCGGGCATTGGCGGCGACGAACTTTTTGCCGGTTACCCTTTTTTCAAACAGTACCTGAAGCTGCAGGAGAAGAAAAACTGGTTTCGCGGCACCTCCATTCCGAGAAAACTCGCTGCGGGTATGCTCGGTGGCAGTGCTTCCACGCGCCTGCAACGCATCCGGCAAATCATTGCCGCCGAAGCGCCGGATATTCAGCACATGTATCCCGTGTCGAGGCAGATACTGGCGCCGGCGCTCATACGTAGGCTCACGACATTCGATGATTTCAGGATGGAGGATACCGATTTGTACCAGCAGTTGCAGTCGCGCGCTGCATGTATCGGCAAATACCCCTTGCTCAGCCAGGTGTCCATGGCCGAATACCTCGGGTATACACAGCACACATTGCTCAAGGATACCGACCAGATGAGCATGGCCGTGTCACTGGAAGTAAGGGAACCTTTTTTCGATCACGAACTGGTATCGTTTGTTCTTAATATACCCGATACGATAAAATATCCCACATTCCCCAAAAGCCTGCTGGTGGATTCGCTTCATCCCTTATTGCCCGATGAGATCGTGCACCGTAAAAAGCAGGGTTTTGTTTTTCCCTGGAGTGAATGGATGAAGAAGGAGCTTCGCAGCTTTTGCAGCGAACGCATCAGCCGTATGGGGCAACGTTCTTTTATAAAGGGGAAGGAACTGGAAGGTTACTGGCAACGCTTTTTAAACAATGATAA
>DASYCT010000052.1:0-6557 GCA_036500065.1 Chitinophagaceae bacterium | reverse complement strand
AACCGCGCCCATATTTCAGCGCCCACGGCGCCGCCGCCCACAATGATCAGGGTGCCCCGTTCAGGGCCGACAGAGGCCGCGGACTCTTTTTGTTGGGCATGCCCGGTCGCCATTAGAAGAAACAGGGGCAGCATAGTAGAGAAAATTTTCCTGCACATAGCAATTAGTTAATAGTGGAAATAAAAACCCGGTGATTTGAAGAATGAAAATAGGAATAACAGCCCATTTTTAGCAACCCTTTCGTGTATTTGTCCGTATGTAAAGGAAGACCGGCGAAGGGTCGGAAGGCCGTATTATGGCTGCGTGGCAAAAGAGGTGGTTGTGGACGGTATAGCAAAAAATGATACTAACTGCTGTTCCTGAAGCCTTTGTGCATCCGGCAAAAGAAGAGCTTACTCACCTGAATTAATCTTAACTTTAATACCTTAAACCAGGCAATTGCAAAAGGCTCCCCAAATTCGTATTTTTAGAAAACAGTCTCACTGTTTCACCCTGCAATTAGCATTTATCGGTTTGTTTTTATTTATTGCTTCCACTGCCGCTGCGCAGTGCCCCCCGAATATTGATTTTGAATCCGGCACTTTCGATGGATGGACCTGTTATACCGGCTTTGTCTCTTATGTGAATGGAGAAAATGTAATTTCGCTCAGCCCTTCCGGCCCGGTGGCCACACAGCACGTGATGTACACCGCCAATCCCGGCGGCGGTGTAGATCAATACGGCGGCTTTCCTGTCAATTGCCCCAATGGCAGCAACCATTCCATCCGCCTCGGCGACAATTCAGCCGGCGGCAAAGCAGAAGGGATTTCCTACCAGTTCACCATCCCGCCGGGCAGGAACGTCTATAATCTTATTTACCATTATGCAGTGGTGTTCCAGGACCCCAACCACCTCGAAGGCCAGCAGCCCAGGATGGAAATTGAAATCACCAACGTTACGGACGGCCAACTGATCCAATGCTCTTCTTTTACGTTTCACCCCTATGGCTCGGTGTTGCCCGGTTTCTTCCTGTCGAATACCAACGATACCGGTACGCCGGTATGGTGCAAAAACTGGTCGGCCGTTTCTATCCAACTGGATAACATGGCCGGGAAGACCATCCAACTGTTTTTTAAAAGCGCCGACTGTACCTTCAAAAAGCATTTCGGGTATGCCTATATCGATGTTAATTCCGAGTGCAGTAGCGAGTTTACCGGGGCTACCTATTGCCCCGACGATACCGCTATCAATATAGTAGCGCCCTATGGCTACCAGACATACAACTGGTGGAATAATAACTTTACCCAACTGCTCGGTTCCGCACAAAAACTTACCCTGATTCCCCCGCCTCCCGTCGGCACTACCATCGCAGTAGAAGTGGTTCCCTACGACGGCTACGGCTGTCTCGATACCCTGTACGCCAAGCTGGTAGATACGCTGAAAGTGACCGCCAATGCCGGCCCCGATGCTTTCTCCTGTAACCATGCCCCTGTGCAGATTGGCACTGCGCCACAGGACGGCCTGGTTTACCAATGGACCCCGGTTGCGGGCCTGTCCGACCCCAGTATTTCCAACCCGCTTGCGTCCCCGGACAGCAATACGGTTTATATCGTCAATACCCGTAACAGTGGTGGCGGATGCCGTACCAATGATACCGTGCTGGTAAAAGCATCTGTCGTTGATACATCCATGCAGATCATCGGCAAACAGGCGTATTGCACGACCAGTCCCGACAGCGCGGTGTTGAGCGTTCACCCCGCAGACAGTATTCAATGGTATTTCGACGATCTTCCGATCAGGGGCGCCAACAAACCGGTGTACCGGGTCACCCAACCCGGCATCTACTATGCCGTTATATCCAACCAGCTGGGATGTGAACTATCCACTTCCCGCCAGCCGATCGTAATCGAATCGCCCATCCCCGGTGAGCAATACCCATTGCTGTACGCCGTGATCAATAAACCGCTCGGCCTGGTCGCCCGGCCAATCGGCACCACCGTATTATGGACGCCACCTTCGAGCCTGGACAACCCCGCGAGCTTTACACCGGTATTCAAAGGCACGGAGGATCTTGTGTACGACATAAACATCACATCGGCTGCCGGCTGCCTGACTGTGGATACGCAACAGGTGAATATTATCAAGAGCGTAGAAATATATGTGCCCAACGCCTTTACGCCCAACAACGATGGCGTTAATGATTACCTGCATCCCATCATGAAAGGCGTAAAAGAATTACGCTATTTCAGGGTGTATAACCGCCTGGGACAACTGCTGTATGAAATGAAATCCGAAGGCAAGGGATGGAACGGCGCCATCGATGGTACTCCGCAGCAAACGCAAACCGTCGTATGGGTACTGGAAGCCGTCGGCCTGGATGATAATATATACCGGAAAAAAGGCACCGCGATCCTCGTGCGGTAGGCTGCTGTAGTATTTATTCTACAAAATATCCTGATTTTTAAGACACAAAACAAGTATTCGCAACTATTTTTCACAGTTGCAATGTGTTCTTACTTTGTACATGTGCAGGTGAAGACGGTCCTTTTCCAAACCATTAAAAACCCACAGTATGAATCACCCATTAATCATTGCTGCTTCGCTGGAAGAACCAGGTTTATTAACAGAAATCGTTGAAAAACTGGCGGCGTGCAAAAGGAATAGTGATATCAACAGGATCGCCCTTCCCGATGATTGGGCGGTGATTGATACTTCTTCCACGGAAGCGTTTGTAAGCGGCACGATGGCCATTGCAGAGGAGGAAAACCAGGAGCCCCCGGTGAATATGCCTTTTTACAGCAGTTTCTTTTTTACCTGTATCCGGGAAAAGAAAGCCCGCTTCGAACTGGAATGGGCGTTGTCCCTTTCATAACAGCAATCATGGGTATCCACAGCTAGTCTTTTTTCATAATAAGAGAACCGCCATCCCAAGGGATGGCATTTTCTTTTCCGGCCTATGCCGGCGTGATGGCGATATGGATTAAAGCCTGTATATCGTCTTTCAGCTTCCCCGAAGCCTCATCAAATAAATCGTCCTTTCCTTTTTTGGAGGCCTTGTTGCTATTCGACATTTTTACCGTGTCGCGTATAGCATCCAGCGAAGGAAACAAGGCTGCCGTGCTTTTCTCGTAGCCGGATCCCAGCCCTTCCACCTGGCTTAAAATCGCTTCATATTCATCCAGCAAGTGGTTGATCTCTTTTACATTGTCGGCCGAATGCCTCCGCGGTATCCTGTTGTACAATTCCTCAAGGGCAGTCTTATATTGATCCATGGTATTAATTGATTTCTTTTAGCGCACAGTGTTCAATAGTTTCCCGAAGATAGCAGATTTGTCCTGCTTAATTGTGGTCAGGGCCGGACGCTCTCCCAGCCGGTCGCCGACCCGTCTTCTGAAGATGGGGGATCAATAAAAAAAACCGCTTCAAACGTGTGTTCAAAGCGGTGTAATTATGTCAGGTACATGAAACTAAATGGAGCTGTTGATGGTTTTCATAGCTCTGCCGGGGTTTCCCTAACGGTTTGGGTGGTTTTTCTTTACAGGATTGGATTCGGGTGGTTTCTCAGGGATAAATTGGACTGGTCTTTCGGATACTGGTTTCTTGTGGTCTTTCTCAGGAATTGAGTGGTTCTGTTGGATTTGGATATTGTCTTCTCGTAGGATTGGATTCGCTTGTGTTGCTGATACAAAGATGTTAAAGTTATGGGCATAAAGGAAACTATTTCGACAAACGTTCCCTTCTGCCCGACGAACGGAGCAGATACCGCCCCGGGCGTCCGGGACAGGGAAGGTGATCCAGGCTATCGCTGCCTCCGCAGAAGCGCTTCCGGTATGGGGGATTTCTCCAACATTTCCTTCATCATCTTCATTTTCTTCTGAGTATATGGGTCGTTTTCACCATCTATGAGTTCCTCTTTATAGATAGGAACATCTTTCTGTACCTGGATATACCTTTTTACCTGTTTGTTTTTTTCTGTCATATATATAGAATTTGGTTCTTTTAGGAATAAATGTTCTTTTCGTGAAACCAGGAATGCGTCATAGTTTATATTTTTTTGAAATATCTCCCATTGCCCCTTTGTGTAACCATAGATATTAAATATTTCTTCAATTTCATCTAACGTTTTGCTGATTGACATCTGGTACCTTCTCGTTCTTGTTACGGTACTCCCTATAGTATATATTACAGCATCCTCAAAAAGGAGAGTAAAATCCATTACAATCGCCGCAACAGTGGCAAGCAGTTTTTCGGTATCCCCGTTATTGGTAACAACAAGATGGTCAATACTATTATCTTCCAGCCAATCTCCCAAAACGAGGTTATAACAGCGCGTTCTTTCAATATAAGACGATTGAAAACGTACCATTTTTTTAATCCGGCCCCGGGGACCTTCACTGTGAAAATAGTATTCCCTGTGCGTTTCGGCTTTCGAATAGGAATATTTATCAAGATTCATAGCATAAGCAGGTTTAGGCATTGTCAGTTATCACAGGTATCGGCATTATCCCGGCGATAGATAGGTTGAAAAGCCCCGGCAAAATGCAGGACTTAAACCAGTACGAAAGTACAATCAAGCTCAATTACCAACAATAAGTAACAGTGGACAATTGGGGGACACAAATAAAAAAACAGCCCTCTTAACCTGCACATACCATGATTGTTGCAAAACCAGGAACTACTTTTGGACAAGCGTGCTTTTTCCCGGGATGGGAACTTATATGAATATTTTTGAAAATACTTGCATTTGAAAAAAACCTTTTCTACTTTTACATTCTCCTTACTATTTTAACCGCATCCGTCCTTCCAATACCAGTTGATCCCCATTTATTACAGGCCTTCCCGGCAATTGTTTTCATGCTGTAGCATGCACTACCGGCTATGTATCCTTCCTATGTCCGCATCCAATCTTACGAACTTCACGACTGTTTTCTTCCATGTACTATGGTTTACCCCAAACCGTATTTAATAACCCTATAATAATTAGAAACCATGAAGAAAATTTACTTGCCATTAATGGGCATAGCCCTATTGCTTACTCTATCCATAACCGTGGAAGCAGCAGCGAGACCAAAAAACACGTTTAACGGTAGTTCAAGCCAGTTTGACAGCTGGTCATTTAGCTTTAACTGGAGCCTGAACCGCGTACCGGCGAATGGCGACAGTATCGTTATTAAAACCGGGCAAACGGTTTTTATTGGGGACTATTCACAAGGGAATTCCACCAATACAGTCACCATTTCGCTCAATAATGTTATTGTTATTGTACAGAAGGGCGCCACATTGCAGATTGGTAACGGCAACAATGGATCGCACAACTATTATGGAGTTTTAAACCTCGATAATAATTCTGTCATTAGCCTTGAACAGGGCGGTTCACCCTATGCCGCAGGGCGAATCATCGGCGATAACAAGGCCACTACCAACAGCGCCAACAATCAGATTAACATCGATGGCAATTTGAAATTCGGCGGTAATACAAATTATTCCTCTGTCAATGGAGGCAGCACCGGCCTTGTAAACGGTCCCGCACGCGCCACGATTAACACCGGCACAGGCACACAGGGTTTTTCATTGGGCTCCCTGCCCGTAGTGCTGGTAGGTTTCAACGCCAACCTGGCCGACGGTAATAAAGTGAACATCGAATGGACCACCCAGCAGGAAATAAATTCCGACCGGTTTGAAATACAACGCAGCAACGATGGTCTTAGCTGGGAAACACTGGCTACGGTAAAAGCCTCCGGCTATTCATCTGCGCCAAAAAATTATTCCTGCTCGGACGCAGCCCCGCAGAAAGGTATCAATCTCTACCAGATGAAAATGTTTGACCTGGATGGCAACTTTGGGTTTTCGCCCGTTGTCAACGTGCGGCTGAATACCCTGGGCAAAATCAGCCTGTTCCCCAACCCATCGGTCAGCCAGGTTACTGTTTCGTTGAGCCAGCCCCCTGCTTCTGACTGGACCATAAGCCTTGTAAATATGTCCGGCCAGACAGTGATCCGCAAACAATTCAGTAAAAATCTTACAAGCGTGAACCTTGCCGTAGGCAACTACCCCACCGGTAATTATACCGTGGAAATAGCCGACGGTTCGTCTGTTCAGCACTCCAAACTAATGATCACACATCAGTAAACAGGGACAATCAAATAGAATAGCAAAAGAACCCCGCCACCTGGCGGGGTTCGCCTATTTAGAGACTGCAGGAAGCAACGTAAAACTACTCTTCCGGTGCCGCGATAAAACCGAATTGAGGTAAAAAATCATCAAAACTGACTGGCATCAATACTTTGAAACACGCCCTCAAATAAAAGGAATATATGTTACTTTTAATCTTGCAATCTCTTTTAACCTCTATCCCCCTATTCCCTGTGCCGTTTTGATCTCCCTTTTAAAAAACATCTTCTTCCTCCCTCTTCGGTGAGCAAGCCTACCGGGGACAAGGCAGATATTAAATTACCGATGGTGCCGGCGAACAAAGCTTCAGGCTCATGATTGCCCACCAGTAGAATCCATAGCATAACCCCTTAGAGTAAAGCGGCCCGCCAGTAATGGCGGGCCTTTTTTTATAGTATGTATGGAAT
>DASYCT010000051.1:0-7203 GCA_036500065.1 Chitinophagaceae bacterium | reverse complement strand
TTTGCAGCCATATATCAATCATCTGTCCCTGGTGAATACGGGTTACCTTATGGTCTTCGTCGAACCTCGGCGGGCTTTGCCTGCCGATGAATGCATTCATTGAGTCTGTAATACCCGGCGCTACCACGGAACCCAAACCAAGACCGGTGCTTTCTATCAGCACTCTTGCATCGCCGTAAGTCATTCCCACGAGGTCAGGTACCGACATGTCCGGTTCGGCAATACCCGCTCCCAACACCAGTGAAATAGTACTGGCCATACTGATTTTGGTGCCCGGTTTAATATCCTCGCCGTTGTACAATTGATTCAACACAGAGTTCTGGGCAAAATCGGGGCGCGAACTGGTATCGCCCAGTTTTAGTTTGGCCTGTTTCAATACGATGGCCGCGCTGCGGTAACTGAGTCCTACGAGGTTGGGCATATCGATCATCGGTGGTACGGCGCGGTTGATCGTCAGATACACGGTACGGTTGACTTTTACCACTTCATCGGCTTCCGGCACCTGTTTAATCACCTTCAGGGGCGCCATGGTATCTATATAAAGTGAATCCTGTATCACTACATCAAAGCCCTGGCTTTCGAGTTGCTTTTTTGCTTCGTCAATTGGTTTGCCGGTCACCGCGGGGATGGTCAGCGTTTCTCCGTGGTGGGTAATCCATTTGAGCGAAAAAAGAAAGATCAGCAGGATAAGGAATACCAGCCCGATAGCGAAGAGAATGTTTGCCCAAAGTGGACGCCTGGTAATGAATTGAAACACGTGTATTGGTTTATGTGAATGATTTTTTATTTCTTACCCACTTTCCTTGACAGCGCATCTTCTACCAATGCGGTATAGAAATCCTTCAGGTCCCATCCCATCGCTTTTACCTGCTGTGGTATGATGCTGGCCTCCGACTGGCCGGGCACTGTATTTATCTCCAGCATATAGGGCTCGTCTTTGGCCTCGTTGTAAATAAAATCGATACGCACCACGCCGCGGCAGTTAAACACCTCGTACACCTTGCGTGCCGCCGCCGCTACTTTACCGGCGATGGCCGGGGTCGCCTGTGCGGGGGTGATTTCCTCGCTCATTCCCTGGTATTTGGCTTCAAAATCAAAGAAGTCCTTTTTGGTCTTTATTTCGGTCATCGGCAGTACGATGATTTCCTTTACGGTCTTAAAAACCCCGATGGTAAACTCCCTGCCGGAAATAAATTCCTCCACCAGCACCTGTTCGTCTTCGCGGAAGGCTTTTTCCAATGCCCCGGGCAACTGGGCCGCTTCTGTGACCTTGCTCATGCCGATACTGGACCCCCCGCTGTTGGGCTTTACAAAGACCGGCAGGTCCAGGTGGCTCAAAACGGTCTCCGCCGCCACGGGCGTGTGCCTGAACAGGTGCAATGATTTAGCAACATTGATGCCACCAAATGCGGCTACGGCCACCGTGTACCGTTTATTCATGGTCAGGGCGGAGGTAGCGGCATCGCAACTGGTATAGGGCAGGTTGACCATGTCAAAATACCCCTGCAGTTTGCCATCCTCGCCCGGGGTGCCATGGATACCGATAAAAACGGCGTCGAAAGAGGTCTTGTTGCCCTTCCAGGTGAAAGAAAAATCGTCGCGGTTCATGGCAACGCGTTCGCCGCCGGGGGCCATATAAAACCAGCCGCCGGGGGTGATGTCTATTTTGTACACGTTGAATTTGGTGCTGTCCAGGTTCTTTTCGATGGTGATGGCGCTTTTGTAGGAGATTTCCGCTTCGCCGGAATAACCACCGGTAATAAAGGCAATGTCAGGCTTTTGAGGCATAGTATTAATTGAATTACGCTGCTGAAGCTCTTACGGGCTTAGCCAAGGATTTACAAATATTGAGTAAAATAATGGAAAAAAAAAGGTGAAGGTCGTATTGAGCCCTTCACCTGATTACCGGCGGAACATATCACCCGCCTATATAGTGTAGCTCTCGCTACAGGTAAAACAATGTGTTGATGGTGTTAAGGTAAAGCATTTTTAATGGCACGTAACGATTTTACCCTAAAAGTTTTGCACACGGAGAAGTCCCCTTTTTATATGTGCAGCTTTTCTTTTTTAGCCATCAGCTCATCCACGGTTTCCTTGTACATATCATCGGGTACGCAGCAATCAACCGGGCAAACGGCCGCACACTGGGGCTCTTCGTGAAAACCCTGGCATTCGGTGCATTTATTGGGTACTATATAATAGGTATCGACACTGATAGGAGCGTTCTTCTGATCTGCGCTTACAAGGGTACCGTCGAGGAGGGTAAAGCTACCTTTTACGGTAGTACCGTCGGCAATGGCCCATTCTACCCCGCCTTCATAAATAGCGTTGTTGGGACATTCCGGTTCGCAGGCCCCACAATTGATGCATTCATCTGTAATCTTAATAGCCATGAGTATATGTTTTAATGGGTTGTTTACAATTACCTTTGCCCACAAATTTACTATCGAGGGATGAATTTACAACAACGTATTAATTTATTGAAGGAGCTGGGAAAATATCTTTCAACGAATCCCGCAACATGGCAAGCCGCGACCGAAAAAGCGGAGCGGGAAAACGGGTGGTTTACACAGGAATTTATACAACTGGCCACGGCCAATATCGTGTATCATTTTTTGGACGGGGGCAGGCTGGAAGCCTTTGCCACAGCTTATCAACTGCCGGCGCAACAGGCATCGCCCAAGCGCGTGGGACTGGTCATGGCGGGCAATATCCCCCTGGTCGGCTTCCAGGACTGGCTCTGCATTTTTCTCAGCGGGCATCATGCCGTTATAAAACCTTCATCCAAAGACAGCGTCCTCATACGGCACCTGCTGGATACACTGGCAATATGGGAACCGGCTGTCGCGCAACAAACACAACAGCCGGAAATGCTGAAAGGATGCGATGCTTATATTGCTACGGGCAGTAATAATTCGGCCCGGTATTTCGATTATTATTTTGGTAAATACCCCCATATCATCCGTCGCAACCGTACTTCAGTGGCCCTATTGGACGGTACCGAATCCGGCACTGAGCTGGAGCACCTGGCCGACGATGTGCAACTCTATTTTGGCCTCGGCTGCCGCAATGTGACCAAATTATTCGTGCCCACGGGGTATGATTTTGTACCCCTGCTGCAGGCCCTGCGTAAATACGGCCGTTTTGCGGATCATAACAAATACCGCAATAATTATGATTACCAACTGGCGCTGCTGATGCTCAACAACCGGTATTATATGACCAATGAGTCCATCCTGCTGGTGGAAAATGAGCCTGTATTCTCGCCTGTAAGCCAGCTCAATTACAGTTTCTACAATGATAAGGGGGACATCACGCCCGGGCTTCTTAAAAGCAATGATATTCAATGTATTGTGGGGAAGGGCTTTATTCCTTTCGGGCAGGCTCAGCATCCCCGGCTCACCGATTTTGCGGACGGGGTGGATACGATGCGGTTTTTGGGAGGGTTGTAGGGCTTGATTTCACAAAATGAATTATCTATATTTACCCTGCTGCCGGACGGCTGATTTTCCCTTGTCCGTTCGTCGGCGTCAGAGACATTTTGTAATTTTGCTACTGACAAGTACGAAGGCTTTGGTAAAACATTTGTTAAACAACATAAACGGAAAACTCTTACACCTGCTCCCGTGTTAATTTTATACCATCCAGGCATTTAGTTTGAGTACCGGGAATACGAAAATTCTAAGCATATGAAATTGAAACATGTATTAGCCATTATGGCCATCAGCGCCACTACTGCCGTTGCCAGCATGTGGGGTTATAACAAGTTTGTGCCAAAAGAAACCTATGTGTATGGAAGTGCAACGGGCCAGGAAGTGAAGGTGCCTGCCAACTATGCCCAGTTTAACGGGGCTAACAATACACCGGTTGACTTTACTGCTGCTGCCAGCGCTGCCATACCGGCGACCGTGCACATCAAAACAAAGACAAACGCCCAGGCCACCAACAACCTGCCGAGGCGTAACCCGTTCTCCGACCTGTTTGGCGAAGGTGGATTGGATGACCTGTTCGGCGATCGCGGCCGCAGTCTTCCACAAATGGCTTCCGGTTCGGGCGTTCTGATCAGTGACGACGGGTATATTGTTACCAACAACCACGTCGTAGAAGGGGCCGATGATATTACCGTTACACTCAGCAACAGGAAATCATTCAAGGCAAAGGTGATTGGCACCGACCCCAGCACGGATCTTTCCATCATTAAGATCGATGCAAAAGGATTGCCTTTCTTACTGTATGGTAATTCCGACGAAGCAAAAATCGGTCAATGGGTATTGGCTGTAGGCTACCCGTTGAACCTGGAAGCAACCGTAACAGCAGGTATCGTAAGCGCCAAGGGAAGAACATTGGACATTAACCGTCGTCAAAGCAAAAACCCTATCGAGTCGTTCATCCAAACCGATGCGGCTGTAAACCCCGGTAATAGCGGCGGCCCGCTTATCACGCCCGATGGAAAGCTGCTTGGCATCAATTCCGCCATCGCTTCTCCTACCGGTTCTTATGCAGGCTATTCATTTACCATCCCGGTCAATATCGTTAAGAAAGTAGTATCCGACCTGATGAAGTTCGGTACTGTTCAAAGAGCTTTCCTGGGCATCAACTATGCACCGGACAATATCAGCGACGATGTAAAGAAACAAAACGGTATCAAAGATGGCGAAGGTGTGTATGTATCGGGTGTTACCAAGGAAGGCGGTGCTGACGCGGCCGGTATTAAAGAAGGCGATTTCATCACCAAGATTGAAGGCACGCCGATCAATTCAGGTGCTGATCTTGTTGGACAAATTGCTATCGCCCGCCCAGGCGATAAAGTAAATGTGACCTATGTGCGTGACGGAAAAGAGTTTACCGTTCCGGTAGTTCTGAAAAACATTACAGGCACCACCGATATGGTTAAAACATCTTCGCTCGACAAGCTGGGCGCTGATTTGGAAACCATCAGCAAAAAAGACGCCACCACCTATGGCATCAAAGGCGGCATCCGGATAAAGTCAATCGACGACAAGGGTGCTTTCAGCAAGACAAGAATCGAAGAAGGTTTCGTGATTACGAAAGTGAACAATAAAGAAGTATTGAGTGTGGATGATTTGAGGAAGGAACTGGAGAAAGTGACTACCGGAAGCGTCAAAGTGGAAGGTGTGTATCCCGGCTATGAAGGCGTGTATCCTTACACTATTAAAATCGGAGGTGAAAACTAAGAATCCAATTTAATCCGATTATTATATAAGACCGGGGCCATAAAAGGCCCCGGTCTTTGCTTTAATGACATACATTATTTTTTCAATCGCGGCAGCAGCCAGTACACGACCGCACCCAATAAGGCAAGTCCCAATCCATACAAAGCAAACCAGCCGGTGAAATAAAGGACACATAGCCAAATCATAATCGATAAAATGACCGGTACCGGGTACAACCACATTTTAAACGGCAGGCTGCCGGAACCGATACGGCGACGCAAAAGAACGACTCCTACTGATTGTGCAATAAACTGTACCAGGATGCGCATGGCGAGTATGGCCCTGATGGCATCGCTCAACTTGAACAAAAGGCTGAAGATAAACCCTATCCCCCCGAGGAATAACAGGGATACATAGGGGAAATTTCGTGTGGGGTGCAGCCGGGCAAAGATGGGAAAGAAACTACCATCGGCCGCCGCCGCATAGGGAACCCTCGAATAGCCGAGCATGACGGCAAACAGGGAAGCAAAGGCAATCCACATCACGAGCACCGTGGCTATCATGCCTGCATGCGTGCCGTATATCCGTTCCATAAAAACACTTACCAGCGCATCGCTTTTCATGGCCTGCTGCCAGGGCACTACGCTTACGATGCTATAATTCATCAGCAGGTATAAAATGGCAATAAAAAAAACGGAGATAAAAATACTACGGGGGATATTCTGCTGTGGATTCCTGATTTCACCACCGAGGTGACACACGTTGTAGTAGCCGAGATAACTGTAGACGGTACTGACCGATGCCTGTCCGAGCAGAACGGCAAAAGCCCAGGTGAAAACCGTATTGTCTTTACCGCCGGGCATAAAAGAATAATCCACCTGGCGATGTGTTAGCCCGCTTATAATGATCCAGCCGATGGTAATGATAACGCCGGCCCAGAGGAAAAGTGATATTTTGCCAATGGCCTTGATATTGCGATATAATAAAAGGGTGACGAGGATGACCACTATCCCGGATATGGCCTTTTTTGCTATCATAGCGGGGATGGCAATAGTATGTGCGAACAGTGTTATGTTTATATTGTCCAGCGGCACCAGGTGGCTGAAGTACTGTGAAAAGCCGATGGCCCCGGAAGCAACTACCAGCGGCGCCTGCAGGCAGGTTTGCCATACGAACAGAAAGGACATCAATGGGCCACGTTTTTTGCCGTAGGCTTCCTTCAAAAAATTATAACTGCCCCCGGCGAGCGGGAATTTAGCGCCCAGTTCGCTCCATATCATGCCATCCATCAGTGAACTGATGGCCCCGAATATCCAGGCCCATAAAAACAGGGGGCTGTTTACTTTTGCTATCACCAGCGGCATGACCACGAAGGGGCCAATGCCTACCATATCTATCATATTGATAGCGCTGGCCTGTATCAAACTGATTTCTCTTTTAAGGGACATGCAGACGGACGGGGTTATTTGTTAAAGAAATGCAAACACCTAACCCCGGGCAAAGGTTGAAATACCTTCAATTAAAACATCCAGGTTTTTAGTGGTCGTGTATACATTAGGCGTCACACGTACGCCTTTTATATTCTCCCATTCGATGCCTACGGTGTGCACTTTATATTTTTCATACAGGTGGCTGTCCAGTTCCCCCGGCTTTCTTCCTTCTATCCCCACGAGGCCAATGGCGCAGCCAAAGCCGGGTTTCATGGAGGTGCCGAGGCGCACGTTCGGTATATCCTTTACCCGGCTCATCCAGTAGTTTTTCAGGTATAGAAGCCGTTCTTCTTTTCGCCGGGCGCCTATCATATCATAAAATTCGATGGCTTTGCCAATGGCCTGTTCGATAAAAAAAGGCCGGGTGCCGAGGTTCTCAAATTTTTTAATCTCCTCGCTTTTCGGGTGGTCGCCGGCAAACAGGGGGTAAATATCTTTAATCTTCTCTTTTTTTACGTAGAGCATGCCGCTGCCGATGCAGGCGCTGAGCCATTTGTGCAGGCTGGTACCAAAATAGTCCGCGCCAAGGGAGGGAATGG
>DASYCT010000050.1:0-11586 GCA_036500065.1 Chitinophagaceae bacterium | reverse complement strand
AGGTATGGTAATTGACCTGGGTCTGCGATATTCCTTTAAACCAGGCAGTACGCAGGCGTTTGAATTTATTGACCATGGGCAGCACGCGCGGCACCACGAACAATTTGACAAAGGCAAAGAAATTATTCGAATTGGTCATGACCGTAAACAGCCGGTCGGTTGTTTTTAATAATTGTTCCGCGACAGGGTTTCTTTCTTCGTGATAGCTGTTCAGCAAGGGGGCAGACGCCTTACCCTTTACCACGAGTGAGAGTTTCCAGCCGAGATTATACGCGTCCTGCAAGCCGGTATTCATGCCCTGGCCGCCGGCAGGGCTGTGTACATGGGCGGCATCACCGGCAAAAAAGATATTCCCTTTGTTGAAATGGTCCACTTTCTTGTAGTGCAGCTTATAGGTAGAATACCATTGCGTATCATAAAATTCTACCGGCACCTGCATGTTCTTTTTTACTTCACCGGCGATCTCTTCAAACTGTATATCGTCGCGGTGATAATATTTTTTGGGTAAAGCGCCGAGCAAGCGGATTCTTTCAACGCCTTTCATGGGCAATAGCATGGTAATCGCTTCCCGGGTAAGAAAAAGGGACAACATATCAGGGGAAAGGCCCGCAGTGCGGGCATGGGTGTCCGCTACAAAAAATACATTTTCATACGTGCCGCCGTTAAAGGGCATGCCCGCAAAATCGCGCACGAGGCTTTTGCCGCCATCGCAGGCGACGAGGTAACGGCAGGAATAACGGGCGGGGATAGTACCGTCCTGCACGGCATCCAGGAAATACAGGCCGTCTTTTTCAATGATATTCGTACACTCCGTGTTCCAGTGCACGGTGTTGCCGCCGGATTCAAGATGCCTGTAAAGCAGGTCTTCGTTTTTGTTTTGCTCATAGATCATGGCATACGGGAAGGGACTTATCTTTTCACCCATCTTCCCTAAAAAAACGGAAGCCACCGGTTTCCCTTTTTTATACAGCGAAATGCCGGTGGCGGGTCGCCCTTCCTGCTCCACTTCATCGCTCAATCCCATTTGCTCGTATATCTCCATACTTCTCGCCTGCACCACCAGCGCGCGTGATTCGGTGGTGGGGCCGGCTTTTTTGTCGAGCAGGAGAAAGTTAACGCCAAACCTGCTTAGCTCATTGGCCAGCATGAGCCCTGTGGGACCGGCGCCTGACACGATAATATCGTAGTGTTGGGTATGCATGATCGTTAAATTGTTTCACAATGTGTTATTGCCTGTCAAATATAACCCCCTTCTGCGTATCTTCGCGGGGCGTAGATGAAAAGCATTATTACCGTTAAACCGTTGGCCACCGCTGTATTGGTCTTCCTGTGCAGCGTCACCTGCGCTCAAACTGTCCGTTTACAGGTTATCCTTAAAGCCTCCTCCAGGGATTCACTGGCCAATGCAACCATCGAACTTTATTCGCTGCCCGATACGCTGCTGCTGCAATCGCAGATCGGCCAGCCGGGAAAGAATTCTTTTATCGTAAAGCCTCTCAGCAGCTATCTTATAAAAGTATCCTCCGTTGGGTTTGCGGCGGCGGAAAAAACCGTGGCAGTGGGCGGCAAACCCCTGTCGGTGACCATAGAAATGACGGCGCAAAACGATGCATTGAAGGAAGTGACCATTGTATCAAAAAAACCGCTGCTCCGGCAGGAGGACGATAAAACCATTGTAGATGTGACCGCGCTTGCCAACAGCAGCACCAACACCTACGAAGTATTGGAGAAAACCCCGGGCATCGTGGTGGACCAGGACGGGAATGTCTACCTGAACAGTTCCACTCCCGCCACCGTGTATATCAATGGCCGGCAAATGAAAATGAGCACGGATGATATTGCGTCCCTGTTGAAAAGTCTCCCGGCAGGCAGCATCAGCCGGGTGGAGATATTACGTACGCCCTCGGCTAAATATGATGCGTCCAACAGCGGCGGCATCGTGAACGTGGTATTGAAAAAAGGCATTAAAATAGGTACTACGGGCAGTGTCAATATGCGGTACGACCAGGGAGTATATGGCACCCAGACGGCGGGATTCAGTCTTAACAGGAGCATCGGGGATATCAATTCCTATATATCTTACCAGTGGACCCACCGCAATTACTACGAAGACCTCAACACGGTACGCAATATCACAATGGATTCTTTGCTTACGCAGGTCTCGTCGACCAACTACCATTCCACCACTCATTATTTTGGCGGAGGCCTGGACATAGCGCTCAGTAAACAATGGAACATAGCCTATGATCTGCGTCTTACCGCCACGCACAACGATAATACGGCCAACAGTACCAACGACATTGCCGATACCAGCGGGTTGCATGCATTCTTTAAAAGCGAAACGCCCATCAGCAACGGGGGCAATACCTTGTTTACCGGTCATACGTTTTCCTCCAGGTACAAAATAGATTCCACGGGCAGCGAGTGGACAAACGAAGTGGGTTATATCTATACCCGGAATACCAATACGCAGGTCTATACCAACAATTATTTCCTGCCGGCCGCCCCTGTCCTCAATGGCAATGGTTATTCGCTTACCACCGCCAATATCGTGAGTCTCAAAACAGACCTGTTATTAAAACTGCGGCACCAGTTTACCTTTGAGACCGGCATCAGCCTTAGTTATGCCGACAACAACAACGCCGCCAACTATTATAAACAAACGGGCAATGGGCCGCCGCAAACGGATACGTATCAAACCAATTCATTTACCTATAAAGAGCATATCAGCGCGGGCTACCTGCAATTGACCAAATCGCTTTTCGGCATCGTCCTTAAATCGGGGCTGCGGCTGGAGAAAACCAATACGACGGGTCAGCAGTTTATTCCTTCCGATACTTCGTTCGCCATCAATCGCACGGACCTGTTCCCCTACTTCTTTGTAAAGCGCAACCTGTTTAAAATACTCGGCTACCCGCTTACCGGTAATGTCATTTTTCGCCGCAGCATTACCCGGCCCGGTTACGACGCGCTGAACCCTTCTCCGAAATTCGTGGACCCGTTTACCTACAATGTAGGCAATCCAAAACTACAGCCGCAGTTTACCGCCAACTATGAAATAAACGCCAGCTACAACGATTTCCCGGTGTTTGCCGTCGGGGAAAACGATACCAAAGACATTTTCAGCCAGGTTACCTACCAGAACGACAGCTCCAAAATCGCTTACCGGAGCTATGATAACCTCGGGAAGAACAAAGAGCTGTACGGGCGGCTGTTTGGCGGGCTGCCGGCGGGTGGGAAGTACTTTATGTACGTGGGCGCGCAATATAATTATGTGATGTACGACGGCCAGTACCAGGGAGTCCCGCTTCATTACCGAAGGGGAAGCTGGACCTTTTTTACCGGTCATGAATTCAAGGCGTCCTCCACCCTGCGGTTCAATCTGAACGCCTGGATGTATGTAAACGGGTTCAGGACCTTCTACGAATTGAAGAACATGGGACAGCTCAACTACAGTATGACCAAAACGGTGATGAAGAATAAACTGAGCATTATTTTATCGGGAACCGATGTGCTGAAAACAAATATATCTTCCTTTCACCTGGAACAGGGCGATGTGCTGGTCAACGGGAGAAGGGTGCAGGACAGCAGAAGGTTTGGCATCACCTTCCGGTACAATTTCGGTATTGCACCCAAAGAGGAAAAGAAACCGGCTTTTGTACCGCCGCCGGTCAATGACAGCAATTAAACACCCGGAGAGTGTTATGCTGTTTTGGTGACATTTACGGCGCTGGGTCCTTTGCCGCCTCTTTCTATTTCAAACGTTACTTTGTCGTTTTCTTTTATCCGCATGGACAACTGGTTTACGTGCACGAACACACGTTCCTGTGTTTCCAGGTCGTTGATAAAACCAAATCCTTTATCGTCGTTGAAAAAGGTAACAACGCCTTTACGGATTGTTTCACCTTCGGCAGCAGGCTCCTGCCTTTGTACGCCTATCTGGATGTCTTCCTGGCGGACGACTTTCTTTTTTCTCGGGTCGGGTGGTGTGGAAGAGATATTGCCATTCTCGTCGATGTAGGCCATCATCTGGTCCAATGTCTTTCCTTTTTGAGCGTTCGCCTTGCGCTCTTCCATTTTTTCGTGTTTGTCCTGGCGTTCTTTTAATCTTTTCTTTTCTCTTTCTTTTTTACCAAAAGTTTCCTGAGATTTCCCCATAAATTACTTTACTTTTTTAGTGTGCTGCAAAGGTCGTCTTTTTATTCCGGAAAAGGGGAAATGATTGATCGCGGGCAATCCCGGGATGGGAAAATGCGTTATTTTTTTTATATAATTCATTGGTATATAACCCACAAGACGTCCCTACGGGACGATAGGCGGATTATTTGATTTCTCTACCTACCAGACGTCCCTACGGGACGATGGGCGGGTTGTCCGGTTTCTACCTGCCAGGCGTCCCGATGGGACGATAGGTGGGTTGTCCGGTTTCTACCCACCAGGCGTCTCGATGGGACGATGGGCGGATTATTTGATTTCTCTACCTACCAGGCGTCCCGATGGGACGATGGGCGGGTTGTCCGGTTTCTACCTACCAGGCGTCCCGATGGGACGATAGACGGGTTGCCTGGTTTCTACTTACCGGGCGTCCCGATGGGATGGGCAGCGATCGCATGGGTAAAATCCCCCTTCAGTGAGGAATTCGTTAAATTTATTCCTGTCCGGCCGGGCAACCCTTTCTTTGCATATTGCATTTATACTTTAAACTACCATCAACCGGGCAATTTTTACATGGATGTATCACAACTGGTCAGGGAAGCAAAACAGGGCAGCGCCGGGGCGCAGAAATGCCTGTTTGACCTGATGGCGGATAAAATGCTGCTGCATTGTATGCGCTATGTAAAAAACAGGGAGAATGCGGAGGAACTGTTGCTGGATGGTTTTTATAAGTTCTTTAAAGGCCTGCCCGGTTTTACCTGGCAGGGAGAGGCGGCGCTGTACGCATGGCTTAAAAAGATCATGGTCAATGAATGCCTGATGTTTTTACGCAAAAAGAATGTGTTTACCATTGTGAGCGAATCGGTCATGGATGAAATCCCGCTGGATGAACAGGCCATCGATCGGCTGTCTGCGGCAGAGATTTTCGAAATGATAGTGCAGCTCCCGACAGGCTATCGCACCGTCTTTAACCTGTATGCCATCGAAGGGATGAACCACGGCGAGGTGGCGGCATTGATGGGTATTACGGAAGGCACATCGAAATCGCAGCTTAGTAAGGCGCGATCACTGTTACAAAAAATGCTATTACAAAAAGGAACCGAATATGGCCGGCGAAAAACAAAATGAGGGAAATAGCTGGAAAAGCAAGCTGGAAGATCCGGCCTGCCTGCCAGCCGGGGCGGCCCTGAACAAGGAAGCCGCCTGGGATGGGCTTTATCTCCGCTTGCGCGATAAGCCAGTCCGTAAAAAAGCCCTTTGGTATTGGGCTGCCGCCGCCTGTTTTTTCGTCGCGGCCGGTTTTCTATGGATGGAGAACCATAAAAAGGAACCCGTGCTTACTATAAGCACGGCTCAACCGGTCCATTCAACTATCGCCCCGGCTATTGCGCCCGCAAAAGAAAGCCCGGCAACAAAAGAAAGCCCGGCAACAACTACCGCCTCGCAAGAAGCAGAAAGAACATCGCTGATAAAAAACAACCTGCCCGAACAGCGTAGCAATAAAGAAACAGCCGCTTCTTTATCAAAGCCAGCGACTCCTTCTTTACCCGTTATGCTGGCCGCAACATCGCCGGAGATACGAGTCAGTGAGCCTGTTATACCCGTCAGCCTGGACATTCCGCAGGCAACCGAAGCGCCAAAGAAAAAACTACGGGTGGTGTCGCTCAATGAACTGGATGACCCGGCCGATGATGACCGCAACCCGGGAAGCAACCCCGGCAAACAACATTATTTCCGGTTAAAGCTGATGAGCGCCGATGCCAGCACCAATGCCTCTACGCTCGCCGATCATAGCGGTCCGGGCATTCTTAAAATAAAACTTTCCCCTCAAAATTAGGATGCGATGAAAAGAATCGTTTTTTGTTGGATGCTTATAAGCATCAGCGTGCATCTCCATGCGCAGCATGCCAAAACACGCAACAATACCGACAAGACATTTGAAATGCCGGCGGGGAATGTGCAGGCGAGGCTGCTGATCGATCTCGGTAATGGCAATAAGATGCAACTGGAATGTAATAATTATTATTTATTGGATAACATGCCGGACATGGATTCCATTTTACAATTATTTATCCACGATATAGAGCCGCTGAAAGATTCCTTAAAGGATGAGCTCAGCACGAAGCGAATCGATTATGTAATCGAACCGTCGGGAAGAATGAAAATCCGGCTGCAGCAATTCAGCCCCAAAGGCTCCAGCTTTGTAACGGATAAGGGAGAACTGGCGGCCCTGAAACTGGAACCGGATACGATTAATTTCCTGGGCACGAGAGCGCTTAAAGTAAAAACGGGTATGGTGAAACCGGGCTATAACTACAGGGTGAGCATTTATATTAACCGGATTAGCGAGTTGCCCGGGCTTGCCGGCAAGCTCGATGATAAAATGGAACGGCTGAAAAAAAGCGAAAATGCGAAATGGCGAAGTGACAAAAATGAAGTGTGGCATCCAAAAAGCGATCCATCCATATCGGCCAACGCACCGGATGGGCACCTGGCGGGAACCGGGGATTACCTGAACTCGATATTCTCCGTCCATCTCCAGAATTATAAAAACTATTTTGTGCCTTCGTTTAGTATGGGCCTGAATGCGGTAGCGACCAATGTCCTGAAATGTTCCATTGGACTTTACTGGGAGCCCCAGTTCCTTTTTCAAAATAACGCCGGCAAACTGCAAACCTACCGGAATGATTTTCTTACGCTGGTCGTCGGCCAGAGAGCCTTAAAAAGTATCGGCAGCAACCAGACGCTGACGATATTTGGAAATATTTCAGTGGGCTATCTTATCCGGCGGAAAGGTGAATTTTATGATAAGGGCACTTTCCGCATAGGGCTTGACAGTAGAACCATCCTGGGAGGGAAAGTAGGCATCGAGCCACTCTTTTACTTCCACGACATTTTTAAAAATGTAACGCCGGGGTTAAGAATCAAACTGAATTTTTAATGTGGGGCCCTAGCTTCGCATTAGGCTCATAAAACGGCATGGCATACATTTGGTATTTAGCAAGGTATGACAGCAAAAACAATCTGGACAATAGGGCATTCCACCCGCACGCCCGATGAATTCATTGCCATGTTGCAATCGTTCCAGGTTGAACTGCTGGTTGATGTCAGGAGTTTCCCGGGTTCGAAACGTTACCCGCATTTTAATAAAGAGGCGTTGGAGATTTCTCTCCCGGCGGCAGGCATTCAATATATTCATTTGAGAGACCTGGGTGGCAGAAGGCCGGTCATGGCTGATTCCAAAAACAGCGGCTGGCGGAACGCCTCTTTTCGGGGGTATGCCGATTATATGGAAACGGGCGCCTTTCACAAAGCCATACAGGAACTGGAACGACTGGCTGTCTCCCGGCGCACGGCCTATATGTGTTCGGAAGCCGTCTGGTGGCGTTGTCACCGTTCACTTATTTCCGACTATCTCAAAAATGCCGGCTGGACGGTCATTCATATCATGGGAATTGGAAAAGGAGAAGAACATCCGTACACGGCCCCTGCGATGATCATCAACGGAAAGCTTTTGTACGGAGCGCCACAATTACCCGATCTTTAATCAAAGCACCGATGGAATGGTAAATAGCCCCGGATAACCCCGGGGGCTTTTTTTGGCGCGTTCGGTATTTTTTATACCTTCCGTTGCCCGTCGTCGTAAAAACCTTAGACTAAATCTTTGCAGCCATCGTGTTTATTATAAAACCATTTGCCAGGTCCCTCCTCTTCGCAGCCCTGGCCGCAGCTTCACCGTTGCTCACCGATGCACAGCAAAATACAGCCCTGCAGGACAGCATTCAACAGTTGCTGCTTTCACAACGCGACGACACCGTAAAAGTCAACCTGCTGAATACGCTGGCCCGCTCCTATCTTGAATCCAACAGGGATACCCTGCTCACGCTAACGCAATCCTCCATACGACTGGCCGAACAATTGCATTACGACAAGGGAAAAGCAACCGCCCTGCTCTATACCGCCATCTGTTACCGTTTGAACGGTGATTATTCCCTGGCGCTGGAAAAATGTCTTGAAGCAACCCGGCTCCGGGAAGAAATGAAGGCAGGGCCTGGCACTTCGGAAGCATACGTGCAACTGGCGCAGATATACAAAGGCATGTCGGGCGCCAACAACACAGAAGAATATTTAAACCGCGGCATTGCCTACGGCCGCGTGGCGCTGGGCTGGGCGGAAAACTCCGGCGATACGGCGGCCATCGTGAACAGCCTGAATGTGATCGGCATTCTTTACCGTGATAAGGCCATGGAATACGATAAGCCCGTTTATTACGATACGGCTTTCAATGCTTACACGAAAGCCGTTGCGCTGATCAATCAATCAGGAAAAGCCACCGAATCGCTTGCGAAGTTGTACAACAATATCAGCCAGGTGTATGGAGAACACAAAAAGGATTTTCGCACAGCACTCTCCTGGTCGTTTAAAGCGGTGGAGTTGAATAAAAGCAATCACAACCTGTCCAGCCTTACGTTTAATTATGGAAATATTTCCAGTGATTATCTATCCCTGGAGGATTACCCGCAGGCGCTTTTTTATGCCCGCCAGATGCTGGAAGCGGCCCGGCAACTGAAACAGCCCGAGCGGGTACAAAATGCCTATAAAGATATGTACGATGCCTTCCGGGGAGCCGGGCAAACGGATTCGGCATTGAACTATTATATACTAGCCGACGAACTGAACGATTCGCTGACCAATATCCGCAAGGCCCGGCAGGTGATGGATTTGCAAACAAAATATGAAACGGCCAAAAAAGAAGCGGAAATAGCCCGGCTGCAAACGGAAAGCGGCAGTAAGAACAAACGGATCTACGGGTTGATTGCAGTGGCTTCGCTGCTGAGCATACTGGTTGCCGGCCTGCTCCTGCTTTACCAGCGAATGAAAAAGCAACGGCAACAAATCACCGAACAATCCGGCCGCCTGGAAGTGATGATGAAAGAACTGCACCACCGGGTAAAAAACAATTTGCAAATCGTCAGCAGCCTGCTGAGCCTGCAGGCTTACAAATTGCAGGACGAGGGGACTATTTCCGTATTGCGGGAAAGCCAGTTGCGCGTACAGGCCATGAGCTTTATCCACCAGCGGCTGTACAAACAGGACACGCTCACCGCGGTGAATATGAAGGAATACCTTACGGACCTCGCGGAATCGCTTTTATCTTCCTACGGGTACGGGAAGGATGATTTTGATTTGCTGATAAAGGTGGAAAAGGAATTACTGGATATCGATAAGGCCATGCCGATTGGCCTTATCATAAACGAGATAGTCACCAACGCGCTGAAATATGCGTATGTTTCCATTGACCGGCCATCGCTGGAAATCATGCTGACCGAAACCGATCAGCAGCTTATCTGTCGCGTTAAAGACAACGGCATCGGCATCAATGAAAACGACTGGAAACAGCAAAACGACTCCTTCGGCAAGCAATTGATCAAAGCTCTTTGCAGGCAACTCAGGGCGGAACAACAGCTCCTGATTGAAAGCGGTACACAATTTACCTTCACCATTCCCAAACGGGCCGCCTGATGACAGAAAAAGTAAGTGTCCTGATCGTGGAAGACGAGGCGCTGGTGGCGCTGGACCTCGCCGCCGGGCTGGAGAAAGACGGCTACCATGTGGCAGGCATTGCCGACAATGCCGCGGAAGCGCAAAAGTTGTTTGCCGGCCAGGCAGTGGACATCGTACTGATGGACGTGCATATCATCGGTGAAAAAGACGGTATCGATACTGCTATCGAACTACTAAAACAAAAACCGGTGCCGGTCATTTACCTTACTGCCTTTACGGACGCCGGCACGGTAGAACGGGCCAAACACACGCATCCCGCCGCCTTCCTCGCAAAGCCTTACAGCCTTACCAACGTGCGGATAGCCATTGAACTGGCCCTTAACAATTTTGCCGTAGCGCGGCAGGAGACGCTACCGGCAGGCAAACTCATTTCGCTGGATAAAACCAACCCCAAACCATTACCCGAAACCACCGATAAGGAAACCATCCTGCAGATAAACGACTGCATTTTTGTAAAGCAGAATTATGCCTTTGTAAAAATCAGGATGGCCGATATATTGTACATCGAAACAGAGAATAATTATGTGCAGCTGGTGACGCCGGAAAAGAAACTGCTGTTGCGTTTATCACTTGGACAATTGCTGGAAAAAATAAAATACAAACCGCTGGTGCGCATTCACCGTTCATTCGCGGTAAATATCCAGGCCATCCAGTCCTTTACCGACCAGGAAGTAACGATTAACAAAATACCCCTTCCCATCGGCAGGAGTTATAAAGAAGAATTCTGGAAGAATTTCGATTTCAGGTAGTTCAATACCCCCACCCTTTCATAATGGCGAGGTCCTCTTTGGCGCATTCCAGCGGCGTTTTGCCCTGGTAGGATTCCTGCTCGATGATAAAATCGGTGGTGCCGCCCGATTGACGGGCCAGGTCGGTAATGCCACGCGTGCCGATGACTCCCTTGCCAAGTATGGTGCTTTCATAGGGGTCCTCCATTTCCGGCGTAGCCGATTTTATTTCATCCTTTACATGTATCAGTTCAAACCTTCCCGGGTATTGGCGGATGATGGCATCAGCACGGCCGCCGGCGCCATACATATTGCCGATATCGATTTGCTGCGCCACCAGCGAAGGATCGGTCCCGGTGAGAATAATATCGTACAGTTTCCTGCCGCCGAGCGTGGTGCTGAATTCAAAATTGTGGTTGTGGTAACCGAACTTCATGCCGCTTTTCCTGCAAAGTTCACCGCTTTTATTAAACATTTCCAGCGCGCGCTTCAAATCATTTTCCGTCTTGCGCCAGGCATCTTCCAGCCAGGGGCTGATAACATATTTTTGCCCCACGAGGGCCGCATCGTCCACGGTATGTTTCCACTCATCCGTAAAATCATTTTTGGCGGCGTCCCAATGGGCGTTGTTCATGACCGTGTGCCCGCTGCGCATGATGAGCCCGAGCCCGTCGAGCAGTTTTTTAAATTCAGCGGCGGAATAGCCGTAAAACTTCCTGTTCACATAATTGGCATGTTCCACGTATTTATAGCCCATGGCCGCCAGTTGCTGTAAGCTGTTCGCCGGGTCTTTCTTCATATCGTCGCGGATGGAATACAATTGTATACCCAGGTATTCGGGTTTCCTGGCAAAAGCCAGCAATTCTCCTGGCATTACAGCAGAAGCCGCAACGGCCAAAGCACCGGTTTTAAGAAATGTTCTTCTTGATGTGCGCATAGAAAGATTTTAACAACTGCCAATTTAACGAATTACCGGCGCTGTTGCCGCTTATTTTATTTTGTTCCCACCGTCCTCAACGCATCGTGGAAACCGGCCAGTCGTCGGTTCGGAACGGACTTGCGGGCAATCCCTGTTTATTGTAAAGATTGGCTCCTTCGGGATTATTGGCCCAGGCATAGCGAACGGCTACCGGTGATG
>DASYCT010000049.1:0-2687 GCA_036500065.1 Chitinophagaceae bacterium | reverse complement strand
ATTGGTATACCCTTTCTTATTCAGGAACCCCACGAGGCAACTGCCTATGAAGCCCGCCGCACCCGTAACTACTATAGAAGCGTTTTTATCCATTACTCTTTTATTTTTCGTCCCATCGGGACGCCTCGTAGGTAGATCAATTCAACATGCAAGCGCATCGTTCCGTAGGAACGTTTCGTGGGTTAATTGATACCCATTAAAGAGCCGCCAGCGCATGCTCACTATCATGCCCCGCCAGCAAATTGCCGATAGCATTATCATAACGCTCCTTCCACGCAATGATATGACCCCAATCCATTCCGTCTACCTCTACCGAACCTGTCGTAACGACTCCCAGTTCTTCATGAACAAAGCCGCCGAGTATTTTCTTGAACTGCGCCACGTTTTCCTCTTTCACACTCACTACTGCCCTGCTTTGCGATTCGCCAAACCAATAACCATCTTTACGGATATCCAGGTTGGAAGCCACCACGTCGATGCCGAGGTTGCGGTTGAAACAGGATTCCAGCAGGGTCACAAACAGGCCGCCCTCGCTTACATCGTGCGCCGATTCTACGATCCTGCTTTTTACCAGCTCCGCCAATTTCTGCTGCAGCGCATATTCTTCTTCCAAATCAAAATGAGGCGCGGGACTGTATTCCACGCCGTGTATTTTATGCAGGTATTCGGAACAACAAATATCATCACTGCTCGCGCCGACCAGGAAAAGCACATCACCCTCTTCCTTGAAATCCATGGTCATCTTATCGCTCACCTTATCCAGCAATCCCACCATACCGATGGTAGGCGTAGGATATACCGGGCCGTCAGGGTTTTGATTATAGAAGCTCACATTACCACCGGTGACGGGCGTATCAAATTTTACACAGGCTTCGCCCATGCCCTTGATGGCCTGTACAAACTGGTAGTACACTTCCGGGTCGTAGGGATTACCAAAATTGAGGCAGTTGGTGATACCCAGCGGCTGACCGCCGCTGCACACGATATTACGGGCCGCTTCGGACACCGCTATCATCGCACCCTTGTAAGGGTCTGCAAATACATAGCGGCTATTGCAGTCCGTGGTAAGCGCCAGCCCCTTGCCGGTGGGCTTGGCAATAACGATGGCCGCATCACTGGGCGCATTGGTAGAAGCATTGCCCGCCCCTACCATACTGTCGTATTGAACATATACCGCTTTCTTGGAAGCAATATTGGGGATGGCGATAATCTTTTCCGCTACGGCTTTCAAATCGTCCGGCACTTCAATCGTATCCTGGCTGAAAGCCTTTATTTTAGCAAGGTATTTCGGTTCTTTGTATTCACGCGTGTATTGCGGGGCACCGCCGCCAAGCACGAGGTCATACGCCGGCAACTCCGCTTCCAGTTGTCCGTGCATATAAAACCGCAGGATGCCATCGCCGGTGACTTCACCGATTTCCGAGCAGGGCAGGTCCCATTTCTCAAACACCCCCATCACTTCGGCCTCTCTTCCTTTTTCCACGACAATGAGCATACGCTCCTGGCTTTCGCTCAGCAACAACTCCCATGCCTTCATATTCTTTTGCCGGGTAGGCACTTTATCGAGATCGATGCGCATGCCTACTTCGCCTTTGGCGCTCATTTCAGAAGTCGAGCAGATGATACCGGCCGCACCCATATCCTGCATACCAACCACTGCGCCGGTTTTTATTACTTCCAGGCAGGCTTCCAGCAATTTCTTTTCCTGGAAGGGATCGCCCACCTGCACGGCCGGCAGTTCTTCCGTGCTTTCGGCGGTAATATCGGCCGATGCAAAAGAAGCGCCGCCGATACCGTCTTTACCGGTCGCCGAACCCACAAAGAAAACGGGATTGCCCAGCCCCTTGGCGGTGGCGGAAATCGTATCGCCCGATTTCAATATGCCTACGCTCATCGCGTTGACCAGCGGATTGGTATGATAGCATTGTTCAAAATAAATTTCTCCCCCTACCGTGGGCACGCCAAAGCAATTGCCGTAATGACCGATGCCATGCACGATACCACCCAGCAGGTGCTGTGTTTTGGATTCCTTCAGGTTACCGAAGCGAAGGGAATTGAGTGCGGCAATGGGTCTCGCCCCCATGGTGAAAATATCGCGGTGAATGCCGCCGACTCCCGTAGCAGCTCCCTGGAAGGGCTCGATAGCGGAAGGGTGGTTGTGTGATTCTATCTTAAACACCACGCCGTAGCCGTCCCCGATGTCCATCAGGCCCGCGTTTTCCTCGCCGGCTTTTACCAGCATCTTCTTGCCTTCGCGGGGCAGGGTTTTAAGCCATTTAATCGAGTTCTTGTAGCTGCAGTGCTCGCTCCACATGGCGCTGAAAGAACAGAGTTCGTTGAAGTTGGGGGTTCTGCCCAGTTTTTGTCGGATGAGTTCAAATTCTTCTGCTGTGATGCGCAGTTGCTCGGCGGTCTTGACGGTTACTTCCATAAATAGATACAAAAAGCAAAATTAAGCCCCACTGTCTAATCTTATTGATAAATTTTTCCCGATTCGTAAAAGAAGCGTGAAAATCACCCCTTTCCGGAAGATTCAGCTTTTGAGGGTCTGCAGCGTTTGTTCGTATTCCCTGGTCACCTTATCTATGTGAAATTTCTTTATAACCAACTGGCGGCCGTTCTTGCCCATGCGGGTCCTTTCTTCCTCCGGGAGATTGATAATCTTTTCCATTTTATCCGCGAGGTCA
>DASYCT010000048.1:0-5756 GCA_036500065.1 Chitinophagaceae bacterium | reverse complement strand
TCACTTTCTTTTTCATCTGATCAAATCTTTTAATTTCCTACCATTTTTAATCAGTTCGTCCTGCGGGAAGTCCCTGCCATAACTCAACCAAATTTCCTTTACAATGGCGGTGGTTACCGAGGGTATGCGTGAAATAACTGTTAAAGAAATAGCTTTGCCATTCCGCCATAAACTGCTCCAATCCTGTTTGGCGGTCAATATTGATATTGACTGTTCCCATGCAAACTCTACCATCCTGGGACAGGTTGAATAAGGGGGCATACTGGAGCGGGGTATCTGCATTTGGTTTGGTCTTTCCTTTCAAAGCGAAAACCTGTAAACGTTCTTTGATCGCTTTCCAAAGCATGGCGGGTATTTTGGCTTAGCCGCAGGGGATGCCTAAACTGTCGGTAAAAAACAGGTCGGTTTCCTGTGGTGGCGTGTGCCAAATCGCATAGCCATTATTTTGGCAATTGGCATAAATCAAGTTGGACGGTATCACGCCTTTGCATTGCAGGTAGTTGTTTTGCAGTTCCTGCGTGGTTTGCAGTAACACGCTTAATGCGCACATTTCTTTCAGCGATAAAGGATGCGCATTGATGGGGTTGCCCTGTTTACCGATGTCGTAACTTTCGACATAAATCTCAGTCGGCTTCTGCTCGTAATTCTCGCTTTCCTGTTCGGCTGACCGGTATATCAATAGGGCTTTAACAGGCAAAAATTGTTCATTGAATTGCTGGCTCACATTGTTCATGGTCCTAATGGTTTAACAGCCTGCTCAAATCATTTATCAAATCAAACAGGCGGGTTTCAAAATCAAAATCGGGCGTGGTGTTTTCAGGGGGGTAATCGAATAAGGTCACATGGGCGGGTTCATCCATATAGGCGATTTCCTGAAAGTGGTTATCTATCATTTCAAACAGGCAGTCCTGAAAACAATCGTTACCGCTCCAGTAAAAGCTGATGTACTGGTCGGCATAGATACGATCCTCGTCCTGCGGATAAAGCAGGTTGGAATGGATATGGTCAAATACCGAGCGTTCGGGGTATTGCTGATAAAGGAGTAAAAGCCCTTTAGCTACCAATAGCCAATCCGTCTGCCAATCTTCCTTTGCCTCAAAATTCTGCACGACACTTTCAAAATCCGCTAACCTTTTCGGGTCTATGATTTGCGCATAGATTTTAAGGCCGGAATTGCGCATGGCTCATTGGTTCAAGCTGCTTCGGAAGTTCAATTGCCATCTTAAAAATTAAAAGGCATTCACCTGAAGTAACGAAATTCAGGAAGATTGTTACCAGCTATCCGCAAAACGTGCTTAGGAAAGCTTTAATACTAAACATGTCCATAAAATGATCGCATTCACAGGGTGGTTATTCGTATAAAGAATAATACTACCTTACGGGTCAACATCTACTTAACTTATCATGCAATACGTTATCTCCAAACATCTGCTTTTGCGGATGCCGGTGAGTAATCCATTGGATTATTTACAAGACCAGCAACATTTTTTAAATGATCCTTTTTTTCGCGCTGCCATCAGGGTGGCCACACCTGTTTTCTACACGTTACTGGAGCGTTATCTTTTTCAGCCTTCTACATTATCCCCTAAAGAAGCGACTACCTTACAAAAATATATCAACCGCTATTGTTTCCGACCGACACCTTTCGGCCTGTTCGCTTCCATATCGCTGGTCGAATGGGCGACCGAAACGCGAACAACCTATACTTCACCGATTTTTACGGCGGACATCCGTGCAGCGATGCCGCTTGAAAACCTGTTAAGTAGTTACTACCTTGATCATGAACTTAAAGGAAGAGCAAAGTTTCAAGGCAATCCCTCGATTTACCGCGTACTTAATGAATACCGGTTTTTTCGTAACAGCCTGGATGAAATGGGAAAGCGGCGTGACTACCAGTTACAATCCATTGCCTTTTCCAAATTATTGAAGGACCTCATCAGTGAGTGCGAAAATGGGCTTTCCCTGCAGGAAATTACGAACGCGATCATTCGATCCGCAGGATGCACAGCGGCAGAGGCTGAGGACTATACCGAATTCCTGATCGATGCCCAGTTACTGGTCAACCAGTTTCGCCAGCCCATTACGGGTGATCATCACCTTTTACAATTGGCAGCGATGGTGGAACCATGCCCAATCAGTGCCGACGTCATCGATGTTTTGAGCAGGCAACAAAATGACCAACTCCCAATCGATCCCGCAACTATTGAAAAGCTGGAAAATAACCTGAGCGCCCTGCTTCCCGACAGAACGGAGTTTACCGGCGATAAACTCAGTATTATTTTAAAACGGGATGCGATTCAAGGCCCGCAAAGCACTTTTCTAGCCAATCTATGTGACGGTATAGCAGCGCTGGAATTACTTTCACCGACCGGACAATTGGCAACCATGACCCAGTTTATTCATTCATTCCAGCAGCATTTTGAGGGACAAACATTGCCGTTGTTGCAAGCGCTTGACCCGGAAGCCGGCATTGGTTACCAGCAGCCGGAAACGGAAAAGAACAATCCATTGCTTGAAACCCTGCATATCCCCTACAAAAGACATTCAAAGGAGGCGGGAACCTGGTCAGCGGCTCATGGCTTGTTGATGGAGGCATGGCTTCGTGACAAAACACCCGATTCGGTGATCAGGCTCCAGGATAATGACCTTGAATTATTAAAACAACCTCTTATTTCCGAGCCTATGATGGGCATGTCGGTGCTATTTCGAATTACCGGTAACCAGGTATTTATCGAAAATGCCGGCGGCATCAACGCCCCGGCGTTAATGGGCCGGTTTACTGTGGCTGATGCGCAAATCACAGCAGCAGCTCAATCGATGGCCCGCCAGTTGGAGGAGCAAAATCCGGATATTATTTTCGCAGAATTGCTGCACCTTTCGGACCCACATACCGACAATGTTAACCGTAGAGCGCATATCTGGAGATTATGATGAATGAGACCACACTATTTCGGCGCAAGCTGACCCACTGTTTCGGGGCAAACTGACCATGGTATTTCGGGGCAAACTGACCCACCAAAACGCGTAGCAAATGCTGTAGAAGCAACCATCTTTTGAGGGCAAAAGACCCGTTCTAAGATGGCCAATTTGACAATCAGCATGAGTAAGATTAGAAAGATTTTAAGGATGAACAGCCAGGGTCGCAGCACGCGATTTATAGCTGCCCAGATTGATTCATCCCGGAATACCGTAAGAAAGTACCTGGCCGTCCTTAAGAAGAGCGGCTTTACTTTTGAAGAAGTTAATAACCTGAATGATAAGGAACTGGAAGACCTTTTCGGCAAGACCAGGGAAAACAACCAGCCAAGCAGCCGTATGCAATCCATGCTGCGCTGCTTCCCCCACGTCGATAAAGAGCTTAAAAAGACTGGTATGAACCGGCAGATCTTGTGGGAAGCCTATATCAAGGAGTTCCCCGAGGGCTATAAGTATACTCAGTTTTGCACGTATTACAACCAGTGGAAGACCAAGGTCAATCCGACCATGCACATGGATCATAAGGCCGGAGACAAACTGTACGTCGATTTTGCGGGTGAAAAGATGAGCTATACGGACAAGGAAACCGGCGAAGTCATTGAAGTAGAAGTTTTTGTGGCAATCCTTGGTGCCAGCCAGCTCACCTATGTAGAGGCTGTTATGAGCCAGCAAAAGGAAGACTTTATAGCGGCCTGTGAGAATACCCTGCACTTCATCGGGGGCGTTCCTGCCGCCATTGTGCCGGATAACCTGAAGGCGGCGGTAACCAAAAGCAGTCGCTATGAACCTACCCTGAACGAAACATTTGAAGACTTTGCCGATCATTATGGCACTACCATATTACCGGCGCGGGCGTACCGCCCGCGCGACAAGGCATTGGTAGAAGGTGCGGTTAAGATCATTTATACCAAGGTATACGCCCCTTTAAACAAGCATATCTACCATTCTTTAACAGAACTCAATACAGCGATCTGGCAGGCCCTGGAAGCCCATAACAGCCAGTTGCTTAAAGGCCGCAATTACAGCAGGATACTACAGTTTGAAGAGATAGAGCGTGTGACCTTGTCACCGCTGCCTGTCCTGCGTTACCAGTTCAAAAAACACTTTTATGCCAGGGTGATCAAGAATGGCCATGTCAATCTCGGCCCGGATAAACACTACTACAGCGTGCCTTACCGCTTTATTGGCAAAAAGGTCAAGCTGTTATACTCCCGCACCATTGTAGAGATCTACTACAATTATGAGCGTATCGCTTTACACCCGCGCGAAAAGAACCCCTACGGTTATACTACCGACAAAGAACACATGGCCAGCGCTCACCGCTTTAAAAGCGACTGGACGCCAGACATGTTCCTCAATTGGGCGACCTCCATCCATGAGGATGTCAGGCTATATATCCATCAGATACTGGAACGTAAACAACACCCCGAACAGGCTTACAAATCCTGCCTTGGGATACTTGGCTTTGCAAAAAAAGCAGGGAACGAACGGTTAATAATAGCCTGTCAGCGGGGCCTCAGTTACGGTATTTATAGCTATAAAACGATACAAACCATATTGGAAAACAAGATGGACAACTATGAGGAAAGCATATTTGCCGATGAACTACCCATGCCTGATCATGGTAATATCCGGGGAAAAGACTATTACAAATAACCATTAAAACAACAATAACATGAACACAAGTACCTTAGACAAACTGCGGAAGATGAAGTTCTTCGGCATGTTTCATGCCTTTAAAAGCAGCATGGAAACCGGTAAAACAAACGATTATACGGCAGATGAACTGCTGGCCCACCTGGTAGATGCAGAATGGGACGACCGTCAGAACAGGCGTATCGAACGCACGATCCTATATGCCCGGTTCCGCTATAAAGCTTCAATTGAAGATGTTCACTATCATGCTGACCGAAGTATTGACCGCAACCAGATCATGCGCCTGGCGGATTGTACGTTTGTTGACCGCTTCGAGAACCTGCTGATCACCGGGAGTACCGGTATCGGTAAAAGCTATATTGCTTCTGCAGTGGGCTACCAGGCCTGTGTATTGGGCTACAGGGTATTGTACACCAGTACGCCCAAACTATTTGCCAAGCTCAAGATGGCCAAGGCGGACGGCTCCTATATGAAAGAGTTGGCTAAGATCGAACGACAACAACTGCTCATACTCGACGACTTTGGTATTCAGCCTTTTGATGCACAAAGCAGGGCGGCACTAATGGAGATCATTGAGGACAGGCACGGTAAGACCTCACTGATCATCACTTCGCAATTGCCGGTCAGTAAATGGTTTGAAGTGATCGGTGAAAAAACGGTTGCTGATGCGATCCTTGACCGGATCGTTCATGATGCACACCGCATCGAGTTAAAGGGAGAATCTATGAGAAGAAAACGTAATGTTGAACCGGAAAACAGCCACTAATGAAATTACCTTTTAAATAACTATTTTTGTACATGCTTTTATAGCATTTGCTGCAACCCAAAAGTCAGCTAACCCCTGGGTCAATTTGGCCCGAAACAGGGTGGTCACTATCTCCATAATATACAGATGATGCCGTCTTCCACTTTATCCAGTTCCTTTTCAATGAGCGGGTAACCATGAAAACTATAAGGCAAATTCTCATTGAGGTCTGCCTTAACATAATATCCCCGGTGCGGATGAGTAATTTTGGGGGTGGCATCAATTTTATTTTCGGTGATTAATTTTACTACCCGTTTGTCAATTTCAGGCAGGGCTAAATCCAGTTCCAAATTGGGCGCATAGCTTTTCCAGTTCTGCT
>DASYCT010000047.1:0-3048 GCA_036500065.1 Chitinophagaceae bacterium | reverse complement strand
CTTTCTTAATGTACTTTTCCAATTCGATCTCGTGGCGGGCTTCCAACTCTACTTCGCTTAGTACGTTGTTGGTTTCAAACAATTGCTTGGAACGCTCATTGACCAATGCGTCCAATGCGAGCGGGGTGGTTTTTATATTGGGCAGGCCTCTTTTCTCGGCTTCTTTTTCCCATTCGGCGCTGTAGCCGTCGCCTTCAAACAATACTTTTTCGCTGCTCACGATGTATTCGCGGATGACGTGCATGATGGCGATTTCTTTTTTCTCGCCTTTATTGATCAGTGCGTCTACGTCTGTGCGGAAGTTGCGCAGTGTTTCGGCCATGATGGTGTTGAGCACAGTCATCGCGTTGGCGCAGTTGGCCGAAGAACCTACGGCGCGGAACTCAAACTTGTTGCCGGTAAAGGCAAAGGGGGACGTACGGTTGCGATCGGTATTGTCGAGCAACAGTTCGGGAATGCTGCGGTGAAGGTCCAGTTTCAGGATGGCTTCATCCTGTTCGTCGAACTTACTGCCTACACGTTCCTTTATATCCTGCAATACCTTGCTGAGGTATTGACCGATGAATACAGAAATGATGGCGGGGGGTGCTTCGTTAGCGCCGAGGCGATGGTCGTTGCCGGCGGAAGCGATGGAGGCGCGGAGTACTTCGGCATAATCGTGTACCGCCTTGATGCTATTCACAAAAAAGGTAAGGAACATGAAGTTGGTCTTCGGCGTTTTGCCGGGAGCCAGCAGGTTGACACCGGTATCGGTGGCCATGCTCCAGTTGTTGTGTTTGCCGCTGCCGTTGATACCGGCAAAAGGCTTTTCGTGCACCAGCACCGCCAGCTTGTGACGGCGGGCCACGCGTTCCATGACATCCATCAGCAGCAGGTTGTGATCCACGGCTACGCTTACTTCCTCAAATATGGGGGCGCACTCAAACTGCGAGGGGGCCACCTCGTTATGTCTTGTCTTTAGCGGGATGCCGAGTTTATAGGCTTCATCTTCAAAATCGCGCATAAAGGAATACACGCGCTCGGGAATGGAGCCGAAATAATGGTCTTCCAGTTGCTGTCCCTTGGCGGGTGCATGTCCAAAAACGGTGCGGCCGGTGAGCAGCAGGTCGGGACGTGCGTTGGCGAGTCCCTCATCTATTACAAAGTACTCCTGTTCCCAGCCCAGGGTGGCGGAAACGCGGGTAATGTTTTTATCAAAGAAGTTGGCTACGTCGACGGCTGTTTTGTTCAGCGCTTCCAGCGATTTGAGCAGGGGCGCTTTGAAATCGAGGGTTTCGCCGGTATAGGATACAAAGATGGTGGGTATGCACAGGGTCTTGCCGCTGCCTATTTCCATGATAAAGGCGGGGGAGGAGGGATCCCATGCCGTGTAGCCCCGGGCTTCGAAGGTGGCGCGGATGCCACCGCTCGGGAAGGAAGAAGCATCGGGTTCCTGTTGTATCAGCGCGGCGCCGTCAAATTCTTCGATGGCGGTGCCGTCACTTTTTATGGTAAAAAAGGAATCGTGTTTTTCGGCCGTGGTGCCGGTCAGGGGCTGGAACCAGTGGGTAAAGTGGGTGACACCCTTGCTATCGGCCCATTGGCGGATGCCGGCGGCAATCTGGTTGGCTACGGTGCGGTCTATTTTCTTACCACCCCGGATGGAGTTTGCCAGGCTTTTGTAGGCTTCATCACTCAGGAATTCACGGGCGGTTTTGAGGGTAAACACATTCTGCCCGAAAATGGCCGTTACTTTAGCTGAACCGGTTCTTACTTCAGGTTTAAAATTGTTGAGATTGTCAAGGGCTTTGAATCGAAGTGACATGATAAAATAGTTTAAAGTCTGATTATTGGGTAAAAACCTACCGGGCAAGCTGTTTTTTCGTGCAATCGAAGTGTATTATCATTTATTCTTAAATGACAACGGGCTGGCAAGATAATATATTCCGGGTCATTTATAAAATACAAAAAATCCCCCCAGGTCATGGGGGGATTATATGCAATTACCGTATAAAACAAGTTTATACTTTGGCGGATTTCACTGTTTTGATGATGCGGGCAGCCACTTTATAAGGATCTGCTGCCGAGTTGGGACGACGATCTTCCAGGTAGCCTTTCCATCCTGCGGCAGGTACGCCTACCGGGATACGGATAGAAGCGCCGCGGTCGGATACGCCGTAGCTGAAATCATGGATGCTGGCGGTTTCGTGCTTACCGGTCAGGCGTTTATCATTGTCAGCGCCATATACCGCGATGTGCTCTTTTATTACAGGGCGGAAGGCTTCGCATACTTTGTCGAAGATGTCCTTGCTGCCTGCGGTGCGGAGCAGACCGTTGGAGAAGTTGGCATGCATGCCGGAACCGTTCCAGTCGAGTTCACCCAAAGGTTTGCAATGCCAGTTGATGGCAACCCCGAATTTCTCACCGATTCTTTCCAGCATATAGCGTGCAACCCAGATTTGGTCGCCTGCTTCTTTCGCGCCTTTGGCGAAGATTTGGAATTCCCACTGGCCGGCTGCCACTTCGGCATTGATACCTTCCACGTTGAGACCCGCAGCGATGCAGGCATCCAGGTGTTCTTCGATAATGTTCCTGCCGAAAGCATTGCTGGCGCCTACGGAGCAGTAATAAGGGCCCTGGGGACCGGGAAAGCCACCGGCGGGGAAGCCGAGGGGCTTGTTGGTCTTCGTGTCCCATAAGAAATATTCCTGTTCGAAACCGAACCAAAAGTCGTTGTCGTCATCTTCGATGGTAGCGCGGCCGTTGCTGGCATGGGGCTTACCGTCTGCACTCAGTACTTCACACATTACCAGGAACCCATCTTTGCGGGAGGGGTCCTTCACTACGAAAACCGGCTTCAGGAGGCAGTCGGAAGAACCACCCGGGGCCTGTTCGGTGGAAGAACCGTCAAAACTCCACATAGGAGCATCTGATAACTTACCACTAAATTCCTTTACAATCTTCGTTTTGCTACGAAGGCTCTGAGTAGGTTTATACCCGTCAAGCCAGATGTACTCAAGTTTAAATACTCCCATTTTGCTTACTAATTTGATGTATTAAAAATTAATA
>DASYCT010000046.1:0-2674 GCA_036500065.1 Chitinophagaceae bacterium | reverse complement strand
TAAAGATACCTGCGGAATATATCATTCAGCTGCGTATGGAAGGCTTTTACTTCGCCATTCTTCGCCCAGCCTCGTTTTTCGAGTTCTTCCAGTGATTGCAGTGCTTCCTGCAAAGGCGGCAGTTTCGGCTCCGCTTTCTTTACTATTACCTGTAAGGGAACCTGCACCTGCTTTTGCAGGAAATAAACGATGGCTGCCGCGGACAGCACTATAAGGCCCACCAACACCCAGTCGATATAGCCTGTATTGGGGTTGGGCACATCCAGGATATCCTTAATATCATGATAGTCCTGCTGTGGGTTAAAATTGGAATAAGCCACCGACACCGGTATGGAGTCAGTAAGATACGCTTTATTGCCCGACACCAGCGGAAGGGAGGGTACTACCCAACGGCCGGAATCAAAACTGGTGATAAGCAGGGTTTGCCGGAAGGTCCTGCCATCGGCCGTACCTATGGTATCGATCTTACCCTTTTCAATAAATTCAAAATGGGTCATGGAATCGAGCGGGAACCAGCTTATATCCGTACCCGTGGGCACCGTAGCTTCGAGTTTTAATTCGATGGGTTCGCCGATTAAGATCTTGTTGCGGTTAATAGCGGCTTTTACCGTAACCGTTTGGGAAAAGGAAACAAAAGAAAGCAGCAGAAAAAACAAACAACTGGTGATATGGGGCATTCTCCTCTTCATGGATTCGGGGGCTAACCTGTCTGTTGGTAATTTACGATCGTCCGATAAAAAATTTCTGTAACACTTTTACATAGTCTTCGTCCGTGCGCACATGCAGTAAATCGCTGCCGCTGCGGAGAAAGATATTTTTACACCAGTCGGTGTGGTCAAAAAACTGTTTTTCATATTGCTGTCTTACCCAGTAATCACTGCTGTCGATATAGCAGACGCGCCCGCTCTCCGCATCCCTTACCTGCAGGAGCCCGGCATCGGGCAACTGTACTTCCATTTTATCATATACCTTAATCCCGATGATATCGTGTTTCCGGCCGGCCACTTTCAGTGCATCACTAAACTTGTCATCGAGGAAATCGCTGAGCAGAAAAGAAATGCTTTTCTGCCGCGTGGCGTTGTTAAAAAACCGCAGGGCCTCGCTGATATTCGTACCCCTGCCCTTTGGCTCCATCGTCAGCAGTTCACGTACTATGTACAGGGCATGTTGCTTGCCTTTTTTGGGTGGGATGTATTTCTCTACTTTGTCGCTGAAAAAAATAACGCCTACCTTATCGTTGTTGCTCACGGCCGAAAAAGAAAGCACGGCCCCTATTTCCGTGACGAGGTCTTTCTTCCGAGCATGGGTAGAACCAAAGATCGAACTGGCGCTGATGTCTACCAGCAGCATGACCGTAAGTTCACGTTCTTCCTCGAACAGCTTGGTAAACGGGGTTGAAAACCGGGCGCTTACATTCCAGTCGATAAAGCGGATATCATCGCCGGCATAATATTCCCGCACTTCACGGAAACTCATACCACGGCCCTTGAATGCAGAATGGTACTCCCCGGTAAAAAGATGTTGAGTTATCTTCTTACTCTTTATTTCGAGTTCTTTTACCTTCTTTAATATTTCGGCGGTAGTTAGCATTTATGCGTTGAAATTAAAACCTATGGTACCTGTATGGCATGTAATATATCGTCAATAATATTCTCCACGTTCACATTCTCCGCTTCTGCTTCATAGGTGAGACCGATACGGTGGCGGAGCACATCGCGGGAAATCGTTCGCACATCTTCCGGTATCACGTAACCCCGTTTGTTGAGAAAGGCATTCGCCTTGGCCGCCAGGGCCAGGTTGATGCTGGCGCGGGGTGAGCCGCCGTAGGAAATCAACGGCTTTAATTTCTGCAGGTTGTATTTCTCCGGGAAGCGGGTGGCGAATACAATATCGAGTATATAGTTCTCTACCTTCTCGTCCATATAAATAGTCCGCACCAGCTCTTTTGCCTGTAGTATTTCCTGTACCGACACCACCTGGGTGGTTTCGGGGAATTTAATACCCTGCACGTTTTGCCGCACAATCAGTTGTTCTTCACTTTTGCTCGGGTAGCCGACCACAACTTTCATGATAAACCTGTCCACCTGCGCTTCCGGCAGCGGGTAGGTTCCCTCCTGTTCCAGGGGGTTTTGCGTGGCCAGCACCAGGAAAGGCTCTTCCAGTTTGTAGGTGGTGTCGCCGATGGTGACCTGCCGTTCCTGCATCGCTTCCAGCAGGGCGCTTTGCACTTTTGCCGGGGCCCGGTTGATTTCGTCCGCCAGCACAAAATTGGCGAAGATGGGCCCCCGCCGCACGACGAACTCGTTTTTCTGCTGCTGGTAAATCATGGTGCCGATCACGTCGGCAGGCAGCAGATCGGGTGTAAACTGTATCCGGCTGAATTTGGCCTTGACGGCCTGTGCAAGTGATTTGATGGTAAGCGTTTTGGCCAGTCCCGGTACCCCTTCCAGCAGCACATGACCGTTGCTGAGCAGGCCAATGAGCAGCCGGTCCAGCATGTAGTGCTGCCCTACAATCACCCTTCCCACCTCGTCCCGCAGGCGGTCGATAAATATGCCGTGGTATTGGATCTTTTCGTTGATCTGCCGTATGTCTTCTGCGGTTTGGAGCATAATATGTCTGAATTAATAATATATAAAATTACGAAACTACAGTCTTGCAATTCCTTTGCCAA
>DASYCT010000045.1:0-8575 GCA_036500065.1 Chitinophagaceae bacterium | reverse complement strand
ATCCTTTTTGATAATCTTCCCATCGATGGGCCCGATGATCCTTCCGACAGTGCAGACCTCTACGATCTCATCGCGTCGTTCAAACAAAAAGCGGCATTGCCGGCGGATTTTAATCCCACTGTAAGCGAACTGCTTGATTTTTTTGATAAATACGCCACGCTGGTCAACCTGCCAGGGTTTATGCCCTATTTCAAAAACAAAACAGGCGGGGATAAAAAGATACTGGAAAACGAATCGATACAACGTGTACTGAACTGTAAGGACTCCGCCAGCTTTTATGCTGCAAAGAAAATAGTTCGGGAACAACGGTTCAACCCCGGCCTGTACACCGATCTCGTCGCTTCCCTGCGGGAGATAAAAACGCCGGAAGAAATGGACCTGCTGCGCAAATCAATTGAGATTTCCAGCATCGCCCATGCCGAGGCGATGAAGGCGATAGAACCAGGCATGTCGGAACTGGAACTACAGGGATTACAGGAATATGTACATAAAAAACTCGGTGCCGAATATGTTGGATACCCCTCTATCGTGGGCTCCGGTGAAAACGGCTGCATATTGCATTACGAAGAAAATACCCGCATGCACATCGGGGCGGGGGATATGGTGCTGATGGACGTAGGGGCGGAATACCACGGCTATTCGGCCGACGTTACCCGTACGGTGCCTGCCACCGGCAAGTTTACACCGAACCAGAAAGCGATTTATAACCTCGTGTACGAGGCCCAGGAAGCCGTCATGAAACTCTGCAGGGAAGGAACGCCCTTTGCTGCGCTCAATGAAAAAGCAACGGAAGTACTCGCCAACGGGTTACTGAAACTGGGCATTATAAAAAATAAAGAAGAGGTAGTGCGCTATTACCCCCATGGATGTTCGCATTTCCTGGGACTGGACGTACACGATGCCGGCAATTATGATCAAAACCTGAGAGAGAATATGGTAATAACGGTTGAGCCGGGTATTTATATCCCTTCCAACAGCGACTGCGATAAAAAATGGTGGGGCATTGCCGTGAGGATAGAAGACGATGTGCGCGTAGGCAAACAAATGCCCGAACTTCTTTCCTACCTCGCACCCCGTAAGGCGGAGGATGTAGAGAAGATGGCCGCGCAGAAAAGTGCGCTCAACAACCTCGTATTACCTGCTTTGCCGGCTGCCAAAAAAGGATTTTAACGACTGGCCTTCCCCGGAAAATGCGCCGAAGGCGCCGGTTCGGGCGCAGGATATGGTTCAGGTAGTTTTTCCGGTTGGCCGGGTGCCGGCTGCGGCTCCTCCGGGGCCTGTAATGGATATTCTTCCGGGCTCGTAAGCGGTTGAATATCCGGCGGCTGTTGCGGAACAGGCATTTCGGCAGGTGTTTTTTTCGGGCTCATACCAACTTTTACAGTACAGCTAAAAAAACAGTGCCAATGGAAACTGCGGCAGATCCCTAAGCCGGGTATACCTATGCCGGGTGAACAGTTTCCGCCTTTTTCCCTTTTAACAACCTGCCCGCGCCGAGAAAACCGTGGGCGGCAATCTTCTTCCGGGTAGTCAGGTAATGGATCACTTTATGTTCCAGCCAGTGATGCAGGGGCAGCAGGATAGCTGCCAATCCTATTTTTATAAAAAGTATTTTCCAGGGCTCGCCATGCGTCCACTCATGAATTTGCTTGTCGGCCAGCAATATCACAAACTCAAATAGAAAGATAAACGAGAAAAAGCCCAGCGCCCGGATGGTGCGCGGCGATACGACAAAAAATCCCATCATCACCATGACGATAAATAGACTCGCAATGCCCGCCGTTATACCCATATACTGCACGTTGTGGCGGTGTTCTGTTTTTTCCTCTTCTTCTTTGACCAGCCGTTCCCGGCGTTTGTTGTCGTTGTCCACTTCCAGCTTGAGCAAATCGGTGGCCTTAGCGAGGTTTTTAATACTATCCTTATAGAGATTATAATCCGTGTTGTACTGTAAAGCGTTTTTAAAATCACCCGTCAGGCGATACAGGCTATCGAGGTATTTCGAACTGGTTTCAAGCGTATTCAAATCTTTCATCGATTCCCCCATCTGCCTTGCCTGCTGGAAATAAGTGATGGCCTGCGGGTACTGGCCCGATTTCATAAAATACTGGCCGTACTGGACATAGAAATTCGATTTGACATACCCGCTGGCATGCTGTTCCATCTGCGGCGCCGTCCGGGCATAAAAATAAGCGGCGGAATCAAGTTTCCCCAGTTTCGTATAGATGAACCCGTATCCCTCGTCGAGGAAAAAGCCAAGCTGGTTGACCTTGAAATAATCCAGTAATTGCTGGTGGCTGTTGAGGTAGGCCAATCCCTTATCGATCTGGTCATGGTCGAAATACATATTGGAGATATTGGAATATGGGAGGATCTTAAACATGGGGATTCCCAGGCTATCCGCCAGGGCAATGGCCTTTTCAAACATTTGTAAGGCAACATCGTATTGCTTCTTGCCGACAAAAAGACGACCCGTGAAGTTGTAATCGTCGAACAGCTTATACAGGTTGTTATTGCGTTCGTCGATATGTATGACTTGCATGCCGTAGTCGATGGACTTGTCATAGTCGTCGATACCCGCATAAAACCCCGCCAGCGTTGTGCAGGAGAGCGAAAGCAATTCATCCCTTTTGGACAGCTCGGCAATGTTCAATGCATCGAGGTAATTTCTGAACGCCAGCAGCATTTCATTTTTTGCACTGTAGGTATCCCCCAGGGAATTGCTCGCAGTTACTTTGAGTGAATCGTTGTTCCCCGCGGCGGCAATGGAATGGGCGAGGTCATTGTATTTAAGCGCTTTGTCGTCATCGCCCATCGCACGGTAAGCCGAGGCGATGTGGATATAACTGTAGGCAAGCTCATCGTCAAGATTGTTTGCCTGCGCCATTTTCTGCGCTTCCAGGAAATTGCTTAATGCCTGTTGTAAATAATTACTCAGGTTCGCCCGGTTCAGGTAACGGCGGCCATTGGAGAGATAGGTATTGATGATTAGCTTCCGGTCCCTGCTAAGCTCTGCCACCTGCATCGCCTGCCGGGCATAGTCTTCTGAAAGCTCGGGGTTAAAAGCAGTATAGCTGGTAGCCAGCTTTAACATCCAGTAGTTTTTTTCGCTATCGGTCTGCGCCTGCGAAAGACTTTTTTTCAGGCTATCGGTCAGGTGGTCAACGCCCGGCCCCGGTTGTCCCTTGCCGCTGTACCGGCACAGCAGGCATATAATGAAGATACAAGCAGCTTTTGCTGCCAGGGAAGCAGGATAACGTTTTGGACGCATGGCAGTAGTTTGTACGACAAATCTAAATAATTATCGCCGTACCCCCCGCCGCTATTCGCCTGCCAGTGGAAATATAAACATAACGGTTAGCCTGCCCCCGGCCTCGCTTTGAAGACCGATGCCTCCCCCGATACGGCGGGCGGCCTGCAGCATATTGCCAAGACTGATCATATTGGAATGATAGCTAAAAGCGCCGTTATTCCGCACACACAACCGGATACCGTTTTCATCGCGGATGGTCTCCACCCGGATACAGGAATTGCTGCTGCTATACACGGCGTTGCTGATAATACCCCCGACCACGTAGGCAAGAACGTCTTCATCTGCACAAAGCGACAGATCTTTATCTACATCATTTATAATCAGGCTTTTTTTATCGACAGCTTCTGCCATCAGGCCGGCCTGCAGGCGGCTTACCATGTGGTGCAGGGATACGGAAGGGGTTGAAAAAGTGGGGGCGGCAGGAACAAGGTCCTGTTGGAAATAGTTTTTCATACAACATGTTTTACGGGAATGAATAAAAGATTGTTTTATTCAAAGGGTACGGAGGAGAGGATTGGATTAGTGCCGGCGCCAGAAGGCGCCGGCCTGTAATCATTCGTTTTCAGTAAGGGTAGAAAAACGGGCCGGGGAGCCGGCCGGTTAATTTTTTAATTTGGACGGTTTCATCGTGACATGAGTACGGATCATCATCGGTTGTTCATGGATGTTGGATACTACGGTTTTTCGGTCATCGGATCGTAAAGGTTCTTCAAAGGTAACGGACGGCTTAGGGTACGGTCAAAACGGGCTTTCATAGTTGGGATCATACAGGTGCTTCATGTCGGATACTGGATTCAAGGGATAGGGTTTTTCGGACATTGGACATAGGGTTCTTCAAAGGGCAACGGGACAGTTAAGGGTACGGTTAAAACGGGCTTTCATAGTTTGGACCGGTCGGGTTCTTCATTAGGATAGTGTGATTTCAGAGATAAGGGCTTTCGAACGATTAGGGCATATAAGGGTTAAAAGGGTTTTTAGGATATAAGGTCAATTCGTTTTCGGTTCGGGAATATTGGGTTTTCACAGGGCGGTTTTACTGGTCGTTGTTACTGTTCCGATGACAACACAAAGATGATCCTTTTGCGGCCCGTGAAAAATAGAGCAAGACGCCAAGTTACCATCGAACTACCTGCCTTTGCCTGTAGTTTTGCCTCCTACATGGTTTAATAAAAGGGCTTCAGATATAAGTGTTAGTAATGCCTAAGTAATCATACTTATGTCGACCTGTAAACAGCTTATTTTTAATAATTTACCGGCAGCGTTTTATAAGCCGTTTTAAGCCAAAAACACCAGGCCCCGCAGAAAATGCTTCGGTTTTTCCGGTGACATTCGTAAAAACCCTATCGTAGTATTACCGGCCTTTTTTGGATTAACTTTGGCCCTGACACATTTTATTTTGTACGCAGTAAAGGAAAAAACGATGATACCGCATTATTCGTTGCAGGAAAACAACGGGCGGGGAAGTATCTTCTTACCTTCACTACCATGAATAAACGCATTGCTGCCACGGCGCCTGCCCCCGCTACCGGGGAGACTAATTTCCCGGCTATGCTGGAAAGCATGCGCCGCTATTTCGATAGCGGTGCTACCCGGTCTTATGCGTTCCGGAAACAACAATTGGAGAAAGCCCGGCAGATGATAGTGAATCATGAAGCCGCCATTGCCCGGGCGCTGCACGAAGATTTAAAGAAAAGCCCCGAGGAAGCCTATGCTTCTGAAACAGGCCTGTTGCTGGCGGAAATAAGAGTGGCTTCCAAAAAGCTGGGCGACTGGATGCGACCGGAACACGTGGGTACCGATCTCGCCAATTTTCCTTCCTCGGCGGTTATTTACCGTGACCCGCTGGGCGTGGTATTTATCATCGCCCCCTGGAATTATCCCCTGCAATTATTGCTGATCCCAATGATAAGCGCCATCGCCGGCGGCAATTGCGTGGTGCTGAAACCTTCCGAAGCCGCTCCCGCCACCGCCGCCCTTATAGAAAAGATGATGGACGAAACATTTGCTCCCGCTTATATAAAAGTGGTACAGGGCGAGGGGGCCGTGACGGTGCCCGCGCTGATGAATGCTTTTCGTTTCGACCATATATTTTATACCGGCAGCGTAGCCGTGGGCAAATCGATTTACCAACTGGCGGCAAGAGATCTTATTCCCGTAACGCTGGAACTCGGCGGCAAAAGCCCTGCCGTGGTAGAAGCGGATGCCGATATAACGACCGCCGCCAAGCGCATTGTGCTGGGCAAATTCCTCAATACCGGCCAGACCTGCATTGCCCCGGATTATGTGCTGGTACATGCATCGGTAAAAGATAAACTGCTGGAAGCCTTAAAAGCAACCATACAAAAATTTTATGGCGAAGACGCTTCCACGAGTTACGATTATGGCCGGATCATCAACGGGCAGCGCTTCGATGCACTGGTAAATTATCTCGGCCAGGGCCGGGTGCTCTATGGCGGTCAGCACGATAGAAGCAGCTTATTCATTGCCCCTACGCTGATGGACAAGGTGCCGCCGGACGCTCCACTGATGACAGAAGAAATCTTTGGCCCTATACTACCCATTCTGTCGTTTCAAACCGGCGAAGAAGCCCTGCGCATCGTGCAGCGCCACCCCAACCCGCTGGCGTTTTACCTTTTTACCGCTTCCGGTAAAAAAGAACAGGAATGGCTGAACGCTGTTCCGTTTGGCGGCGGCTGCATTAATAACACGGCCTGGTATTTCGCCAACCACCATATCCCCTTTGGCGGCGTGGGCAACAGCGGCATAGGAGCTTACCACGGCAGGTTTGGTTTCGATACGTTTACACGCCGCAAACCGGTGATGAAAACACCCAACTGGTTCGACCCCGCCATTAAATACCCTCCTTTCCGTGGAAAGCTGAAACTGTTTAAATGGCTGATAAGATAATGTTTACCAAAACCGATATTGAAGCATATTTTCTTGCGGAAAAGCAGGGCAGCCTGTTGTTCATGGTCGTTGGCCTGGTGGCCATTGCGCTGGCCCTCCTGTTTTTATTCCTGGTACGGGGCAAATTTTATAAGGGAGCGGCCCTGCCCCTGCTGCTAATCGGGATAATACAATTGAGCGCAAGCTATACCGTGTTTCGCCGGAGCGACGAAGACAGGGTGCGTAATGTCTATGCGTATGACGCCAATCCCTACCAGCTGAAAAACGATGAACTGCCCCGGATGAAAAAAGTAAACAGCCGTTTTGTGACCTATCGCTGGATAGAAATAATGTTGACACTGGCCGGAGCTGTGCTGGTATTTTATTTTAGGGCCAAACCGTCCGGGCAATTCTGGTTTGGACTGGGCGTGACGCTGGCCCTGCAAGGCGTTATTATGCTGGGAGCCGACTACATGGCCGAACAACGGTCGCGGGCATATACCAGCGGGATCGAGGCGTTTACTTCGAAACTGTGATCAATCGATGGGACATTTCTCGTGGTAGTTGATCAGTTCGATGGGCGTGGCGGTAAATTCAAAACCGGCATAATTCTTTTCCACTTCTTTTAATACTTCGTCCACTTCTTCCATGGTGCCCAGCGTGACCAGCCGGTTGCGATAATCTTTTATATTGGGCAATCCCTTCAGGTAATTGGCATAATGGCGGCGCATTTCATTGATGCCTACCACCGGGCCCTTCCAGCTTACAGAGTGGTACAGGTGCTTGCGGCAAACCGCTACCCGGTCTTCGATGGAAGGCGAAGGCAGGTGCTCGCCCGTGCGCATGAAATGTTTGATCTCGTCGAATATCCAGGGATAGCCGATAGCGGCGCGGCCAATCATGATGCCATCTACCCCGTAGCGGTTTTTATATTCCAGCGCTTTTTCAGGCGAATCGATATCGCCATTGCCAAAGATGGGCATTTTGATCCGCGGGTTGTTTTTTACTTTACCGATCAGGGTCCAGTCGGCCGAACCCTTGTACATCTGCGTACGGGTGCGGCCATGGATGGCGAGCGCTTTGATACCCACATCCTGCAGGCGCTCGGCCACTTCTTCGATATTACGGGTGTTGTCGTCCCATCCCAGACGGGTCTTGACTGTCACAGGCAGGGAAGTGGATCGCACGACGGCAGAAGTAAGACGCACCATCAGGTCGATGTCTTTCAACACGCCCGCCCCGGCGCCGCGAAGGGCTACTTTCTTTACCGGGCATCCGAAATTGATGTCGAGCAGGTCGGGGTTGGTAACATCCACTATTTTCGCGGCCAGCGAAAGGCTTTCCTCATCGCCGCCAAATATCTGGATACCTATAGGTCGTTCGTAATCAAATATATCGAGCTTGCGGCGGCTTTTGATGGCATCGCGTATCAGGCCCTCCGAAGAGATAAATTCGGTGTACATGAGGTCGGCCCCCTTGTCCTTGCACACGGCGCGGAATGGTGGGTCGCTCACATCCTCCATCGGGGCCAGGAGAAGTGGAAAATCAGGAAGTTGTATATTGCCGATCTGAATCATTGTATTGAAAAGAATTGCAAATTTACACATCTTATAGCAGAATACTATGCAGTACAAAAGCGCCAAAGGATTTACAGGCTGGGGACAATTAGCCATTTTAATTGCCTTTTTGGGCGCCGGGCTGGTTTTGGCTGTTATCGTACAGTTTGCAATAGGCTCATTATTAATAGGTCCGAACGTTCCCACCGCGCAAATGGGTGAGGCCATGGCGGCCGCATTTTTAAAGCCTCAAAATGCAACTTATATACAGGTAAGCCAGATTTTGGGCACCTTTTTTTTAATGTTCCTGCCTGCATTTTTATATATGCGGATCTGTCACGGGAAAAACAAGCTATGGCTTGGGTTCAGCAAACACATCAATTTCTGGCAGATAGTGCTGGGGATCTGTCTTATTTTTTGCGCCAATATAGTAGCCAACCCCGTAGCCGATCTCAGCAAAGCCGTCATTGCCCATTTTCCCAACCTCAACCATAAAGCGCAATCCCTGGAAGACTTATACAGCAATACGGTGGAAGCCATAAGCGGCCTGAAGACCTGGGGACAGTTCTTTCTCGCCCTTGTCATCATGGCGTTTTTCCCTGCCCTGTTTGAAGAAATGCTATTCCGCGGCGCTTTGCAAAACCTTTTTGTGCACTGGTGGAAAAAACCGGTGCTGGCCATTATTTTCACTTCGTTATTGTTCAGTGTCGTTCATACATCGATTTATTTCTTTCTCAGCAGGGCTATCCTTGGCTTTGCACTCGGGTGGATGTACTACCGCAGTAAAAACCTTTGGGTAAACATCATGGCGCATTTCCTC
>DASYCT010000044.1:0-6938 GCA_036500065.1 Chitinophagaceae bacterium | reverse complement strand
GGCCGAAGCCTGGTTGGAAATGGTAAAAGGGTAACGACAAAATGGCAAAAACTGGGTTTGGGGAATCTATATCCAGGAACAAGGAAGGAAGCAGGAAGGAAGCAGGAAGAGGCCAGAAAGGAGCCAGCAAGATGTTACCGTCACAGTGGCAGATATTAGAATGAATAAATATGAATTGTTTTCATAAGATAGTAGGATTAATCGCGGCTTCCACTGCACTGGCGAGTGCCCGTGGGCAGGAGGGCGTTCACTATTCCGGCAGCACCCTGTCCAATGTCGATTACCACGACGGCCGGCTCAGCCCCGCCATGGGCGTGCACAATATCCAGGTGTTCCGCGCCAACCGTGAACACCCGGAAAAAGCCGAAGGCATGGGCTGGACCTACAACCATGCGCCCATGCTGGCGTATTGGAACAACCGCTTCTACCTCGAATACCTGAGTGATAAGATAGGAGAGAGCGTACCCCCGGGGCAAACCCTGCTGCTCACATCGCCCGATGGTGATCACTGGTCAAAACCCGTGGTGATCTTTCCACCCTATAAGATCCCCGACGGTTTTGTAAAAGAAGGGCAGCCCGAAACGGCCCATAACCTCTATGCCGTCATGCACCAGCGCATGGGCTTTTATACCGCGAAAAGCAAACGCCTGCTCGTGCTGGGCTTTTACGGGATCTGCATGAACGATAAAGACGATCCCAACGACGGCAACGGCATCGGCAGGGTAGTACGCGAAGTGCTGCCCGATGGGAAATTCGGCCCCATTTATTTTCTTCATTACAACCATCGCTGGAATCAACAGAACACCGATTATCCTTTTTATACCAAATCGGCCGACAGGGGTTTCGTGGATGCCTGCAACGAACTGATGGCCCAACCGCTGACGATGATGCAATGGGAAGAAGAGGCCGATCGCAACGATACGCTTATTCCCTTACAGAAAAACTATAAGGCGTTTAACTTCTACCACCTGCCCGACGGGCGCGTGGTGGGCCTCTGGAAGAACGCGTTGACCAGCATCAGCAGCAATGGCGGCCGAAGCTGGGGACCGGTAGCCCGCGCCCCGCATTTCGTCAATGCCAATGCGAAGATATGGGGGCAGCGCACGGCCGATGGTCGTTATGCCACCGTGTACAATCCTTCCGAATACCGCTGGCCACTTGCCATCAGCACCAGCGCCGACGGGCTCGACTATACCAATCTCCTGCTGGTCAATGGTGAGATAACCACCATGCGCTATGGCGGCAATTACAAATCCTACGGCCCCCAGTACGTGCGCGGCATCATCGAAGGCGATGGCATACCGCCCGGCAACCGCTTTTGGGTCAGCTACAGCATGAACAAGGAAGATATTTGGGTGGCTTCCATACCCGTACCTGTAACCGATAAGACGACAGCCCCGGTAAATGAGGTGTTCGACAACCTCCCGGAGGGCCAAGAACTGGACCAATGGAATATCTACAGCCCCCTCTGGGCGCCGGTGTCGATGGGCAAAACGCCCAATGGCAAAAAAGCCCTGTTGCTGAAAGATGAAGACCCCTTCGATTATGCCAAAGCCGGGCGCCTGTTTCCTCCCTCGAAGAAAACGACGGCGGAGTTCACCGTCATCCCGATGCAAAACAATACCGGCAGTCTTGAAATCGAATTTGTCGATGCAAAGGGTCAGCCATCGATACGTTTTACCTTTGGCCCCGACAGCACCCTCCAGTCGAAAGCCGCGGCCCGTGCAAAAAACCTGTTGAAATACAAAGCCGGCGAAGCCTATGCCATCCGGGTGTCTTTTAATACCGGTACCCGGTCCTATACGATGAACATCAACGGCAAGGAAATAAACACGCAATTGTTTTTTGCCCCGGCTGATAAACTCGAACGCATTGTATTCCGTACCGGTAGCGCCCGCCATTTTCCCGATGCCGATACGCCGGCCGATCAAAACTTCGACCTGCCCCATGCCGGTGAATCAGCACCCGCAGCGGCATTTATGATAACAGGCCTTACCACAAAAAATGAAGACAAATGAGGTACACGTTTTTAATCACCCTGCTGTTATCCGCGTTGGCGCTGCAAGCGCAAACCGATCTGCCCACCGATAAAGTGCCCCGCCAACAAATACCCGTCCCCGTAAAAGACATCAGCTCCGTCGGCGGCTTCATCGGCGACCGGCTCGAAAAAAATAAGGATAATTACCTCGAAACCTTTCCCATCGGCGACTATGTACAACTGGTGGAGCAACGCGACTTCAAAGACTGGAACTGGCGCAAAGGGGAACAACCCGGCAAATGGATCGAATCCTCCATCCTCACCGCCGAACGCACCCGCGACACCGCCCTCGCCGCCAAAACACGCACCATGCTCGCCCGCGTCATCGCCTCCCAGGAACCCGGCGGCTATATCGGCATCACGGCCGCGGATATCCGTACCCCCGAAAAGCCCCTTCGCGGCATGGATGCCTATGAACTATACTTCCTTCAGCACGCCCTCCTCACGGGCTACGAAGACTGGCACGATACCAAAGCCCTCGACGCCGCCCGCAGGCTCGGCGATTATTTTATCCAAACCATCGGTCCCGGCAAAGCCGAGTTCTGGCCCTCCAAAGATCGTTACCCCGACAACATGGGCAAAACCCTCAAGGGCACACAACACTCCGACATCGCGGGCCACAGCATTCATTACTCCTGGGAAGGGACCCTGCTCATCGACCCGATGATGCGCCTGTACCAGCTCACGGGAGAAAAAAAATACCTCGACTGGTGCCAATGGGTGGTAAGCCGCATCGACGTATGGAGTGGATGGAATGCGTTCTCGAAGCTCGACAGCGTGGCCGACGGCACCCTGCCCGTCAATAAATTGCAGCCTTACGTACACGCACATACCTTCCAGATGAACTTCCTCGGTTTCCTGCGCCTCTACCAGGCTACCGGCGATACCTCTTATTTGCGTAAGGTAGAAGGCGCCTGGCGGGATGTCAACGCCCGGCAGACCTATATCACCGGTGGCGTAAGCGTGGGTGAACATTATGAACGCGATTATATCAAGCCCCTCACCGGGGAAATGATAGAAACCTGCTCCACCATGTCATGGCTGCAGCTCAGCCAATACCTGCTTGACCTGGCCGGTGCCGATGGGGGGAAATATGCCGACGAAATGGAAAAACTGATCTGGAACCAGGTCTTTGCCGAACAAACCATCGACGGCGACTGCAACCGTTATTTTACCCCGCCCAACGGCTTTAAGCCGGCCGGCTATTTCCGCGCCGACGGTCCCGATTGCTGCACAGGCAGCGGTCACCGCTTGTTATCGATGCTGCCGGAATTTATTTATGCCACGGGCAGTTATGAGCATACACCCATCGTATATGTCAACCAGTATATTGCTTCCACCGCAACCATCCCCCTGTCTAAAAGCGGTACAACCGAACTGGTGCAAACCGGCAGCTATCCACAAGGTGATAAAGTGGTCATCGCCGTCAACCCTGCTACTCCCGTTCGTTTCAGCCTCTACCTGCGCATGCCCGGCTGGTGTGATGACCCTGTGTTGCTGGTCAACGGGAAGGTTACTCCCATTATCAAAAAAAGCTATTATATGCCCGTGACACGGGTATGGAAAAAAGGCGATAAGATAGAATTGCGGCTGCCCATGAAACTAAAATGGGTGCGCCATGATCATTATCTCAAGACCTCCGATAGGAAACCTTATATCACTTCGGTGGATTCCGATGCGCCGTGGGCCTTGCAACGAGGCCCGGTCGTTTACGCCGTGGACAATATGTACTATACCGGCGATACCAGCGCTTTCCCCAAAAATGTGATGAACGACGTTAAATACGTATTGGCCGACCCGGCGCATTTTGCTACCGTGCCTGCCGGGAAAGATATGCTCGGACCGGGTTATAAAGTGCCGGTGCTGCTGGCTGATGGTAAGCAAACCACGATAAATGTATTCCCCTTTGCCAATATCGGCAAATGGTACACGGACGCGGCCCATAAACCCGCCCCCGACGCAAAAGCCTTTTCGTATGCCATCTGGCTCAAAGGCGTCAAACAATAAAGAGGAATGAAGCAGAACATATATACAACCGGAATCGCCGTCTTGCTGGCCTTGCTCCTTTACGGCCCGCTTGCTGCGCAGTTGCGGCTCCCGTTTGTGCTTGGCAGTAATATGGTGCTGCAGCGTGACCGGCCGGTGCCCGTCTGGGGGTATGCCGCGGCAGGGGAGCAGGTGACGGTACAGTTTAACCAGCAGGTGAAAAAGACGGTGACCGATGCTTCCGGCAAATGGCGGGTAGACCTTGACCCGCTCGCCGTTTCAACCCGGCCCGCGGAAATGATCATCTCGACCAAAGACAGCAGCATCCGCCTGCAAAATATACTGGTAGGCGAAGTATGGCTTTGCTCCGGCCAGTCCAACATGGAGTACAGCATGCGCAAGAACAGCAAGTTTGAAAAAGCGTTGCACGGCAATGCCCCTGCCAACGAGCTTGACAGTGCGCGCAATCCGCTTATCCGTATTTTCCTGGTAAGAAACGATTATAGCAAACTGCACCCGGTACGTCATACCTGGGACAGCGCCACAGGCGTTCCGCTGCGCGATTTCTCTGCTGCTGGTTATTTCTTTGCTAAAGAATTGTATCGTCAACTGGGCGTGCCTGTTGGCATCATCTCCGCCTCGGTAAGCGGCAGCCGCATCGAACCCTGGTTGCCACATACCGTGCAGGCCGACCAGCACGACAGTGCGGAGACGGGTAAATTTTATACTACTATGATCAGCCCGCTGGCGCCCTTTCTGCTCCGCGGCTTTCTCTGGTACCAGGGCGAATCGAACTGTTTCCTGAACGATACAGTAAAGTATACGGCACAGATGCAAACGCTTATCGATAGTTGGCGCGGGCTCTGGCACAACAACAGCCTGCCGTTTTATTATGTGCAGTTGCCCCCTTACTATTATTCGCACAGTACCGACCGGCCACATACGGATCAAACACTGGCGCAGTTTCGCCATGCACAGGCCCTGGTATTGTCGATGCCCCATACCGGCATGATCGTCACGACCGACCTGGTCGATTCACCCGATGATCTTCACCCGGCCTATAAATGGGAAATAGGCCGCCGTCTTGCGCTGCTGGCCCTTGCAACAGCATACGACAGGAAAATAGAATACAGTGGCCCGGTATTCCGCAGTATGAAAACGGAAGGCAATACCCTTGTTCTTTCTTTCGATCATACGGGCAGCGGACTGGTAAGCAATGACGGCAAGCCGCTCAACTGGTTCAGCATCGCCGGCAGCGATGGTAATTTTGTGGCGGCACGGGCCGTAATAAAGAATAATACGGTGATTGTTTCCGCACCCGGCATCACCCAACCGGCGGCGGTGCAGTTTGGCTGGAACGAGACCGCGCAGCCCAACCTGTTTAACAAAGAGGGGTTCCCGACGGCTCCATTTAATACACTGGAACAACTGGTTACCAGTAAATAATGATTATTAATTGATGATTAATATGCGGATAAAGAAAGGAGTAATAATAGTACTGTCGATGATAACCGGCGCCGCCCTGCAGGCACAGGATACGCAATTGCAGTACCTGTCCGGCACCGATAAAGACCATACGGTCAACTGGCAATTCTTCTGTACCGCCGGCAGGAACTCCGGCCAATGGACCAGCATACCGGTACCTTCCAACTGGGAGTTGCAGGGCTTTGGTAAATACAATTACGGGCTGGATAAGGATTCGCTTCGCGGCAAGGAAAAAGGCTTGTACAAATATGAGTTCGCCGTGCCCGCCGCCTGGAAAGACAAACAGGTCAACATCGTCTTTGAGGGTTCGATGACGGATACCGAAGTGAAGATAAACGGCCGTTCCGCCGGTCCCATTCACCAGGGAGCTTTTTACCGCTTTAGATATACTATAAGTGAGTTGCTGAATTACGGCCCGCAAAAGAACCTGCTGGAAGTAACCGTGTCCAAGCATTCGGCCAACGAATCGGTCAACGGTGCGGAGCGCAAATGCGATTTCTGGATCTTCGGCGGCATTTTCCGTCCCGTCTATCTCGAAGCCCTGCCGCAACAACACATCGAACAAGTGGCCATCGATGCAAAAGCCAACGGTGTTTTTACCGCCCGTGTTTTCATGAATGAACATACTGCGGCCAATCAATTGAGCGCACAGGTATATAGCTCGGATGGCCGGAAAACAGGCCCTGCTTTTTCCGCTCCCATTTCCAAAGGCGCTTCTCAGGTGACGATACAAAATACCTTTGCCTCTCCCTTATTGTGGAGCCCCGAATTCCCGCATTTGTACAAAGTAGTGTTTACGTTGTTGCAAAACGGCCGGCCGCTGCATACGGTACAACAGAAATTTGGTTTCCGTACGGTAGAGTTGCGCGAGCGCGACGGCATCTACGTAAACAATGTAAAAATAAAGTTCCGCGGTGTTTGTCATCATTCCTTCTGGCCTTCCTCGGGCCGCACCATGAGCCCGGCGTTGAGCGTGGAAGATGTGCAGCTGATGAAGGACATGAACATGAACGCCGTGCGCACCAGCCATTACCCCCCCGACGACCATTTCCTCGATGCCTGCGATTCGCTGGGCCTGTTCGTACTCGACGAACTCACGGGCTGGCACCATGCCTATGAAACCGAAGTGGGCAGCAAACTGGTCAAAGAAATGTTGGCGAAGGACGTCAACCATCCTTCGATCGTCATCTGGGACAATGGCAATGAAGGCGGTTCCAATCCTGATTTTGACCACCTGTTTACCGACATCGATCCACAGCGCCGCCCGGTCATTCATCCCTGGCAGGTATTCGGCGGCACGGACACACAGCATTATATCAATTACGATTATGGCAACGGCACCCACCTGCATGGGCATAACATCGTATTCCCCACTGAGTTCCTGCACGGCCTCTACGACGGCGGGCAAGGCGCGGGACTGGAAGATTTC
>DASYCT010000043.1:0-3516 GCA_036500065.1 Chitinophagaceae bacterium | reverse complement strand
GAGCCGCCCCTGTAGGGCGACCCACCTTAACCAGGGGGCCCGCTGCAGGGTGGGTCGCCCTTCAGGGGCGGCTCACCCTGCAGCAGCCACTAAAACAAAAACAATGAAAGCAAAAATCACCTGGATTGTTTTCCTGTTCATGGCATTGAGCCTGGCAGGGGCTTCAAAGAACTTTTGCGGTAAAAAGATGCCATCCCATTTTGCAACCGCACAGCCTGTTGAAACCATGTCGCAGCCGGGTGGCCGCAACGGGGAAGAAGTAAGCGAAACGCCCGGTATTTTGCCCGTCAAGCTGTTCGTTTTTCAATTAAAATAAACCCCTGACAATACAACACAATAAAAAGCAGTACCATGATAAAAATTTCAGCACTTGAGAAAATTTACCGGACGGAGGAAGTGGAAACCGTTGCCCTTAACAGGTTATCGTTTGAAGTAAAAGACGGCGAATTTGTAGCGGTCATGGGGCCTTCCGGTTGTGGTAAATCAACGCTATTGAATATTCTTGGTTTGCTGGATGATCCCGATGCGGGCAGCTTCTTATTCAACGGCATTGAAGTAGCCAAATTCAACGAACGTAAAAGAGCGGATCTCCGCAAGCATAATATAGGATTCGTATTCCAGAGCTTTAACCTGATCGATGAACTGACGGTATTTGAAAACGTCGAACTTCCGCTTATTTATACCGGGATAAAAACCGCCGAGCGAAAGACCCGTGTGGAACAGGTGCTGGATAAAATGCAGATCATGCACCGCCGCAATCACTACCCGCAGCAGCTTTCGGGCGGCCAGCAACAGCGGGTTGCCGTGGCGAGGGCCGTGGTCAACCGTCCCAAGCTGATACTCGCGGATGAACCTACGGGAAACCTCGATTCATCCAACGGCAGCGAGGTCATGCAACTGCTGACCGATTTAAATGAACAGGGTACTACCATCATCATGGTCACCCACTCCGAACATGACGCACGTTTCAGCCATCGCATTATCCGCATGCTGGACGGTCAGACGGTACTGGAAAATATCATGGTATAAAATGTAAAAATATGCTACGCAACTACCTGAAAATGGCTTACCGCAACCTGGTAAAGTATAAATTCATATCCTTTATCAATATTTTTGGGTTGACCGTAGGTCTTACCTGCTGCCTGCTTATTCTTTGTTATATACGAAACGAGCTTAGCTACGATCGCTATCATACCAATGCCCGCAATACCTATCGTGTCGAACGCACTTTCCTGAACCCGGAATCGGGCGCGCTGTCACTGGAACTGGGCACTATCTCCCCTCCTTTCGGTCCCCTGCTGACGAATGATTTCCCGGAGATAAAAACGCTGACCCGTTTTCTGCAAAACGGTACGACCACCTTCAAATTCGGCGATAAGGTCTTCAACGAGCCCAATGCGTATTTTGCCGATGAACATTTCTTCGATGTGTTCAACGCCACCGTCACCAAAGGCAATCCAGCTACGGCCCTCACCGAGCCTTACTCGGTGATGCTCACGGAGACCATCGCTCATAAATATTTCGGGAACAGTGACCCCCTCAACCAACTGGTGCGGCTGGACAACCAAATGACCTGCAAGGTGACCGGCGTTTACAAAGAGCTGCCCGCCAATACGCATTTTCATCCCGACCTGATGATTTCCTTCAACACCCTGAAGGACACTGCGATTTATGGCGAAGCAAACCTGCGCACCAACTGGGGCAACAATGCTTTTTTCACCTATATCGTATTGCCGGATGGCTACGACCCCAAAAAACTGGAAGCGAAGTTCCCTGCTTTTTTGGATCGGCACATGGTCGGGCAATATGGAACCACTAAACCCTCCAAAGGTACTTTCCTCACGCTGCGCAAGCTAACCGATATACACCTGTACTCGCACAAGGATGCGGAAGCGGAAATAAATGGCGATATCAAGCGGGTGTATATCTTTTCGGCCATCGCACTGTTTATATTGCTTATCGCCTGTATCAACTACATGAACCTGTCCACCGCCCGTTCGGTATTGCGGGCAAAGGAGATTGGCGTGCGCAAAGTGGCCGGGGCCGAAAAGGGGGAACTGGTGGCCCAGTTTCTGACCGAGTCGGTGCTCATTACCTGGGTAGCAGCCTTGCTTGCCTTCCTGTTTACCCGGTTGGCGCTGCCCTGGCTCAATAATGTATCCGGGCAGACGCTTAGCATCGATATACTGCTGCACTGGCAGGTATTGATCCCCATATTGCTGATGCCTTTTATAACGGGCACCCTTGCAGGCATTTATCCCGCACTGTTTCTCTCCTCCTTCCAGCCTATAAAAGTGCTGAAAGGGTTTATGAAAACAGGCGGCGCCAACGCTTCTTTCCGCCGCACGCTGGTAGTAGTGCAGTTTGCTGTTTCCATTGTACTGATCATCGCCACGGCCATCGTGCTTCGCCAGTTACAATACATGCAAACCATGGCGCTCGGGTTCAACAAAGACCATATTGTGACCTTGCCGGACAATGCCGGACTGAACACTTCGTACGAATCATTCAGAACGGCCCTGCTGGCGGATGCCGGCATCCTGGATGTGGCCCGCTCGACACGTATTCCTTCGGGCCGCCTGCTGGATGCCAGCGGCTCTCAGATAAACCGGGGCGATTCCCTCGCTCCCACCAAAGCGGATATTAAATTTGTGCGCGCCGATGAACGGTTCATCCCTACCTACGGAGTCAAAATAGTAGCCGGCAGAAATTTCTCCCGGGACTTCAACACAGACACTTCTTCCTTTCTTATCAATGAAGAATCGGTAAAGGCCCTGGGACTGAAATCCAACGAAGAAGCCATTGGCAAACAATTCATGTATGGCGGGCGTAGGGGCACGCTGGTCGGCGTATTCGGTGATTTTCATTTTGAATCCCTGCACCAGCGTATCATACCGCTCGTACTTTTTGAAGCCACCGGACCCTCCGGCTATGCCAATATATCGGTAAAGATTAGTGGAAATGTTCCACAAGTCCTTCAGCATATTGAAGCCACCTGGAAAAAATTCCTGCCCGAAACTCCCTATACCTACACCTTTCTCGATGACAATTTTGCCCGGCTCTACGACTCGGAACAAAAGCAGGCCTCCCTGTTTACCCTGTTTTCCTGTATTGCCATCTTTATTGCCTGCCTGGGTTTGTTCGGCCTGTCGGCTTTTGCGACCACGCAACGTATAAAAGAAATCGGCATCCGCAAGGTGCTCGGCGCGGGCGTGGGCAATATCGTTGGCCTGCTGTCTGCCGATTTTCTCAAGCTGGTGGCCATTGCCGCCGTGCTCGCTTTCCCGGTAGCCTGGTATGTCATGAACCGGTGGCTCAGCGATTTTGCCTATCGCACCAGCATAGCCTGGTGGGTATTTGTGCTGGCCGGGATCATTGCAGCATTGGTGGCCCTGGTGACCATCAGTTTCCAGGCAATCAAAGCAGCCACCGCTAACCCGGTGAAGAGCCTGAGAAGCGAATAGTCCCAAAAACGACATAAGTGAACCACCATGATAAAAAATTATTTGCTTACCG
>DASYCT010000042.1:0-4529 GCA_036500065.1 Chitinophagaceae bacterium | reverse complement strand
TCCGCATTCACCCACCAGCTCCGGCAGGCAAAAAACCCGGCACTGCAAAGTTTTGACCTCGCCGTACTCCGTATAAAAGACGATAGCTGTTTTGAAGTAGTAGCCCCCAACAACCTGCAACTCAAGTTTATTGAATCGGAGCGGATCAGGGTATCCGAATACCTGCAACAGGAGTTTTGCAACCGCGCTCTTACTTTTTCCATCATTATCGAGGAACAACTGGACCTGTCAGAAAAGATCGATCTCCCGCTTAGTACCCGGGAACAGTTTACCAAAATAGCGGAGGAATACCCGCTGGTAAAAGAGCTGAAGGACAGGTTAAGGCTGGAACTCGACTATTAGTCGTAATATTATAAATACTTTAACAAATCTACCCGGTTAATTCATTGTTGGCCTTTCTGTATCCCGCCAATTGGTCCCAACTTTGCGAACCCGGAACCGATAACACTATTGAATAACACCATTTCATGAACGCTAGCACTACGCACCAGGTTTTTCAAACGACCTCCTCCTCCCGATGGCAACGATTTAAGTGGGGAAGCCGTTTTCTTATCTTCCTCCTGGTCATTGGCATTGCGGTTATCATCCTCACCCTATGGAGGGGCAATACCCCCGCCATGCCCCGGCTTATCAGCGCGCGCGAAAAACAGGTATTCCTCGACACCAGCAGCAGCTGGCTTTTCAGCCAGAGCAAAATAGCCAAGCAGTTTGGCGGTTTCCGCTCCTATATCAACGAAAAAGAAATCTATAAACACGGCGCCTACCCGATTCCCCGCCGTTTCCGTAAAAAGAACGGGGTGCTGGTGCATGCCGATTCCAGCTTTTATTCCTTCAAACGGTTTTCAGCCGGCATCAGGGCTGGCTTTTACGTGGACTGGGCCCCTCAATCCTATTCCTCGCTGGAACAGAATATATCGCACCTGAACATGGTCATCCCCGAATGGCTGTTTATCGACCCGACGGCCGATACGGTGTACACCAATATCGACGAAAAGGCCCATGATATTATGAACCGTGCAGGGGTAAAAGTAATCCCCCTGCTCACCAATAATTATAAAGAAGTATTTCGTGGCGATGCCGTGCACCGCATCATCACGGACCCGAAAAAGCGGGAACGGCTGATCAACGATGTGATCAGGATCCTGCTCAAGAACAACCTCGGCGGCGTAAACGTAGACTTTGAAGAGCTGAAAGAAAAGGAAAATGAAACACTGGTCTCTTTCCAGAAGGAATTGTACCAGAAGCTGCATGCCCACGGGTTACTGGTCACGCAGGACGTAACTCCGTTTAACGAAGACTATAACTATTCGGAGCTTTCTTCCTGCAACGACTACCTGTTCCTGATGGCCTATGACCAGTATTCCGAAACCACGGCCCCCGGTCCCATCTGTCACCAGAAATGGATTGAAGCCGCCGTAGATGCCGCGGCAAAGAAGATACCCGTCAATAAACTCATATTGTGCCTGGCAGGTTACGGCTACGACTGGACGGTGGACAAGGCCGGCAGACCCATTTCCGCCAAACCCGTCAGCTACCAGCAGGCGCTGACCCTGGCGCGTACCTACGAGGGCGATATCGACTTCAACAACGACTCCTACAACCTCAACTTCACCTACAACGACGATGAGGACAAAGATCACCAGGTTTATTTCACCGATGCTGCAACCACCTTTAACGCCCTCCGCTTTGCGTCCGAATACGGGCTTAGCGGCGTATCGCTCTGGTTTCTCGGTTACGAGGACTCCCGCATGTGGGATTTTTATGACCGGGATATGAGTAAGGACAGCATCCGCAAATTTGATTTTACCGCCTTCGGCGCGGTGAAATACCTCGGCGGTGATGCCACGGTGGATTATGAAGGCGATGGCGAAGTGCTCGACGTTATCGGCAGCCCCACGGCCGGGCGCATCACCCCGGAGGTCGATTCAACCGAATTGCTGATCAGCGAGGAATTGTACGACAGCCTGCCTTCCAAATGGGTGGTGAAGCGTTACGGCATACACGATGAAAAGAAACTGGTGCTCACCTTCGACGATGGGCCCGATCCGGAATACACCCCGCGCATACTGGACATTCTCAGCCGCGAGCATGTGCCCGCCGCCTTTTTTATGGTAGGCCTCAACGCTGAAAACAATATCCCCATCGTAAAACGTGTTTATCGCGAAGGGCATGAAATCGGCAACCACACATTCACCCATCCCAATATCGCCAAAGTGAGCCGAAAGCGGGCCGTTATAGAAATGGAAGCCACGCGGCTGCTGATAGAATGTATTACCGGCCACTCCACGGTCATGTTCCGCGCACCTTATAACGCCGACTTCGAACCGCAGAAACTGGAGGAACTTATTCCCGTGGCCATCGCCCACCAGAAGAACTACCTGGACATCGGCGAATCCATCGACCCTCTCGACTGGGAGCCGGGCACGCCCGCCGATTCCATTTTCGAACGGGTCAAACGGGGAAAGGCTGAAATGACGGCCCAGGGTCTTAGCGGCAATATCATCCTGCTGCACGATGCCGGCGGCGATAGCCGCGAAGCCACGGTAGAAGCGCTGCCCCGCATTATAGAATACTTTAAGAGTAAGGGCTATACCTTCACCACCGTATCCTACCTGCTTGGCAAGAAACGCGATGACATGATGCCCAAGGTACCCAAAGGCAGCGGCTACTATCTTATTCAACTGAGCAGCCTCACGGCCGAATTCGGTTATTGGGTAGGCCATATCCTGTTCTCCCTTTTCATCGTTTTCATTTTCCTGTCCATGGGCAGGTTATTCATGATGGCCATACTCGCCATACGTCAGCACAGGAAAGAAAAAAAGGCCAGCGCCCTGGCGGCTTTATTGCCGCTCACCCCCGCAGGTGAAGCCCCGCTCGTAAGCATTATCGTACCCGCCTTCAACGAGGAAGTGAATGCCGTCAATTCGCTGAAAAACCTGTTATGCACCGATTACCCGCACTTCGAAATCATTTTTGTCGACGATGGCAGCAAGGACGCCACGGTCGAACGGGTAAGGACGGCTTTTGAAGGAAACCCACAGGTGCGCATATTCACCAAACCCAACGGCGGAAAGGCTTCGGCGCTCAATTACGGTTTGGTACAGTCGACCGCCGAATACGTGGTGTGCATCGATGCCGATACCAAGCTGATGCCAAACGCGGTCAGCCTGCTGATGCAGAATTTTACCGACGAAAACGTAGGCGCCGTGGCCGGCAACGTAAAAGTGGGCAACGAAGTAAACCTCATTACCCGCTGGCAGTCCATCGAATACATCACCAGCCAGAATTTCGACCGCAAGGCTTTTGCCGCCATCAACGCCATTACAGTAGTGCCCGGCGCCATCGGCGCCTTCCGCAAACAGGCCATCAGCGATGCAGGTGGCTTTACCACCGATACGCTGGCGGAAGATTGTGATTTGACCGTACGCATTCTCCGCTGCGATTATAGTATAAAGAATGAAAACAGGGCCATCGCCATGACCGAAGCGCCTGAATCGGTGAAGCAGTTCCTCAACCAGCGCTTTCGCTGGAGCTTTGGCGTGATGCAGACGTTTTACAAACACCGCGACGCCTTGTTCAACTGGCGTTATCGCTGGCTCGGATGGGTGGCGCTCCCCAATATCCTCGTGTTCCAGTTCATCATTCCCACCATTGCGCCGCTGGCGGATTTCTTTATGATCGTGGGCATTCTTACGGGCAACGCCAATAAGATACTTGCTTATTATCTCGTGTTCATGCTGGTGGATGCCGCCATTGCGATACTCGCCTTTAGCTTTGAAAAAGAGCGGTATTCCAAGCTGCTCTGGCTCATTCCCCAGCGTTTTATCTACCGCTGGCTGATGTATTACGTATTATTCAAAACCTTCCGCAGGGCCATGAAGGGCGAGCTGCAAAACTGGGGTGTACTCAAACGTACCGGTAATGTGAAGGACCTCGCCGCGAACGTGAAAATGGGGGAAATGTGAAAATGTAAAGACTGAAACAATTAATTTTAGTCCATGCAAATGGAATGGCTAAAAACCGGTATCGGTCCGCTGGAAGGCCTTATCAGCTTCCTGCAAAAATCATCTGCTACCAGGAACATACATAAACGGCAGCTGATACGGGAGCTTCAAAACAACCTGAACGTCTTTAAAAACGGGTTTATCAATAGCGCGTCCTACGACGTGATGATTGACCTGCTCAGCAATGAAGCCGTGAAAGAAGCCATCAAGGCCAACTTCCCGTTCAAGCAATTGAAACACGGTATTATCGAACCCCGTTATATCCTGGACGAGCGCAACCAGCGCTACCAGGGCTGGACAGCCGACAAACTGGTCGATAAAATTGATGAAAAGATCGAGGAACTAAAGACCATCAAAAAACTCAACCGGGGTTCGGTGGAGAATGTAAAGAATAATATCAACCTCATGATGAGCAACCTGTATTACAGGATGAAATTACTCGTGGATTTTATCCGTGGGGAATTGTGAGTGGTCAGTTGTGAGTAGTGAGTGGCGCAAATGCAGGTTAAATCAAAAAACTTCGCG
>DASYCT010000041.1:0-8453 GCA_036500065.1 Chitinophagaceae bacterium | reverse complement strand
TGCTATTATGATTCGAGATAATTTTCCGGTAGTCTACGATCACGACGTTTTTAGGAAACCATTATTCCCTTGACGGCCGGAGGATCATTCTCAGGGATTGGTCCCTTGAAAAATAGGCTCCCGCCCAATTGTATAGGGTGGTGATGCGGTTTCTTCTGGATACGAGTGATATCAGGTGAATGAACAGCCACATGAACCAGGCGATGAACCCTTTGAAATGCATTTTGTTCCCCGGAAGGTCCACGACTGCTTTGTTGCGACCGATAATAGCCATGCTCCCTTTATCATGATAGGAAAATTCCTTCAGAGGTTGATTATCCCGTACGGCCAAAAAGTTTTTCGCAAGGTTAATGCCCTGCTGGATACCGGGTTGCGCCATTTGCGGGTGCCCGTTCGGAAATGCCAAATCCGTCGTTTGGATACAGCAGTCACCTAAGGCATATGTTCCCTCCATGCCGATCACTTTATTAAACTGATTAACGATCAAACGCTTGCCTCTTCCGTAACATTCCGGAGGAATCCCGTCAAAAGTGACACCGGTAACGCCCGCTGCCCAAACCAATGTTTTCGTCGTGATAGACTCCCCGTTTGTGAAAGTAACCACATCATCTGCATAATCCTTCACTTGTCTCCCAAGCATGATTTCCACGCCCATGGATTTCAGGGCATCAAAACTGTCCTGCTGGGATTTGGGGCTCATCGGCTTCAGCACCGCATCGAGGCCGTCAACCAGGTAGATGTTGACCTTGTCACGGATGCCCGGTATATCGGGATAATCTTTGGGCAATATATGTTTACGGATGTCTGCCAGCATACCGGATACCTCGACCCCGGTCGGGCCGCTGCCCACTACCACGACATTCAATAATTTCTGCCGCTCCTTTGCATCTTCCGTGAAAACCGACTGCTCCACCTGCCGCAGGAGATGGTTCCTGAGCGCCAGCGCATCGCTAAGCGTCTTCATGGGTAAAGCATTTTGGCGCACATTTTCCATTCCAAAATAGTTGGTTGTCGCACCCTGCGCGAAGACAAGGTAGTCATACGGCAGTTCACCGGATGAAAGCACCACCTTCATTTGCTCTGCTTTAACCTGCTGCAGCTCGCCCATGCAGAAATTGATATTTTTGGCATGGCGAAACAGCTTGCGGAATGGGTAACTAATGTTAGAGGGTGCAAGAAATCCTGTCGCCACCTGATAAAGGAGCGGCGGAAAAAAATTATAGTTGTTCCTGTCGACCAGGGTGACCTGGTACCCTTCTTTTCCGGCAAGGCCCCGGGCGAAGTTAACGCCCGCAAATCCTCCGCCGATAATGACAATTCGTTTCATATGATTTCTACACTAAATAGGTGTGATTTGAATTTTGGGGTACTTGGTAAATTCATAAAAGGCCTTACAGTCGTTGCCGTAAGGCTTTTTATGTTGTTGTTTAACTTTCCCACACGGGTTTGCTGGCTCCCCTCGGAAGGATCGCATACTTATAATGGCCCGGTGTCTTTGACATATAAACCTGGTCGGTTACGCCCTGGTAAGTTCCCAGCGGGGTTTCCGCCGTGAATAATTCGGGGTCCGCAAAAATATGTTCATCGGAAGATCCCGCCAGTTTCGCCGCGTATTTTTTGTCGAAAATGCCCAGGGTATACATCCATAACATCACCCGGGTGAGGGACAAATGCACTTTGTAGCTGCCGCCTTCCTGCGACCTTCTGATCAGGCAGGTGATCGCGGCGGTGGTCATGAGCCAGCCTACGATAAAATCATTGATGACCTTGATCGTTGGGTAGCCCGGCTCATCCATGGACCCTTCCAGCACATTGATGCCCGTTGCAGCACCGGCGGACAAATCAAAACCAAAATGATCCTTCCAGGGGCCTTCCAGGCCATACAGGGAAACGGTTACGTGAATGATTCCCGGTCTGACTGCCGCCATTTCCTCGGCAGACAAGCCGTACTTGGCAAGGTAACCGTTACGCCTGTTGGCGAAAAAGATATCTGCCCCGCCAACCAGCTCTTCCATCTTGGCTTTGCCTTCCGGCGAGCTTAAATCAAGTTTGGTCGAACGCATTCCTACATTGGCGGTCGCATAAAGGCTTTCCCACTCTTCGTCTTTGATCGACCAGACATTCAACACGTCGGCACCATGAAGCGCCAGCCCTCTGCCCGTAGCGGCGCCCGCAATAACATGTCCCATACCGAGGGCTTTTACACCATCAAGGGGAGTTTTGGGATTCGTTGTAAACGGAATAGGATCGCTATCGCCTATTTTTTCAATCTCGAAAACCGGCATGCGCTGCAGGAATTCGAACTGTTCCAGCTCAAGAAACTCATAAACTGATCTCATCTTGGTCAGCGGCAATCCGGCTTTGTTGAACGTTTCCTCCAGGTCGTCTGCCGTCCATTTCCCGATCTCGGCGGCTACGGAGTCATGGTCAGGCGGAGTGTTCAGTAATTTGAAAGCCGAAATACCTAACCTGCGGTAATAGCACAAAGGGATCACATGCCTGTCGTCTAAAGTCTTATAAAAGTTGGCAGCAAAAGGATTGTGCTGTTCCATGGGATAACCCGGCGGGAACCCATTGATCTTTTCCCATCTCCCCTGGAAGAATGGCGATAACCGGTGAGGTGTTCTGCGGATATCGATATCAATATCCTGGCCCTCACCCGTCCTCAGTTTCCAAAGTTTGGCAATGGCAACGGCTTTGGCAGCAAGGCCGATGGCAGTCGCCGATGCAAACCTGATCGGGCTGGGCATAACCGGGTCCTTACCATAGAATTTTATTTCTCCCCCGGTATCCTCCGGATTTAAGCCGATATCCTTAACCAGCGCCCACAATGCTTTGTGGATGTCAAAGCCATCATCGGATTTGATGGGGTTATTGACCGCATTTAAAATTTGATCTCTTAACATTGCTCCGTGCTTTAAATATTATTTCTTAAATGTCTTTACCGTGTTCAGGACTGCCAGCTGCTGCTCATCACGCTCCTTAGTCAGCTGCTCATATGGAATTTTACCATAGCTATTCGCTGCTTGTTCCAATAGCGCATCCACCGTAGGTTTATCGAAATGCGGGTCGCCGAGCAATTTCCAGACGCCTTCCATTGGCGGAGCCAGGTGTTCCATAAAATGCGGAAAACCGCCCGGGCCACCATTAAGGGTAAATGTTTTAAAGGGGCCACAGGCAGCCCAGCGAAGCCCTAACGAGGTTTCCATGATTTTATCCAGGTTTTCCATGCTTACCACGCCCTCGGCCACCAGATATATACTCTCGCGGGCCAATGCAGATTGCAGTCGGTTGGCAACAAAGCCTGGCATTTCCTTTTCGATCAGCACCGGCGTTTTGCCAAGCGCCGCGTAAAATGCCATGGCTTCCTTTACGGCTTCCTTGCTGGTTTTTTCACCAGGCACAACTTCTACCAGCGGGATCAGGTGCGGCGGATTAAACGGATGGCCCAATAAAACACGGTCTGGGTCTTTCATCTTTGACGTGAAGACGGTAGAAGGGATACCAGAAGAGGAGGACAATACGAGGGCAGTAGGTTTGAAGAAAGGCTCCAATTTGGCATACAAGTCTTGTTTGAAGGCCACATTTTCGGGGCCGTTTTCCTGGATAATGTCAGCATCGGTAACGGCTTTTTCGATATCCTTTTCAAAAGACAGGTTTGCAGTGAGGTTGGAAGTATCATAGCCCAATCCCTGCAGCGTCGGGATGATTTCGTTTAGACCTTTGTGCGAAGATTCTTCGAGATCCGGCCGGATATCCGTTACGGTTACGTGGAGGCCATTGGCCAGGAACAAAGCGGTCCAGGATAACCCGATAGCGCCGGCTCCGATAATAGTGACCTTCTTAATTTGCGGGTCGAATTTTGATGTAGTCGTCATGTGATTTTATGATTAATGCATGAATTTTTGAGTTGCCGGTTTTCGTTTGCCTTGTGTGACCTGGCGGAAACCAGCTTTAATTATTTAATGTATTTGCTTTATCTTATTTTACCCGGTCTTAATCGACATATTTAATGCCTGTAAGCACATGGTCACCGGAATACAGTTTTCTGAAGCCCTCTCCATTGGTGTTAACGGTATACAGGTTGCCGGCCACGTCGACAAAGAACACTCGCTTATTTTTCAGGTCCAGCGTCAAACCAATAGCGTCCTTCAACCCGTCGCATAAGATCTGCGGCTCAGGCATGGTCTTACCGGTGATATCGGCGCGGTTCACGGTATTGCCTTTCGGAGCGGCTCCGCGGTCTGTCCAGTAAAGGATGCCGTTCTCTTCATCGATGTCCATGTCAATTGGCTCTGGCAGGTGATCCCAAAGCAACTCAATGTCGGCCCTGTTTGCCGGGGTGGCACCGTCCGGCAATGCTATTCCGGCACGAAAGATCCGGCCTACATTTCCTCTGGTAGTACCTTTTTGGGTCCAGTAAATATGACCGCGGCGGACATCTACGGCTATACCTACACATCTTCTCAATTCATCTGCCCTGTCTGCGTCGCCCTCACCCGTTTGTACCAGGGTGGTGACGTTCGAACCGTCTTTGTTGGAACACATCACGCGCATGCCTTCGCGGTCACACCAGTACAGCTTTCCATGGTCATTATCAATGGTGAGTTGTTTTGGGGTAAAGGTTGCACCCGCAGGTACGATTACCTTGCGGTTGGTGCCATCAAAATCGGCTCTCTCAATCGAGCCGTCGTTGAGTTCGAAACGCTCTGTATTAGGCGTATTCACACCCATATTGGTCCAATACATGTAACGCTTTGCGGCGTCGACAACAATTCCGTCAACGGCCCCTACGCCGTCAAGTACGATTTTCATATCTCCTCCATCTGCGTTAAAAGAAAGGATCCTGCCATGTTTGGGGTCGAGCACAATCAACCTTGCTTCATTTTCAATTTTCATAGTTTCTTGTTTATAATTTTACTTGGGTTAAATAACCGTTACAAAGGTCCTGAATGCCTGCTGAGGGGAACTTTTCAAATCACATAAAAGAATAGCAGAATCAAACATTGCGTATAGAATGCATCGCTCTTTATTCTATTATCGTAGCATAGCGCTGAGAATTCCCTGGCAATTGGCTCCTCTTATTTTCGTGGAAATACGAAAGTGATCTTGGTTCTCACACCAAAGTCAGGCTTTTCACCGGGCGCGGCGGAAATAGGAATCATAGGGCCGGCCTGGAGCTGAAACACCTGTTTACCGATCCTGGTTAGTCCTGAAACGGCTGGCGTCACTACGGCATCGGTGTAATGATGTTTCCAGTCCCTGGTAACGTCACCTGTCATACTCAAGCCAGCGCCTGTCGGGAAATTATAGGTGATGAAAGGAAGTGCGTAAAATTGACTGACGTTATCCCGGTTATTGCTGCCGGCATACGACCATATCTGGTTAACCAGCATGCCGTAGGTCCAGCCGGCCTGCTGATAAAGTACAGCGGCTGTAGGGCCCACACCCCATTTTTTAGTAGCGAGATAGTTATTGGTAGCTGTCGGGATCAAAAACGCAGGCCCCGCGCCCCATATCAAACCGCCGCTGGTCTTAGACGGTGAAAGGAAAGCGCTGACCACTGCGTCGGAGAGGCCGGACTGTCGGCCGGGCAATGCCGATACATTGGTTTGGGTAACTACCGGCAATACGACCCTGGTGATCAGGTTCCAGTTCTTCGTAAAAGTGAACGGGATTACCGGTTCTATATCCAAGGTGTTTTGATAGCCCTTCAAAGGCCCTACGCCGGTGAGGTAGTTATCTTCTAAAGGCACGCTGATCAGAGAGGCCACAGGATTACTCAATTTTTTAGCGATGTCAGTTGTGGATTCCTGGCAAAATGCTGTGCCATGAATTAAAAGGAACGCGGCAATAGTAAAGATCGCAGCCAATTGCCGGCCTACGGATTTGTGTTGTAATGTAGTTTTCATTTCGGGTTTGTTTAAAGCTGGATTCCTTTCCGGGAACTTGATTTATTTGTTACTGCAAAACTATTTCAGCGCCAAACCCGGCTTCTTTTAAAATGGAACAATCAACTTTGAAAATGAAACATAACCGCTATTTCACTTTTTAGAGCCGCCAAAATCCTCATCACGTCCTCGTATTTATAGAAAAAATGCCTCCCACCTTGGTATAAGGCAGGGTTCCGTTGGCGCGCAGGTTCTGCAATGTCCCGGGTGAGATCCGGAGCATATTTTTTACCTGGTAGCTTTTTAAAAGTTTTCGATTGCCGCCTACTGGTTGTGTCCATTATGCGCGAATATCATTTAATAGGTTTTTTCTGAATTCCTCCAGGTCTTCTTTGGTAATGATTTCTGTTGCCATGCTTTGATTTTTTTTCCAATCATGGATTTGGGGGGTCTGCTTTATGACAAGCCTTTAAGTAGTACCGCATTATATTCCGGGATTGGACATGATATAGATTCGCCACCTGTCACTCCGGATTTCGTGTTTTTAAAGACTATTAATTGAATTTCAAAGGATTTGAAAAGGGGCCCCGTCTAATTTTGTTGCCGGCAAATGGATGGGTATTCCAGAACGACTGATACAATTCTTTGCCACCTTAATTATTAAAAATTTAAAATCAAAACGTATGAAAACCATTCACCAGATCGCGATCATTTTTATATTGATTATATCGGCATCAAGCGCTTCCGCACAGTCCGACCGTGAAGACATTACCATAGTCCAGGCCCTTTTTGGCAAAGCCAAAAAAACGATCATCGATGAGCAGATACAACTGAGTGAACAGGAAAAAAATAGTTTTTGGGCTCTATATGACGAATATGAAGCCAAAGACGTGGCCATCGGAACCGAAAGGCTGGAGCTGATCAAGCAGTATGCGAATCAATACAATTCACTGACGGATGAGTCCGCCAACACCCTTGCGCAAAAGTATCTGGACAATAACACCAAATACAACGACTTGTACCGAAGCTACCTGAAGAAATTTCAAAAATTGATCGGCGGCCTGCGCGCGGCCGAACTCATCCAGCTCGAAATTTATATCCAGACTTCCATTCAATCCAACCTGCAACAACAAATACCCATCATTGGCGCTGTGCATTCCGTACAGCATTGAACTGTTCGAGGATAATTTGTAAACACCAGCGGAATCATTAATCATGCAAACGATGAAAAAGATCCTTTTACCAGTTGACCACTCCCCGTTATCGGATCAACTGATTTGCTACGTGGCAGATATGAACAGGGACATCCCTTTAAGCGAGGTGGTGCTGATCAAACCCTTTCATATCCCGGCTATGGCACAGATAATGCCCAATGCCGACATGGCCATGATCTCCGATGACGAGTTTGAATCGGAAGAGCTGTTGGCCGGCAGGAGGCTGAACGAACTTGCAGGGACATTGCGTGAGGCAACCGGGGGCAAGGTTAATGTCAAATCCCAGCTGGTTCACGAACCCTGGAAGGTGGCCATTCAATGGGCCCTCAGCACGGAACGGCCGCATATGCTGGTTTTAGGGCACGACCCTGCGCACACTTCAGGCGAAGATCAGATGAGTGAAACAGCTGTGAGCCTGGCAAGTGTAAGCACCGCGCCGGTATTGCTGATACCTGCCGGGGCCAGATATTTTCTGCCTTCACATATGATACTCCCAACGCCATTCGAAAACCTGGAAAGATTGTCGGATTTCAATAAGTTGTTTACGAACAGCCTGTGGCGAAATGTAACGATCGACGTATTGCAGATCGGAGAGGACCTGGAACAAAAGGACGAAGCTATACAGGCACTGTATGAATATCTCAAGGGATACCAGTTTGGCATACATTGTATCCCGGGAACTGATACAGCGAAGGAAATTCTTCATTTCGCCGACACCAGAAATGCTGCGCTGATATTGGCCTTACCCGGCAGGCACAGCTTTTTCTATCACCTCAGCCATCAAAACGTAACTAAAAAATTCGCCCTGCTTTCACAACGACCGGTGCTGCTGCTTAAATAGCAGCCTTATGATCATGACTATATATAACCCACATAAAATATTATTTTTGAAATGCTGCGTGCTTTTCGGGGTTTTCGCTGCTTTAAGCAGGAGTGCGTTTGCGCAGGAAATAACCAGCGTCCAGGGGATTATCACCGATGCAAAAACACACCAGACTTTGCCGGCGGTTACTGTCGCCATTTCAGGTACGAGCACCGGCACCAGTGCTGATCTTAACGGCCACTATGCCCTCAAATCACAAGCGAACCCAAAGGCTATCCAATTTTCTTTTGTGGGTTACAAAAGTGTGGTGAAAGATGTCGCGCCGGGACAGGTGCAGACTATCAATGTAAGCCTGATACCGGATAACCGCATGCTGGGCAATGTGGTCATTAAATCTTCTAAAAAGACCAGGTACCGGAATAAGGATAATCCGGCCGTGGAATTGATAAGGCAGGTGATTGCGCACAAAAAAACGAACCGTTTGGAAAACTCCAATTTCGCAGAATATCACCAATATGCAAAAAT
>DASYCT010000040.1:0-20190 GCA_036500065.1 Chitinophagaceae bacterium | reverse complement strand
AAACATATTCAACAGTTCCAGCGAGCAGATTTTGAAATTACCGCTGAGGCTAACATAGAGGCCGATGATGTCCACCTGGTTCAGCGCGCTGCCGTCGAGACTTTCGAAGCGCACGTTGTACTGGTTGACGAGATTAGTATATACGCTGCCGGTAGGCCATACCTGCGTGCCGCGGTTGCTGATGTTGACGAGGTTGAATTTTACCCCCGCATGGCGCTGGCATTTGAAGGCGATGGCCTGGGGCTGTTCTTCGCTTTCGATAAACATGTCCACACCGAGAATGGTTTCCTCCACGGTGCCCTTGGTCACCATCATCGCGTTTTGCGCGAGCTTGAAAGGAGCGGGGCTGCCGGGCATATTGGGTAATACCGGTTTGGCATTGAACTTCGGTTTTTTGCCGAGGTTGTCAATGATGGCCTGGGCAAAGGCGGTGGTATTGAGCCCTTTTACAGACTTGTCGCCAAAATCGCCGGTATGAACACCGCTTTCGAGGGTATATAATAATGCGTTTTCGATGATGCCGGCATTTTCGGTAAGGCCTACGTGCAACAACATCGAGATACCACTCAGTAAAAGCGCCGTGGGATTGGCAATGTTCTTTCCCGCAATGTCCGGGGCCGTGCCGTGTACGGCTTCGAAGATGGAGATATGATCGCCAATATTGGCTGAAGGAGCAAAGCCCAGTCCGCCTACCAGCCCGGCGCAAAGATCGGACACGATATCACCCTGCAGGTTGGTGAGCACAACGGTGTCGAATGTATCGGGACGAGTGACGAGCTTCATACAGAGATCGTCTACAATAATATCGTCGGCCTTGAGATCGGGATATTCTTTGGCTACTTCATAAAAACATTCGAGAAACAGGCCGTCGGTAAGCTTCATGATATTGGCCTTGTGGCCACAGGTGATGCGGAGCGCTTTTTTTTGCTGCGCCATTTCGAAAGCATAACGGATCACCTGCATGCTGCCGGGCTTGGTGATGAAGCGACGGCTCAGGGCTACATCGGGCGTAAGCATGTGCTCGATGCCGCCATAAGTATCTTCGATATTTTCACGCACCACTGTTATGTCGATGGGAATGCCTGCTTTGCTGAACACCGTGTCTACACCATGAAGGGTCTGGAACACACGCTTATTGGCATAGGTGTTCCATGTTTTGCGGGCGGTGACGTTCACGCTTTTGACCCCTTTGCCCTTGGGCGTTTCCATCGGACCCTTGAACAAAAGACCCAGGCTTTCGATGGTTTGCTGCGCTTCGGGCGTCATGCCATTGGAAAATCCCTTGTCGAATACCCATTTACCCATATCAACATATTCGTATTCGAGGGGTACTTTGTTGGCTTCAAATATGGTCAATACTGCCTGCATTATTTCCGGGCCTATTCCATCTCCTTTGGCTACTGCTATCTTCATGACGTACTGTTTTTTTGGTGGTTAAAACGGCGCAAGTGCCGCAAAATTACTTGTCCCGGTCAAGATTTCTATCGCTTCTGCAACAAAAACAAGGGTTTACAGCCGTTTTTTCTTATCTTCAGGCTGCAAACCGGCATTACTATGGTCTCCAAAGTATCTGAAGGCATAGAAATCAGCGTAGAAACTTTCTACCAACCCGACTACTCCAATCCTTTGCAGTCGGAGTTTATGTTTGCGTACCGCATTACCATCGAAAACCGGAACAATTTCCCCGTCAAACTCCACCGCCGCCACTGGCAGATATTCGACAGCAACGGCCAAAACCGCGAAGTCGAAGGAGAGGGCGTAGTAGGTGTGCAACCTACGCTCAACCCCGGCGAACGCTACCAGTATGTAAGCGGCTGCAACCTGCGCACCGAAATGGGCCGCATGAGCGGTACCTACCAGATGGAAAATCTCAGCAACAAGAAGATATTCGACGTGAATATCCCCTCCTTCGAGATGGTGGTTCCCTTTAAAAATAACTAGGTTTATACCGCCTTTGTTCGCTTGATCCCCACGCGGTACAGAACTATACCCATAAAGGCAAAAAGGAGCGTGCCCAGCAGGAAATAGCCACCCTGTCCAAGCCTGCCGGTAAGCCAGCCTTCAATGCTTACCTTATTCAATTGTTTGCTGATAGATTCACTGGCCATGAGGAAGGCAACGATCACCCCCGCAATGGCGCCCCCGGCCACCAGTCCCGTGGCAAACAGGTTGCCCTTGCCAAGGTCTTCTTCCTCGGGAGCAACAATATCCCCCCTTTTTTTAGTGCGATAGTTGACAAGCCCGCGGATGGCGCCGCCGATGCCAATGGGGAGGGTGGTGGAGAGTGGAAGGTAAATGCCGATGGCAAAGCTCAGTGCATTGATGCTGCACAACTCCATAACGAGAGCAATGGCCACACCTACAAGAATAAACTGCCAATCGAGGTATTTTCCCAGGATGCCATTGATCAGCGTGGCCATCAAAGTGCCCTGGGGCGCAGGAAGTGAGTCGGTGCCAATGGCATGTGTGATGCCCTGTTGCAACATTTCGCGTGTGGGCGTGTCGAGCACCTTAACAGTGAACCCAATGGCAACGGACGATACAATGGCCCCAATAAACAGGGCTATTTGCTGGTAGCGCGGCGTGGCGCCCAGTATATAACCTGTTTTCAAATCCTGAGAGGTACCACCGGCGTTGGAGGCGGCAATGCATATCATGCCGCCAACTACCAATGCCATAGGCTCATACACCTTGCCCGTCCAGCCCACGGCAATAAACACCAGGCAGGTACCCATCAGCGTGGCAATAGTCATACCACTGATGGGATTGTTGGAAGAACCGATCAGCCCTACAATGCGCGACGACACGGTCACAAAGAAGGCGCCAAATATCACCACCAGCAGGCTCACCAATAATTTGCTGCCGATGCCCGTGCCCGGCACCTGTGGTAGCACTGCCATGAGTAAGACCAGGGCAATGCTGCCGAAGCCGACAACCTTAATCGACAGGTCGCGATCTGTACGCAAAGCTTCCTGCGGTTCACCGTCGCCGGATTTTTTCAGCGAGCTCATGCTGCTTTTGAAAGAAGATACAATGGTGGGAATGGTTTTGATCAAGGTGATAAACCCGCCTGCGGTTACGGCACCTGCGCCTATCTGCCGTACATAGGCGCGATAAATGGCGCTGCTGTAGTCGGTAAATATATGGTGTACGGGGTCCCACCCGCCCGGACCGCCGCTGGCGGTCATGGACTTGAGATAACTCAGCTTTACCAACTGCGCCGCGATGATATCCGACGGCACCAGTGATGCCAGCAAGGGAATAAATACCAGCGAAGTCAGTACACCGCCGGCCACAAGTATCCCTCCAATACGCGGACCGATGATATAACCCACCCCCAGGTATTCGGGAGTTATCTCGCTGCTTATCTTGGCCGAAGGAAAATATTTGTTTACCTGTTTGGTCGCATAAAAAGGCAGTTCCGCCGTCAGGTGTACAATCCGTTGCAATAGGGCATATACAAAAGCAAAGCCCAGTCCCTGGAAAGCCGTACGTGCAAACGCGCCGCCTTTCTCACCGGCTTTTAATACCGATGCACAGGCCGTTCCTTCCGGGTAAGGTAATACCCCGTGTTCTTTTACGATCAGCGAGCGGCGCAACGGTATCATCATCAGCGTACCGAGTATCCCGCCAATCGTAGCGAGCGTGAGAATGGTCATGTAATTAAAAAATCCCGCGCTGGTTTTATCGGAAAGAAATAAAAATCCCGGCAGCGTAAATACAACACCCCCTGCAATGGTTTCACCGGCGCTGCCGGTCGTTTGAATGATATTGTTTTCGAGTATCGTGGTTTTAAGAAAAAGCCGGCTCAGCGTAATAGCCATAACGGCAATAGGAATAGAAGCGGAAACGGTCAGCCCCGCCTTTAATCCCAGGTAAGCGGTAGACGCGCCAAAGATGATCCCGAATATGCAACCTACCACGATTGATTTGACCGTAAACTCGGCCATATTGGTGGAAGCAGGGACAAAGGGTTGAAATTTCATAAAACACTAATTAACCATCAATCTTCCATGGCGGTAGCTTCTACCACCACCTTGTTGAGTTTCTTTGTCAGTGGGAATAACAGGATGCCCGCAACGATGGCAGCGATGGCGCTGATGGCAAAAAACACGGCTTTGTTATCAAACTGATCCCAGAAGCCGGCCATGATGCCCGCTATCTTGCCCCCGAGCGAAGTAGTGATAAACCATCCGCCCATCATCAGGGCCGTAAGCCTTCGCGGCGCTACTTTCGATACCAGCGACAAACCGACAGGGCTCATGAATAACTCACTGACGGTAAATACACCGTAGCTGGCGAATATCCAGCCGGAGGATACCTTGTTATGATAGATATTGGTCGACAGGCAGGCGAAGACCATGACCAATGCCGAAAGACCCGATATGATGGTGCCCCAGGCAAACTTGCCCGGCGTGGAAGGTTCCTTGCCCCTTGCCCGCAGCCAGCCAAAAAGTCCTACAATGATGGGCGTTAGCACGATGATCCAGAACGGGTTGATGGACTGGTATATTTCTGTCGAGATCAGTTTCATGTCCTGCCCTTCCGCCGGCCACTGGTCTTTCGGGAGGTTTTGAAAATACGGATCGATACCGGGATGCGTTTTTACCTTGCCGTTGGCATCGGCCGTGGCCCGGAATTGTTCATCGATTACCGGCACGTCTTTCGGCGTCGTATTGACCGTCTCCATAAACCCAAACGGCTTCAGGAATTTTTCTACCGGTTTGGGCGTTTCGCGGTTAGTATAGCTGTCGGCCCAGATAGTGAGCGAGGTAGCGTTCTCGTTATAAATATTCCAGAAAAGAATGGCGACGAGGAAAAGGATAAGCAGGGTGCCAACCCGCTGGCGGTCGAAGCCTTTGGCCTTCAGGTAAATGTTGATATAGAAAATAATGATGGGAATGCAGGCAAATATAAAAGCATCATTGGAGTGCGAACCCATAAGACTGCCTTTGCCGCCGATAAACCAGCCAATGGCGCCGGCGATAATGGCCGGAAGAAAGACATAAGCGGTGATCTTCGATATAGGCATATCTTCTGCCCGGACAGGCTTCTTCACGTCCGCATGTTTTACCGCTTTTTGCCCCAAAGCAAAAATAACCAGGCCAAGCACCATGCCGATGCCCGCCGCCGAAAACGCCAGGCCCCAGCCCTGTGCATAATTGTGGCGCAGGTAGGCCGCCACGAAATTGCACACAAATGCACCGATATTGATGCCCATGTAAAAGATATTGTAGGCCGCATCCTTTTTCGATCTTAATTCATCCACATTATACATGTTACCGAGCAGCGTACTGATATTGGGTTTAAAAAAACCATTGCCGATGATCACGCAGCTCAGTGAAAGATAAAGCAGGGCCATACTGCCGTGAATAGCAATCAGGAAATAACCAAGCGCCATCAGGGAGCCGCCAATATAGATGGACTTGCGGTAACCGAGATAACGATCGGCCAGCAGTCCGCCGATAAAAGGCGTAAGATAAATAAGCGCCACATAAGTACCCACGATACTGGCTGCTACGCCGTTATCAATACCAAAGCCGCCATGACTGACCGGGTCTTTTAAATACAGAAAAAGAATACCGATCATCAGGTAGTACCCGAATCGTTCCCACATTTCTGTAAAAAAGAGGACGTACAGTCCGCCGGGATGTTTGGTTGTTGATTTTAAGGGTTGATTCATACATGAATTGTTTTGGTAGAAAGCAGGAAAGCAAACGTTTGCAGTAAGATTTAAGGGCGGAAAATACAGAGAAAATATGAATGAACGATTGTTTACCGGATTAAATTCGTATATCTGTCCGATATTTGCCACTTATAAAGTTTTGTTTCACAATAACAGGAAGGATTACTTAATTCGATTCCGAAAACTACCTCTGATGAAAATTTTGCTGCTTGGCGCTGGTGGCCGCGAACATGCTCTTGCATGGAAGCTCTCCCAAAGCCCTCTTTGTTCCCAATTGTTTATTGCCCCCGGCAACGGAGGCACTGCCCGGTGCGGGCAGAATGTTCCTGCATTGTCCGTCAATGATTTCGACGCCATGAAAATCTTTTGCCTGAAGGAACAGGTAGAGATGGTAGTGGTCGGCCCCGAAGATCCGCTGGTGAAAGGGATTGTCGATTTCTTTAAAGCCGATCCCGAACTGGCGTCCATCATGGTCATTGGACCCTCGCAGTATGCCGCCCAGCTGGAAGGCAGCAAAGCATTTGCCAAATCGTTTATGCAGCGCTATGATATTCCAACCGCCACCTACCGCGAGTTCGATACCGGCAATTACGAAGAGGGCGTACGCTATCTCCAGCAGCACAGCCTGCCCATCGTGCTCAAGGCCGATGGCCTGGCGGCCGGTAAGGGAGTACTGATCTGCCAGAACCATATCGAGGCCGTGGCCGAGTTTGAACTGATGCTCCAGCACAGCAAGTTTGGCGAAGCCGGCAAGAAAGTAGTGGTCGAAGAATTCCTCGTAGGCATAGAGTTGAGCGTGTTCGTGCTCACCGATGGTAAAAATTATGTCGTGCTTCCCGAAGCCAAGGATTATAAGCGGGTAGGCGAGGGCGATAAAGGACTCAATACCGGTGGCATGGGCGCCGTGAGCCCCGTACCCTTTGCCGACGATGAGTTCATGGAGAAAATAGAAGAAAAGATCATAAAACCCACCATCTACGGCATACAGAAAGAAAACATGGATTACAAAGGGTTCGTATTTATTGGCCTGATAAAAGTCGGCGACGAACCCCTCGTGATAGAATACAACTGCCGTATGGGCGACCCCGAAACGGAAGTCGTCATCCCCCGTTTGAAAAACGATTTAGCCGAACTCTTTGTCGCCACCAGCCGCGGCCAGCTCGACACCGTTAAGGTGGAATGCGACGATCGCTATGCCTGTACGATCGTGGCGGTCAGCGGCGGCTATCCCGGTGAATTCCAGAAAGGATTCGAGATAGAAGGGCTGAACGAAGAAACACAAAGCGAGGATAGCCTTGTCTTTCATGCCGGCACCATGAGCGCCTACGGCGCAGTGATGACCAACGGTGGAAGAGTATTATGCGTTACCTCCTTTGGTGAATCGGTCATGGAAGCCGTCAATAAATCGAAAGAAACACTGGAAAATATCCATTTCGAAGAAATGTATTACCGAAAGGATATAGGCTATGAATTTGCATAGCCGCTAATTAGCGCTAATTCGCCTACATTAGCGCAAATTCGCGTTATGCACTACAGCGATTATCTCCACCTCGATACGATCCTCAACGCACAGTTTCCCGAAAGCGATCTGCAACAACAGCCCGCCCACGATGAAATGCTGTTTATCGTTACCCACCAGGCGTATGAACTGTGGTTTAAGCAACTGCTGCACGAAGTGGCTTCGGTAAACGCCATCATGCAAAAACCTTCGCTAAACGACAATTCGCCCGAGCTGCAAACCGTCGTACACCGCCTTTCCCGCTGCGGCGTCATCCTGAAAATACTGGTCCACCAGATCGATGTCATGGAAACCATGACGCCGATGGACTTCCTCGACTTCCGCGATATGCTGCGGCCCGCTTCGGGCTTCCAGAGCGTACAGTTCAAACTGCTGGAGGCAACACTGGGATTGAAATACGAACAACGCTACGGGCAGGAATACTATATTTCGCAATTGCGCACCGCGGAAATAGACCGCGTAAAACAAGGGGAACACGCTATTTCCCTGCTGGAACTGGTCAACGCATGGCTGGAGCGCATGCCGTTTTTTGACACCCAGGAAAACTGGCGGGGTTTTATTCCTACACATATTGAAGAAGGTATGCATGTGTACTGGTCTACCTACAAGGACTGCTATCGCAAAAGCCTGGCCGATGCGGAAAGCGCACAGGCGGTAGCGTTTGACAAGGTTTTCCTGCACAATGATACCCCCCGGCAGTTATCCGCCAAAGCCTGTCGCGCGGCCCTGTTCATCATGCTTTACCGCGGCTATCCCCTCCTGCAATTGCCTTTCCAGTTGCTCAACAACCTGCTCGAAATCGACGAACAGCTAAGCACCTGGCGCTATCGCCACATGAATATGGTGCACCGCATTATCGGCGCCCGCATAGGCACCGGCGGTAGTACCGGGAAGGATTACCTGAAAGGCGCGCTTGACAAACATTATATCTTCAAAGACATCGCACAGCTCACCAGCTTTCTTATCGAACGGAGAAAGCTCCCGGTCCTGCCCGGCGAGATGGAAAGACGCCTGGGGTTTCATCCCTGAGAAGTTGATGGTTGGCCGTTGTTCGTTGTCCGATCCGGACCATAAACCGCGGCCACTGAAGGCGGTCCGGTGCCCGTTTTTTGACCATTCCCAACCCGGCCATCGGTCAATGAACAACGGCCATCGTGGTTTGCCCACCCCTCCCTTTCCGTATCTACGATACCATGATCTGAAAATTCCGATCCGTCTTTTCACAATATTCCCATTTTACGCCACGTTTAACGATCGGGGCATGTGTGAAAAAAAACCTTGATTGGCAAGGATTTGGCTTTGTTAATTCAAATTATTTCCTCCAATTTTGCACCCATTACATCCTATTCAAAAATCTGATACAAGAACATGGGACTTTTCAACTTTTTTACCCAAGAGATAGCGATTGACCTGGGTACCGCCAATACCCTTATCATACATAACGACGAAGTAGTAGTAAACGAGCCCTCTATCGTAGCCCTTAACCGGAATAACCCCAAGGAGGTGCTGGCCGTTGGCAAGAAGGCATTGATGATGCACGAGAAGACGCACGAGAGCATCCGCACGGTGCGCCCCCTGAAAGACGGCGTAATTGCCGATTTCAACGCTGCCGAGCTGATGATCAGGGAGATGATCAAGATGATTTACCCCAAAAAGCCCTTATTTCCGCCCAGTTGGCGGATGATGATATGTATCCCCTCTTCCATCACCGAGGTCGAAAAAAGAGCCGTGCGCGACAGCGCCGAACAGGCCGGGGCCAAGGAAGTATACCTTATTCACGAGCCCATGGCAGCCGCCCTGGGTATCGGTATTGACGTAGAAGAGCCCGTGGGCAACATGATCATCGATATCGGCGGTGGCACCACCGGGATTACCGTCATAGCCCTGGCAGGCATTGTCTGCGACCAGAGCATCCGTATCGCCGGTGATGAATTTACCGCCGACATCATGGAAGCCCTCCGCCGCTACCATAGCCTGCTGATTGGAGAGCGTACCGCCGAACAAATCAAAATCAATATCGGGGCGGCCATGAAGGACCTCGACAGCGCCCCGGACGATATCCCCGTCAATGGCCGTGACCTGGTGACAGGTATTCCCAAGCAAATCATGGTCAGCTACCAGGAAATCGCCGAAGCGCTCGATAAGAGTATCTTCAAAATCGAGGAAGCCATCCTGAAAGCCCTGGAAACAACGCCGCCCGAGCTGGCCGGCGATATTTACCGCAGGGGTTTGTACCTTACAGGAGGCGGTGCTTTGCTGCGCGGGCTTGATAAACGCCTGAGCCAGAAGATCAAATTGCCGGTGCATATTGCCGATGATCCCCTGAAAAGCGTGGTTCGTGGCACAGGATTGGCATTAAAGCACTACGACAGGTATCCTTTTGTAATGAGATAATATGCGCAACATCTTTCTTTTCATTCGCCGGTTTTCCAATTTCTTCTTCTTCCTGGTGTTGCAGATCGTTGCCCTTTCTTTCCTGTTTCGGTTCAACAAATATCATGAAGCCATATTTATGGGCGTCGCCGGCGAGGTGACCGGCCGTGTGAGCGAGAAATACAATACAGTAGAATACTATTTTAAACTCAAAAGGACCAACGAAGCCCTGGTGCAGGAAAACGTTCACCTGCGCAGCCTGCTGCGGCAAAACTACCAGGGTCCCGATACTACCCGCAAACTGATAATTGACTCTATCAAGGTCGACTCCCTGCTGAAAGTACAACGGTTCAGGTATTACGATGCTAAAGTGGTCAATACCTTCGTGACCGGGCTGGACAATTATTTTACCATTCACCGCGGTTCCAACCAGGGCATTCCAAAACATACCGAATGGGGCGTTATCGGTCCACAGGGCATCGTAGGCCGGATAGTGTCGGTAGGAGATAATTTTTCGGTTGTCATGACCGCCCTCCACCACCAGTTCAAGGTTTACTGTATGATAAGAAAGGGCCAGGATGTCCAGACCGGCATCGTTTCATGGGACGGGGTAGATCCGCGCTTCCTGACCCTTATCAACATCCCCAAAAGCCTGCCCGTGGCGGCAGGCGACACCGTGCTGACCAGCAATGTATCCGATATTTACCCCCCGGGCATTGTAGTAGGCACCGTATCCTCCATTGTAGACGACAAAAGCAGTAATTTTTATACGATAAAGATTAAAACGGCTACCAACTTCTCTTCCATTCAATATGTGTACCTGATCGAGGATTTACAGAAAGAAGAGCAGCAGAAACTGGAAGACCCCTTTAAAAAAAGTCAATGAGCCCGCTCGTAAAAAATATCGCCCGCTTTATCTTCTTCCTCCTGGTGCAGGTCTTTGTACTTCACCAGGTGCCGCCATTGCACCGGTTCGTCACGCCCTACCTGTATTACCTGTTCATCCTATGGCTGCCGTTTAGCATGGGCAGAGGTTCCCTGATGCTGGTGGCTTTCCTGTTTGGGCTTTCACTCGATTATTTTCTTTATACACCTGGCCTGCATGCCGCCGCCTGTGTGCTGATAGCCTATGTCCGGCCGTTTTTGATCAACCTGCTGATACGCCAGGAAGGTTCCGAAATGACCTACGCCTCCCCTTCACCCACCAGCATGGGCTGGGCGCCGTACCTGACCTATGCCCTTGTGATGACCCTGCTTCATCATACCTACCTCGTTTTCCTCGAATACCTGCAGGTGAGAAGCATACTCTATTTTATCGGCAAGGTGCTTGCCACAACCGGCGTAAGCATGTTGCTTATTATCATCACCGAACTGTTGTTCTATCGCAAAGAACGGTATAGGACAAATACCGCTTAGGGTGGGTCACTCTGTGCATGTCAAAAAATTAAATGTTATTTCCAACACAATAAAAGAATCCGTTTGCTCATTCGTACCTTTGCACCTCGTAACTTGCTCTTCATCGTATGCCCGTTTTTAACCAGTCCCGCAGCACCATTATCCGCCTCATTTTCCTGGGTGTATTTGGTATTATCATAGCCCAGTTGATCAACCTGCAGCTTGTATCCGGTAAATACAAACAGCAGGCGATGCAAAATGCATTGTTTGCAAAAGTGGTGTACCCCGACCGGGGCATCATTTACGACCGCAAGGGGAGAGCCATTCTCAACAATACCATTATGTATGACCTGGTGGTGACGCCCAACCAGGTAAAGAACATCGATACCATCGCCCTTTGCAACCTGCTGAGCATCGATAGCGTTGAATTTAAGCGGCGGATGCTGGAAGCCATTGTGAAAAACACCAAATTCCGGCCCAGCGTGTTTGAAGACCTGCTCCCCCAGGAGATGTATGCAAAGCTGGATGAGAACATCTGGAAATTCCCCGGCTTCGATCTCGTGGAAAGACCCGTGCGCAAGTATCCCTTCAACGCCGCCGCCCACATGCTCGGCTATATCGGCGAAGCCGATTCGGGGATCATCAAACGGTACAACGGCTTTTACCGCATCGGCGATTATATCGGCCGCAGCGGGCTCGAACAATCCTATGAAACCGTGTTGCGCGGACAGCGGGGCGTGAAATATATTATTAAGGACAACAAAAACCGGCTGCAGGGAAGCTATGAAAACGGGATGAATGATACGGCCGCTATCGCAGGCCGCAGCCTGCATACCTATGTTGACATAGAACTCCAGCAACTGGCCGAAAAATTACTGACCAATAAAGTAGGGGCCATCGTAGCCCTGGACCCCAAAACAGGCGGCATACTGGCGATGGCTTCCGGTCCCGATTTTAACCCCAATGACCTCACGGGCGCCAACAAACAAAAAAATTACACCCGGCTGGTGCTGGACGTGTCCGGCCCCTTACTCAACCGGGCCATCAAAGGACAATACGCTGCCGGCTCCACCTATAAACCATTGGGTGCGCTGATCGGGCTGGACGAAGGAGTTATCACTCCCGCCAGCGGTTACCCCTGTCTCGGGGTGTACAACGGCTGCAGCCACCCGGTGAAATGCACCGAAAAAAAACCGGGACATGCAGCCAACCTGCGGCTGGCCATTGCCTGGTCCTGCAATTCCTTTTTCTCGGAGGCATTAAAAAAGACAATCGACAATCCTGCTTATCATAACCCGAGACTGGGACTGGCCAAGTGGAAGGAATATATGACGAAATTTGGCCTCGGGCGCCGGGTAGGTCTCGATCTCCCAAGCGAAGACACGGGCAATGTACCGGATACCTCGGTTTATAATAAGGAATACAGGGGCCAGTGGAATTCCTGCACCATGGTGGGTGGCGGTCTTGGCATCGGCCAGGAAAAACTATTGGTTACCCCCCTGCAGATTGCCAATGCCATCAGCATCGTCGCCAATAAAGGCTATTACTATACACCGCATTTCGTGGAGCGGATAGAGGGAGAAGCGAAGGATGATACCACCCTGAACAAATACCGGGTGAAGCACGAAGTGCTGAGCCATATTTCCGACGATATGTTCAACGTGGTTATTGATGGAATGCACGATGTAACGGTAGTGGGCACAGCCAGGGGTATTCCTAAAATCCCCGATGTGGATGTCTGCGCCAAAACAGGTACTGCGGAAAATAAAAAGGTTATCGATGGCAGGGTGGTACAGCTAAAGGATCACTCCGTTTTCGTCTGCTTTGCTCCAAAGGAAGACCCGAAGATCGTAGTGGCGGTGATAGTGGAAAATGGTGGTTTTGGTGCTGACTGGGCGGGGCCTATGGCTTATCTTGTGGCAGAAAAATACCTGAAGGACACGTTACGGGCGGAGCGGTTGAAGGACGTAGAGCGTATTGCCGCCGCCAACCTGCTGCCGGGCTACCTTCCAAGAATGCAATACAAGGAAGATTCAACCCGCGCCATGGTTTGGTTTAATAAGACCGGCGACAGCACCGTGCTGAAGAAATTTCTCGAAAAGACAAAACATGTGGGGCCTTATGTGCCGCCTCCCGATAAAAAGAAACATTCCGACGATAAACAACCCGACGATGGTAACAGGACCACGGATATAAGTAAACCTAAAGAACGGCGGGGTTCGTCCAATACATAATATGAACCAACGAAATCCCACTATATCCAAGGGTGTTGACTGGCTGCTGGTCTGGCTGTATATCATACTGTCCTGTATCGGCATCGCCAGCATCTTTGCCGCCACCTATCGTGAAGGCGATAATGTCCTGCAGGGGTTCCTTTCGCTTAAAACGGATTACAGCCGCCAGTTGCTGTTCTTCGGCATCGCCGTCATACTGGGCACATTCGTGTTGCTGACCGACAGTAAGTTCTTTACGGCCACGGCCAACCTTCTGTATGCCTTTGGCATCGTGCTGCTGCTGCTGGTATTCCCGTTTCACAGCAATATCAAAGGCACCAAATCCATCATAAAATTTGGCGGTGCCATCCAGTTGCAACCGGCCGAACTGTGCAAACTATTCGTAAACCTCGCGCTCGCCAAGTACCTCTCGCGCGTGGAAACCGATTTCCGAAGAACAAAATCACAGCTTATCGCCGCCGGCATTGCCTTATTGCCGGCCCTGATGAGCATTGCCCAGAGTGAAACAGGACTGGCCCTGGTCTATTTCTCTTTTTTCCTGGTCATGTACCGCGAAGGCCTGCCCGCGGGCATTCTTATTTTTGGTTTCTCGCTCGCCGCCCTGATAGTAGCCACCCTTGTATTGCCCGCCAATACACTCGCGCTTATCCTGATCCTCATAGCGGCCGTTACCATCTACCTGATGCGAAAACAAATAAAGCGAAACCGCAGCGTGCTCGTATCCATCATTACGATCTGCGTCATCTGCGTAAGCATACAACGTTTTGCCGTTCCGTTTATCTTCAAACATGTGTTGAAGCAATACCAGGTCGAGCGTATTTACAGTACGATTGGTAAAGACGTGCCCGAAGAATATGCTACCGGCGACCGTTCGGGAGAAGACCCCGCCAAAGCCGCCAAAAGCAAGGAAGCCGGTGATTACAACGTGAAACAAAGCAAAATAGCCATCGGTAGCGGTGGTCTTTTAGGAAAGGGGCTTTTACGGGGTACGCAAACAAGAAACGGTTTTGTGCCCGAACAACGGACCGATTTTATCTTCTGTACCATCGGCGAAGGCTTTGGTTTCGTGGGCAGCCTCCTGCTGCTGTGCATTTATCTCCTGCTGCTCATGCGCATTGTCACCGTGGCGGAGCGGCAGCGAAGCGTATTCAGCCGTTGCTATGCCTATGGCGTCGCTTCCGTTATTTTCTTTCACATCACCATCAATATATGTATGGCCGTGGGACTGGCGCCGGTCATCGGCATCGTGCTCCCCTTTATCAGTTATGGCGGTACGGCCCTGCTTACGTTTACAATGCTTCTGTTTATTCTTATAAGACTGGATGCGGACCGGCAAATGGTCCTACGCTAATTAGTGTCCAAAAATTCATTCACCAGGACCACAAACAGCTCCGGTACTTTGCTGCCGTTTTGCGGGGTCGCCATCTCGCCGAGATATTGACCATGTACGCCGGGCAGGATGATCAGGCGGCCATGTGGCAAAAGACGCGCCATCAAAGCCGCGTGTTCCGGCAAGGTAAGATCCCGGTCGCCAATCACGATAAGCGTCGGCGCCTGTATCGAATGGATGGCCTCGTCCTTCCAATCGGTAAAATGTTTCATACGCTCCGCGTCCTTGTGAAACATGTTCAGTAATGCGGCCGAATCAGGATTTATTTTTAAGTACTCGTCCTTATAGATCTGTGGCATATCGCTGAATTTTGGCTGGTCAAATCCCTTCCAGAACCATGCGGGTGTTCCATCCCTTTTATAGAATGCCGATGCTACGATCAGCTTGCCCACCCTGTCGGGATGCCGTATGCCCAACTCGAGACAGGTTTGACCGCCATTACTGAAACCCAGTATATCCGCTTTGGGTATGTTGAGCTGGTGCAGCAGTTCGGCTACATCGTCTGCATCCTGTTGAAAACTTACAGGAGCGTTCCGATCACCCGTATGACCGTGGGCCTGCAGTTCGACTGCAATCACCTCGTGCGTTTTTGCCAGTTCGGGCAATATCCTTCCAAAGCTGGTGTAAATGGTGGAACCCCCGCCGTGTAAAAGCACCAATGGGCTGCCGGAACCGTGTATCTCGTAATACATTTTTATACCGTTCACATTGGCATACCTGCCACTTACCTGGGCTTGCGATAAGGTAGCTGCCAGGAGTATCACCAGGCTAAAGAGGATGCGTTGTCTGTATTTCATAACCGTATTTATTAATAGTAAATAGTAATGGTAAAAAGATTGGTTTTCCCGCACCTCTTAAACATTCTGTGCCGCCAGGTATTTTTCGAGCTTCTCCGCATTTTGTTTCATTCCTTCAACGGCCCCATGTTTTTTCGCCACTTCCTCTAATATTTCAGCCGAATCAAAAACCATTCGCCAGGTAAGAAATGTTTGCTCGCCCCTTGCCTCAAATTCAACCGTGGTAATAAAATGAGGAAAGCTTACATGTTCAAAAACAATTCGTTTGTGCAGGACGACTTCCCTGAAGATGCTTTTGTTGACATAATCCGTTCCATCAGGGCCATGCATGACCAGGTCCCATTCACCGCCCGGTTTTGTTTCCATTTTGGATATGGTATTGGTAAACCCGTTGGGTCCCCACCAGTTCACGATATGTTCCGGCTCGGTCCACATTTCCCAGACCAATGCCACCGGGGCGTTAAGCGTCCTTGATAAAAATAGCTCCCGGTCCTTCGTGTTATTTTTTTTGTTTTCCATTGCGCTCTTTTTTTATTTTTTCTATATAGGTTTCCAAAGCGTCCAGTTTCTTTTCAAAATGCTTCTTGTATTGCCCCACCCAGTGAGATACTTCACTTAGCTGCTCCAGGTGTGCTTCACAAAATCGTTCCCTGCCCTGCTGCTTGACAACCACGAGGCCGCAGTCGACCAGGATTTGAATATGCAGCGAGACGGCCTGGCGGCTCACATCAAATTTTTCGGCAATCGTGTTTACATTATGCGGTTGTGAGGCAATCATGTTAATGATCATCCTCCGGGTGGGGTCGGCGATAGCCTGGTACACGTCACGTCTCGCTTTCATAATTATGCAAGTATTTACTTGCAAATGTATAGGCAAGTACTCACTTGCGCAAATTTATTTTAAAATGGAAGGAATTATTACCTCATACCGTTTATGGTAAGAAACTAACTGTAGGTCGTTGCCTGTCCCGTAGGGACGCCTCGTGGGTAGAAAACGAATAACCCATCCTTCATCCCGTAGGGACGTTTGGTGGGTTATATACTAAACGGTATGAGATTATTACTCCCCGTGAGGATATTGGCTGCTTATTAGTCCCAATTCGCGAAATTCGCGTAATGAAGATCATTCCCCTTAGCGAAGGCTCGTTTTCAATTGATAAAACCAAATTATTCGTACCCTTCAACACCAATGCCGACGATTTGCAGCAGCGTCCCACGGGCAGCCTGCTGGTGGAAGTCCAGCCCTTCCTGGTCATTACCCCCGAAGACGTATTGCTGCTGGACACCGGCCTGGGCTTTGAAAAAGACGGCGTATTGCAATTGCATAAAAACATGATGGATGCCGGCATCAACCCTTCCGAAGTGACAAAAGTATTGATGTCCCATTTGCATAAAGATCATGCCGGCGGCATCAGCCGTAAGAATGCCGCTTCGGGCAAATACGATGAACTAGCCTTTCCCCGCGCTACTTATTATATACAAAAAAAGGAACTGGCCTATGCCTTTGAAAAAGGCCCCGGTTCCTATATCGTGGAAGAGCTCGAATGCCTTAAAACCGCTTCCAACGTTGTATGGCTGGATGGCAACGGTGTCATTGACGGCTATATAAAATACGAACTTACCGGGGCCCATTGTCCTTACCACCAGGTATTCTGGATCGTCGACGGTGGCGAAAAGATATTCTTTGGTGGCGACGTAGCCCCCCAACTCCAGCAAATGAAAAGCCGCTATGTTGCCAAATACGATTACGACGGCAAAAAATGTATGGAACTGCGACAACAATGGTGGAAGCAGGGAGCAGAAGAAGGATGGACGTTTTTATTCTATCATGATATAAAGACAGGAGTTTATAAAGCAGGCTTATAGGTTGCCACTAAAAAAAGAAGGCCTGCCCTAAAAAGAGCCGGCCGTTGCTAACCTATGAAAAACACCAAGTTAAATATCGTTTACGGGCGTAATGGTCGCCTGTTCATTTGATTGTTCTGCCGCCGCTGCTGCAGCTCCCGCTGGATATATCCCCCGAAGTCCTTTTCGGAACGGAAGAAATTATCCGCTTTCTGCGGTGATAACACCCTTGAAAACTCACCGTTGTATTTCTTGCGCACATTCAATATCCTGTCTTCCGCTTCCAGTTCCGTCAGGTTGTTTTGCCGCTGGTCGCGACGGATAGCGCGGATTTCTTCCGTGTACTTATTATAAACAGGCCAGAAACGTTGTGCTTCTTCCGAGGAAAGATCCAGCCGCTTGGTAAGGTAGGCAATCTTCAATGCCTCCAGCCGCTGACCGTCCTTTGGCCTGCTCGTATCCTGGCTAAACCCCTTAAGGGTGAATCCGAATGCAATAAGTATTACAAGTAGAAGTTTTTTCATTATGCCCAAAGTTAATTAGTAACAGGATTCGAAACTCCGCCATGTTCTTCGAGGTACTTTTGAAGCTCTTCATCGGATACATTGGCAAATAAATCCTTCGAATCATTCTCACTGATCGTGTCGTTTGTTACTATGGTCCCTGCATCTGCCAGGGCTACGGTATTATCGGTCAGGAAATTTTCCAGCTCCTGGTCGGGCACCTGGGCTATCGGATCAACGATACCACCGCCACTATCGGGTTTGGCGGGAGCAAAATAAAAATAACCACCCACGGCAAGAGCACCCGCTACCACTGCTGCGGCTGCATAACGCACGATACGCTTGCGGAAGGAAATGGAAACCACCCTGGCGGGGGCCTGCACCTTGCGCAGTATTTCAGCGGGAAGTTTGTCAAAATACCGGGCCGGCACTTTATACACCTGTTTCTCTTTCAGGCTGGTCATCAAAGGCGACAGGTTCTCCAGCTCTTCATTCACAAATTCGATGGCCTGCACACCCGAAACGACGTTGTCCGACAGCTCGTTGAAATAGCCTGCCGGCATGGTAAACGGTGATTTTTTGTCCAGTTGGTTCAGCAACGGCGATATAAACGCCAGTTCCTCCTGCGGGCTGGCGGCGGACGAAGCCTTGATACGATTCAAAACAGTGGCTGCCAGTCCTTCAAAATAACCTGCCGGTACTTCATATACCGGCTCCTTGCTTATATAGGAAAGGGTGGGAGATTCCACCTCACCCATGTTTATTTTAAGTAATATATTGGTAGATAACTCGCTAAAATAGCCTGCCGGGACGCTATAAGGAACCCCCGGGTCAATACCGGCCACTACAGGGCTTATTTCCCTCAATTCATTCAATATAGTTGTCCTGTTGTCCATAAACACGTGGGTGAGACGTATTTTTCTGCTCAAAGTTTAATGATTCAGTATGAAATCCTCAATTTTTTTTACCGCATGATGGTAACTTGCTTTCAGCGCCCCCTCACTGGTGTCGAGCACCCGGCTCATTTCTTCGTAGGGCATCTCGTCGTAATACCGAAGATTGAATACAATTCGTTGTTTATCAGGCAGTTGCTGTATTGCCAATTGCAGTTTCCATTCCAGTTTATTCGCGTCAAAATGCTGGTCGGCCTTGATACGGTTACTCAACCCGTTTTCCACGTCGCCCAGTGAAACCGAGCTGCGTTTTTTCTGCTGTTCGAGGAAGGTAAGACTTTCGTTGGTGGCGATGCGGTAAAGCCAGGTGTACAACTGGCTGTCTTCCCGGAAATTTTCCAGGCCGTTCCAGACACGGATAAATACATTTTGCAACACGTCGTTGGCATCCTCGTGGTCTACGAGGATGCGACGGATATGCCAATAGAGTTTTTCCTGGTATTTTTTAATAATAGCAGTGAAGCCATCCTCCCTCGTAGAAAGGTTGCGGAATTGCAGCAGCAACTCGGCATCTTGCATAACGACCGCCATAGGTTAGCGATTTTGGTTAAGACAATTAACTTAGAATAATTTTCTGCTTCTACGTTTAACGCAGAAGACAAAATATTATTGATTCTGTACGCGTGCTTTCTCCAGGCAGTTGGGTGAAACGACGGCTTACCGGCAATAAAACAGTTATTTAGCCTTTCTTGCCATCACTTTTTGAACGGCATTGACGATATGCGGAGCATCCAGCCCGTATTTCGTTAGCAATTGCATGGGGGTACCGCTCTCGCCAAATGTATCGTTGGTGCCGATGTATTCAATCGGTACCGGGAAGTTTTTGACAGCCACCTGTGCTATCGCATCCCCGAGGCCGCCGATGATATTGTGTTCTTCCACCGTTACGGCGCATTTTGTTTTGCGGAGCGATTTCAGGATGGCTTCCGTATCCAAAGGTTTGATGGTGTGAATATTGACTATTTCCACGCTGATGCCTTTTTCTTCCAGTTGCTTACCCGCTTCGATGGCCTGCCATACCATGTGGCCGCAGGCGAATATGCTCACATCCGTTCCTTCGGAGAAAAACTGAGCTTTGCCGATTTCAAGTTTTTGGTCGGGCGCCGTAAAGATCGGCCATACCGGGCGTCCGAAACGCAGGTACACCGGTCCCTGGTAATCCGCGACGGCCAGGGTAGCGGCTTTTGTCTGGTTGTAATCGCAGGGCACGATCACCGTCATCCCCGGCAGCATCTTCATCAGGCCAATATCTTCCAGTATCTGGTGCGTGGCCCCGTCTTCCCCCAGGGTAAGCCCTGCATGGGAAGCACATATTTTTACGTTTTTATTGGAATAAGCGACCGATTGACGGATTTGGTCATACACCCGGCCGGTAGAAAAGTTAGCGAAAGTAGTGGTAAAAGGAATCTTGCCGCCGATGGTCAGGCCCGCGGCGATGCCAATCATATTGGCTTCTGCGATACCGCACTGTACAAAGCGTTCGGGAAATTCTTTG
>DASYCT010000039.1:0-2670 GCA_036500065.1 Chitinophagaceae bacterium | reverse complement strand
GCCGGTTTTGGCATCCGTTACCTTTCCTTTGATGGACTGTGAAAACGAGACGGCGCCCACAGCCAGGAAAAAGGCCAATACAAATAACTTTTTTAAGCAGTCAGTGAATACTATCATAGTTGCATGATTTTTTTGAATCCGGGTGCAAGGTTCTAAAAGCGGGATAAACAAAGCAGGGCGCGGGTGAAGTGTAATGATTTAATAACCGTTTGTTAATGATGACTTCACAATTAATTCAGAATTTAAACAGAATTGACCCGCCCCGCGGAATAAGCGGTTTTTAACCTATTTTGTGCCGCTTCATTCTTGAAATATCATTTGTATGAAAAGTATATCACTTCGTTTACTCCTGCTTGCTGTATGTCTTGGCGCTATTGCAACAGTTACGAATGCCCAGGCAGTTTCCGACAAACTGGAAATTGTCATTATACGGCATGGAGAGAAACCGGTCAAAGGAGATAATCTTACCTGCCAGGGATTGAACAGGTCGCTAATGCTTCCGAAAGTATTGTATAAAAAATTTGGTATTCCTGCATATATTTATGTACCCGCCTTGCTGGATTCTGTCACTACTCTTCATGCCCGGATGTTTCAAACCGTCACTCCTTTTGCCGTTCGTTACAATCTTACCATCGACAGCCGCTTTGGTGGAAAAGAGTATGATGCCATCGCCAACGATTTAAAAAGGAAAACAGGAACGGTCCTGCTGGTTTGGGACCACAAAGCAATGGCCGGTATCGTGGAGAAACTGGGTGTAAAGGAATCGCTACAATGGCCGGACAATGATTATGACAGTATCTGGATTATCAGTTTCGCACATGGCAAAGCCAGCCTGCGCAAGGACAAAGAGGGCCTGCACCCCGCGGCCGCCTGTCCTTTGTAATGCCACTACAGATTGTCTTCAACTTCTGCCCGTATGTTTGGTTTGCTGATGTTCCTGCTGACACACCGTCCCCATGGTGGCCGGGTGCTGTAGGATTTTAATTTGTTTAACAAATAATGTCGAGCCTTTTGAGCAGTTATTCGTTATTCAGCCAAATGCAACCGTAGATGCAGAAACCAATCTTTCTTTTTGTTTTGTTTGTCGGCTGCCATATCGGGCAGCCTTTGTTTGCGCAGTACAACCCGGATACAACGCTCGATAGCAAAAACCTTCATGCGGATACCCCCCGGCCAGCCATCGACTGGAAAGCCGCTCCTGTGAAGCAGGCATTTCCTTATAAAAAGTTCCTGTTCCCCTCTGCCCTGGTAGTCTATGGAGTGTTGGCTATTAAAACCGATGCTTTACAGGACTGGAACGAAGAAGCGAAGGAAGAAATATGGACTGAAAACCCACATAAACAGATCCACCTCGATAATTATTTACAGTTTGCCCCGGCAGCGACGGTATATGGGCTGAACATCGTGGGCATTCACGGCAAAAATAATCTGCTCGACCGCTCCGCGATCTATGGCATTTCCACCCTCATCATGAGCTCGGTAGTTTTTTCCGTCAAAAAGATCAGCGGCGAGTGGCGGCCCGACGGCTCGGACCAGCTTTCCTTTCCTTCCGGCCATACGGCCAATGCCTTTGCCGGCGCCGAATTCCTGCGACAGGAATACAAGGATGTTTCCCCCTGGTATGGGGTGGCAGGCTATCTCATGGCCGGTGCAACAGGCTATTTAAGAATGTACAACAACAAGCATTGGCTCGGTGATGTGGTGGCGGGGGCCGGTGTCGGGATTATCTCCACCGACCTGGCTTATTATATCTATCCTATTATCAAACGAAAAATCTTTAAAAACCACGCGGTTTCAACGATGGTGATGCCCCAATACCAAAACGGGGCGCTGGGCCTGGGACTGGTACACACTTTTTAATCTGCCTTCGTGCCCTCCAAAGCGCCTTTGGCGCGATTGCCGCGCTGCGCATGGGTTTTGTGTGTTGGCACTCCCCCTTTAGGAGGTCGGGGGGCGAATAATTTTTCTTTCTTTCAGATCAAAGCGTTGTCCTCTTCCCAAAAAGAAGAAGGGACCGTTGTTGCCGGAATCGCCCGTAACGTTCTTTGTTTTTCCGTCAAACTGTTTGCTGTCATAAATAATGACATACGAGTTGCCGATAACCTGGAAACTATCTTTCTGTACCACGATGGCTGTGCTTTCGTCGATGCCAATGCCGAGCAGTTCGGGATGCTTTTTTACCACGTCCAGCAGGTCGAATTGCCGGTTACGGCGCATCACATGCTGGTCGATGGCGACATTGTGAATAAAATCCAGCCCCTGCTGGTGATCACCTATCAACAGATTATTGCCCCTGGTATCGCCCCGCAATAAGAACGAGCCCTGGATGGTGGCGCCCGCCGAAGTACCGGCAATCACCCCTCCCCTGTTGAGCAATGCCCTGAATTCCTTATGTGCAAGCGTATTGAGATAGGCATCGGCCAGTTTCCACTGGCGGCCGCCGACAAACCAGATGCCGGTGGCCTTGCGAATAGGCGCCACGAAGGTATCCGTATTCGCCACTTTCGGGTCGCGGGTATGCAGTACTGTTACATTTCGAACGCCCAGCCGCTGCAGCATATCTCTTTCAGCCGATTTACCGGTGTTGATATCGGAATCATCGCCCGCGGTGGGAATGACAACGATATTGGCATTGTAGCCCCCTGCCGCCTCTATAAACCGCGCCCATAT
>DASYCT010000038.1:0-3599 GCA_036500065.1 Chitinophagaceae bacterium | reverse complement strand
TCCCGAAAGCAATACAAGCAATTTGCCCGAAGCAACACGTTGTTCTTTTTTTATCCGCGACAAAACACCCATGTACCGGCTTGTCGTCATTGGCAGCAATGAAGGATGTGATAATTCACCGGCGAGATTGCAATCAGCATTGGCCGAATCGGGCACCCAGCAATAATCAAAGCGGCGTATGTAACGGTAATTTATCTTTTGAAGCAGTTGGTCGACCCATTTACCGAGCGATGATTTTATCAGCAACTGGTGCGTGATAAAAACGGAAGTAACAGACGGGTGATGCAGCCCGTAGCGGTTATCAGCAATAACGATGTCTAGGTGTTTATTATTAAAAACCTTTTTTAGCCAGTTTTTTTCACGATTGATTCTTATCAATATTTTGGGTGATTGAAGTATAATTTTCATTAATGTGTGCCACCTGTTTTTGCCGTATTTGAGCCGGTAACCGGGCAAATTCATGATGGATAATGAAGGAAATTCCTGTGCAAGTAGCTGGCGTTGTTGCCCTTCTGCGGCTATAATAACCTCACAATCAGCATTTAAAAATTGATGAATAAGAGGAATACACCTGGTGGCATGACCGAGCCCCCAATCAAGCGGGGCAACAAGTACCACGGGTTGAGCGTTATTGCTATAGTTAAAATTTAAATGAGCCTTCAAACAGTCGGCTTAATTGTTGATTAAATAACTTAGTTTAGGAAGACCAAAGTATGAAAAAGGTTAGTTATAAATGGTTATTCTTGTTTATAATTGTATTGATAACGACGGCCGGTTGCAATAGTGAGCGTCGTGTTTCCGGGGGATCATCCAAGTCCTGCGGTTGCGGAGTTCACAGAGGCTATGTTGGTTATTAAAATCTAATAAAAGATGAAGACTAGTAACAGAGACTTGCTTGTCCTGGTGAAAGATGAATTCATGAACCAGTATCAGATTGAAATGGAGTTGGAACAACTCAATTCCTTGTTGTTTCGCCTGGAAACAATCGACAGTTTTTGCGTAGCGCACGAAATCTTTGATATAACCAAACACAAGGTGGTTATGAACCGCAAGAAGATTACCCAGATTGTTCATCAGCCCGAACTGAAAGCTTTCCAGTTTATTTGTAATAAGAACTAAGATTATTTCTATATAAAAGAAAAAGCCTCCGCAACGACGGAGGCTTTTTCTTTTTAGCTATGCGTTATGAGCCACGGGTAGCGATTCGGCTTCTTACTCATGGCCCATGGCGCGGAGCTCATGGCTTGTATCAGGATAATTTACTAAACGCCTCTCTCAACTCATTGATCATCTTCCCTATTTCTTCCTTATGACAGGTGCCCACGCTAAGGCGGTACCAGCTTGAACTCCGGGGTGCACCGAAAGCATAAAAAGGCACTACCGCCAGCCTGGCCTCGTTGAGCAGGTAGGCCGTTACATCACTTTGTTTTTCGAGCAATTTACCATCGGGCGTTTTCTTACCTGTAAGATTAAACTGCACCGTTAGATAGATGGCTGCCTGGGGTGCGACGGCATCCACCTTGTATCCTTCTTTTTTTAGTTCCTGCAACCCGTTGTAGATCCCCTGCAGCCTTTCTTCGATCTCCTGTTTGAAATGGATGAGGTAACGATCGATGTTTTCCTGCTGCGGCAGGAAACGGGCCACTGCTTTTTGTTCCGCCATCGGCGCCCAGGCGCCGATATGGGTTAAGATGGCTTTCATCTTGTTGATTATTTCAGCCGGCCCCGTAGCCCAACCCACACGCACACCTGTAGAGGCAAACACTTTGCTGATGGCGTCGATAAAGATGGTGTAGGGCCGCATCCCGGGCAGGAGCGAAACGGGGTTATAGTGACGGATGGAGCCATAGGTGAGCTGCCAGTACATCTGGTCGTACATGACGTACAGTTTCTTCTCCCCCTTGCCGCGGCGGGCATTTTCTTTTACCACCAGCTGGCAGATGTCCAGCAGGTCTTCCTTGGTAAACGTCGTACCGGTGGGGTTCTGGGGCGAACAAAGCGCCAGCAGGGTAGCCCCTTTGATATGCGGCTCAATCTCGGCCGCCGTCGGCATAAAATGATTTTCAATGCTTGCCTCTACTACCACGTGTTCTGCACCTACAAAATGAGCATAGTGGTTATTATTCCAGGAAGGAACGGCATAAATGACCCGGTCGTCCTTGTCGCAGATGGCGCGGAAAAGAGAATAGATCAGGGGGCGACCGCCGCTTGCTACCAGTATTTCACCGGGCGGATAATCGAGATTTTGGCGCTCCCTGGTAAACTGGCTGATGGCGTCGCGCAGGTCGAGATTCCCTTCTGCGGCCGGGTAATTGGTGAAATGCTTGCGGTAAGCCTCTATGATTTCATTTTCCAGTTCTTTGGGAATCGGGAAGACAGCGGGGTCGAAATCGCCCACCGTAAAATTGTAGATCTTCTCCCCCTGCCGGATTTTCTCCCTGATTTCCCCGCCCAGGTTGACTATTTCGGAGCCAATCAGGGTAGCCGATAGCTCGGACAGCTTTAAATCGTTCATGTTATTCGGTTAAATGGACAACAAAAATACTGTTCTGCCCGCAGATGATGATGGTAAACCTCTTTTAATTAACCCGGGACCGGCAACACATTAGGCCTCCAGCCGTTATATTTGCAGCAGATGTAACCAACCGATGGCAGTTCGCAGAAAGAAAAAAAATTACCGTAAGCTCAAATTTATCCTGTTTGTTTTGGCAGCCATCGTTCTCGCGGGCGGGGTCTTATGGTGGCTCACGTACGAGCCTTCCAATTTTGTTACCTATCCCGAGTTTGGCATCGGCATCCCCGAAAATTTTATTATCCACGGCATCGACGTATCGCATCACCAGGACGATATAAACTGGGATTTGGTCCACGATATGCAGGTGAAGCAAATCAAAATCGGCTTTGTCTTTATCAAGGCCACCGAAGGCATCGGCCGGGTGGACAACCATTTCAACCGCAACTGGAACAGGTCCAAAGACGCCGGCATGTGCCGCGGGGCGTATCATTTTTTCCTTGCTTCCAAAAGCGGGAAACTGCAGGCGCAGAATTTTATCGATGTGGTAGAACTGGGACACGGCGACCTGCCGCCGGTGCTCGATGTAGAACAGACCAACGGGGTAAGCGGCGACCGGCTTCGCAGGGAAGTAAAAGCCTTCCTGGAAACCGTAGAAGATTACTATGGCGTTAAGCCCATCATCTATACCAATGTCGATTTCTACCGGCAGTATTTAAGCGGCGAATTTGACGATTATCCCCTGTGGGTGGCCCATTACCTGCAAAAGGATAAACCCCGCATTGCCCGCAACTGGCTGTTCTGGCAGCACAACGAAGCCGGGAGAGTAAACGGGGTGCGCACAAAAGTGGATTTCAACGTATTTAACGGCGATTCGACGGAATTCAGGAAATTGCAGATGGACTAATAAACACAGCGTATGAGCAGTAGCATGGAACCGGATGCAAGGGAGTTTCTCCAGCGGGTAGGCTGGTCCATCGCCGCAGGTTTTTTGTACATGATGATAAATTCTACCATCGGCATCTGGGGCGGCTGGATGTTTTTCTATGACAGGCCCACCCTCGGCAATTATATCTTTTACGCATGG
>DASYCT010000037.1:0-6405 GCA_036500065.1 Chitinophagaceae bacterium | reverse complement strand
AAGAAGCAGCTCAAAAATACGGTATGATGTTTTAACTGTACAGGAAGAACGGATATTACTAAAACGAATTTATGCCCCAGGAATTCCCTTTCAGCCGCTCGTTGGAAAGTATAGGCGATGCCGCCGGCTTTTTCGGTTCTTTTTTCCGCAATACATTCAAAAAAGGGTTCGAATGGAATGAATTGTTCCGCCAGGGGTTTATGATTGGCTATAAATCCATCGGCATCGTTTTACTGACGGGGTTTATTCTTGGTTTTGTACTCACGCTGCAATCGCTTCCCACGTTAAAACAATTTGGTGCGCAGAGTTTTGCGCCGGGCATGGTGTCTGTATCCATGATACGGGAGATAGGTCCTGTGATCATTGCGCTGATATGTGCGGGCAAAATAGCTTCGGGTATCGGTGCGGAACTGGGCAGCATGAACGTGACCGAACAAATCGATGCCATGGAAGTGTCGGGGGCAAGCCCCATGCAGTTCCTGGTGGTGACCCGCATACTGGTATGTACGCTGATGATACCCCTGCTCACGATCATGGCCGATGGCATCGGCATGATAGGCGGCTTTGTGGGTATCAATGTGACGGGCGATATGAGTGCGCAGCTTTATTTCAGCAAATCAATGTCACCGCTTGATTTCGGCGATTTGATACCGGCTTTTATAAAAACGATCTTCTTTGGGTTTACCATCGGTTTTGTGGGTTGCTATAAGGGGTATCATTCCAACCGGGGCACGGAAAGCGTAGGGTTGGCGGCCAATTCGGCCGTCGTAACGGCCTCCATCTGGATCATCCTGATAGACGCCATCGTGGTGCAGATAACGAATACGCTTGGGTACAATTAAATCATCGGAACCGACAGCATGGAAACAATCATAGAAATAGCGGGATTATCGAAGAGCTTTGACGGTCACGAGGTATTGAAAAATATTAACCTGCGTGTAGGCAAGGGGGAGAACGTGGTGATACTGGGTAAGTCGGGCGAAGGGAAATCGGTCGCCATTAAATGTATTGTGAGACTGATCACGCAGGACCAGGGCGACGTGAAAGTCTTTGGGGAAGAAGTGAAAGACATGGACGAGGATGCGCTGAAAGCGCTGCGGAGCCGTATCGGTTTCCTATTCCAGAGCGGGGCGCTGTATGATTCCATGACGGTAAGGGAGAACCTGGCTTTCCCGCTCAAGCGGGTATGCAAGATAAAGGATCGGCAGGAGATTGAGCAGCGTTCGGTGGAAGTGCTGGAAGCCGTTGGGTTGTCGGAAGTGATTGACAAGATGCCTTCCGATTTGAGCGGGGGCATGCGCAAGCGGCTTGGGCTGGCGAGAACGCTTATCGTGCGGCCGGAGATCATGTTGTATGACGAGCCGACGACGGGGCTTGACACGGTGACATCGAAGGAAATCAGCGAGTTGATTCTCGAGGTGCAGAAAAAATACGAGACCTCTTCCGTCATCATAACGCATGATATTCCCTGCGCTAAAATAGTATCCGACCGGGTATTGATCATGAGTCACGGGGAGTTTGTCGCGGAAGGAAGTTTTGAAGAACTGGAAAATTCGAAAGACGATTTTGTCCGATCATTTTTTAAATGAACCGATATGAGTAATTCTGCCTCCAATAAAGTGAAGACCGGCATTTTTGTCGTGGTGGCTTTTGCCCTGCTGGGCGTGTTGATCTTTTTCATCGGCAAGAAAAAGAACCTGTTTGGTGAAACCTTTACGGTGTATGCCAATTTTAAAAACATCGCCGGTTTAAAGATGGGCAATTTTGTACGTTTTGCCGGTATCAATGTCGGCACCGTGAATAATATCGCCATCGTGAACGATACGACGGTGCGCGTAGACCTGGTGTTACAGAAAAGCATACAGCCTTATATTAAAACGGACGTTATGGCCAGTATCGGCAGCGATGGGTTAATGGGCGATAAACTGGTGCTACTGGGGCCGGGTAGTAATGGCGCCCCACTGGTGAAAAACGGCGGCCAGTTGAAAGCCGCCGACCCGGCAGATATGGACAAGATGATCGCCAAGTTCAACGAGATAACGAATAACGCCGCCAGCCTGACGGGTGGACTGGCCGATATCGTCAATAAAATAAATACCGGGCAGGGTTCGCTGGGCAGGCTGGTGAGCAGCGATAAACTGGCGAAAGAACTGGAAAGCACGGTATCTTCCACACAAAAAACGGTAACGACCATCAATAAAACCGCCAGCAGCGTAAAGGATAATATGGATGCGGCCAAACACAGCATCCTGTTCCGGGGTTATTTCCGCAAGAAAGAGAAAAAGCGGGTACAGGATTCCATTGACCGTGCAAAAAAGAATATACCGGATACGCTGGCGCCGAAAAAGAATTGATCCTATTCCGTTCGCAGGCTTTCGACCGGGTTGGCGACAGCGGCTTTGATGGCCCGGGTGCTCACCGTGATCAATGCAATCAGCACGGCGCCGGCTCCCGCCAACAGGAACAGCCACCAGGAGAGGCTTACGCGTTCACTGAACCCATTGAGCCATCGCTGCATGAAGTACCAGCCGATGGGAGCGGCAATAACAAAGGCGATGAACACGGGTTTCAGAAAATCCAGCGACAACATCGACACGATACCATAAACGCTTGCGCCCAACACTTTGCGGATACCTATTTCGCGGGTGCGCTGGTGGGCGCTGAAGGTGGCCATACCAAACAATCCCATACAGGACACGAAGATGGCAATCGCCATAGCCGTGTTGATCAGTCTTGCTGTCTTTTGCTCCTTCTCATAAAACGCCGCAATGGTTTCATCAAAGAAACTGAACTGGAATTTTTTATCGGGATATACTTTTTTCCAGGTGTTTTCGAGACTGGCCAGCAGGACTTTGACATTGACCAGCTTTTGGCCGTCCGTGGCCAGCTTAACACCAATACTGCGTGTGTTATCTATCCGCGTGGTGAGGAAAAAGGGAGTGACGGGGTCGCGGAGCGAGCGGGAATGAAAATCGTTTACTACGCCCACAATCGGGCCGATTTTGCGGCCCATGCCTGATTTTGCCAGGTGCCCGATTGCTTCTGCCGGTGTGTGGAAACCCATTGCGGCAGCACAACTGGCATTGACAATATATTCCCGTATCGTATCGGAAGGGAGTAGGTTGCGGCCTGCCAATAATTTCAATCCATAGAGGGGCAGGTAATTTTCGTCAACGGCTTCAAAGGAAGCATCTACTTCCGGTGAGCCCGTACCGAGCACCTGGATGATGGTGCCGCCGTGACGCTGTGCGGCGGGCGTTCCGCCATGAAGGCTGACGGCGGTTACACCGGGCAGTTGGCTGATCATCTGTGTAAGCAGCTTTCTGTTGTCAGGCGTTTTTTCCCTATCCGGCGGTTGTAACACGACGATAGCGTCTTTATTAAAACCCATATCGGCATTCAGCATATAATGTATTTGCCGGCCGATGACCAGCGTGCCGATGATAAACACCAGCGAGATCGTAAACTGGAATACGGTGAGCGTTTTGCGGAGATAATTCTTTTGTTGTGCTTTGGGTGTTCCATTCCCTTTGAGACTTAGCGCCGGCAGCCATGACGATACTACTTTGGCCGGGTAAAAACCCGCCAGCAGGGAAGTGAGGATCGTTATGAACAGCAGGAAAAGCCAGGTGGAAAGCTGGAAGGGATGCAGCAGCACGCCATCGGGTATAAAGTCATGGAACAATAGCAGCAGCGGCTTTACCAGCAGCGCCGAAATAAGTACAGCCGCCAGCGTAAGCAGGAATGTTTCCCCGAGCAACTGGAACACCAGGCGGCTGCGATTGCTGCCGAGGACCTTGCGGATGCCGATTTCCTTGGAGCGTTGGACGGATTGGGCGGTGGACAGGTTGATAAAATTAATCGCCGCCAGCAGCAGTATAAAAGCGGCAATGCCCATCAGCCCATACAGGGTGGGCAGGTGGGCCTTACGGGAATAGGAGTCTTCATATTTTTCGTTAAAATGAATGTCTGCCAGCGGTTGCAGGTGAAGGGCGACATGGTTGCGTTTGTCAAAGCTAAGATAGGTTTTCACGAATGCCGGGAATTGTGCGTCGACTCTTCCGGGTGAAACACCCTCCGCCAGTTTTACAAAAGTCTGCGAATAATAATTCCATAAACCCCAATCGTCAGTATCCACGTCTTTTTTCAGAAAACCACTGTTTGCACTGGCGAAAGAAATGAAATCGGTGAAGGCAAAATCGCTGTTTCCCGACACATCTTTTATGATACCCGATACCGTTAGCCGGAGGGAGTCGTTGTAGACGAGGGTGCGCCCCATCATTTTATCGGGCGACAGGGCCCCGAAATAACGTTGCGCCGATTTTTCCGTCAGCACCACTTTAAACGGTTCGCCGAGGGCCGTAGAGGCGTTTCCCGCCAGCCATTCGGAGGGGAAAACAGTAAACCAGGAAGGTTCGGCGACGATCACCGGCGAGGGGATTTCATGTTTGGGCATTTCAAACTCATGGGGGTCTTTACCGGGCACGGTCACCTTGGCGTAATAGTTATAAAAGCCGGCGACAGCCTCCACGCCTGTAAGCTGGGGGCGAAGATGCGAGGCCACGGGAATCGGCAGAAAACCGAGCAATCGTTTATTGCCTTTTGTATTCTGCGTTTCGCCTACCACGCGATAAATACGTTGTTTGCCGGGGCGGAAGGTATCGTAGGTCAACTCAAAATGGGTAATGAGGTAAATGACGAGGCAGGCGCTGATGCCCAGCGCAAGACCGATAATATTGATACCAGCATAGAGCTTGTTTCTCGTCAGGTGCCGCCAGGCAATCAAAAAATAGCTTTTTATCATAGCAGGTGCGTTTAAAGGAGATACCCCTCTCCTCTTCTAATAAAAGACCAGTTTTATAGCATGCTGATTGTCAGCCAATAAAATTATTACTATTGCGCGGATCGTCCGGTTTTGACACAAATGCTGTGCGGTTTTGAAGCACCGGGGCAGGCGGAAACAGTGGGCGGATTTTTGCAGGGAGTGTGAGCGGCTTAAACAACTTCGCCTTCTATATCGTAATCGTAGGCTTTTGTGATCTTTACCTGTACAAATTCGCCGACGGGCAGTTTTTTGTCACTGTGGATGACGACTTCGTTGTCCACTTCCACACTGTCGAACTCGGTGCGGCCGAGATAGCGGCCGGCTTCTTTTTTATCGATGATCACTTTATAGGTGTTGCCGATCTTTTCCTGGTTCTTTTCGTAGGAGATTTCCTGCTGTACTTCCATGATCTCCTGTGCGCGGCGTTCTTTTTCGGCGGAGGGTATGCTGTCGGGCAGTTCATGGGCGGAAGTGCCTTCTTCGTGTGAATAGGGGAAGATGCCGACGCGGTCGAAACGTTGCTGTACGAGAAACTGCTTCAGGTCTTCCACATCGCCGGGGGTTTCACCGGGAAAGCCGGCGATAAGGGTAGTGCGCAGGCAGATGCCCGGTACCTTTTCGCGTATGGCCTGCAGCAGGTCTTCCATCTCTGCTTTGGTGATATTGCGGTGCATGGCTTTGAGCATGGGGTCGCTGGCATGTTGCAGGGGCATATCGAGGTAATTGCAGATATTGTCTCGCTGGCGCATCACGTCGAGTATTTCGAGGGGGAACTTGCTCGGGTAAGCGTAATGGAGGCGTATCCATTCCAGCCCTTTTACATCCGCGAGGCGGTGCATCAGGTCGGGCAGCATTCTTTTTTTATAAATATCCAGGCCGTAATAGGTCAGTTCCTGGGCAATGAGCATGATTTCTTTCACGCCTTTTTTCACCAGGCCTTCGGCTTCCTTTACCAAATCGTCCATCGTCCGGCTGACATGTTGGCCGCGCATGAGGGGAATGGCGCAGAAAGCGCAGGTGCGGTTGCAGCCTTCGGAAATTTTCAGGTAGGCATAATGGCGGGGAGTGGCCAGCATGCGCTCGCCAATCAGTTCGGCTTTATAATCGGCATTAAACTGTTTGAGCATCAGCGGCAGTTCCATCGTTCCAAACCAGGCATCGACTTCGGGGATTTCTTTTTCGAGATCGTCGCGGTAGCGCTGGCTAAGGCAACCGGTCACATAGACCTTGTCGAGCTTGCCCCGGCGTTTCAGTTCCAACTGGTCGAGAATGGTGTTAACGCTTTCTTCCTTGGCCTTATCGATAAACCCGCAGGTATTTACCACGACAATATTATGATCCAGCTTTGCATTTTCATGCACCGCATCGATATCATTAGCTTTTAACTGGCCGCTCAGCACTTCACTGTCTACCATGTTCTTACTGCAGCCGAGCGTAATGATGTTTACCCTGTCTTTTTTGATGGTTCTTGTCTTCATATTCAGCCGGCAAAGGTAACAATAAAAGGGGAGGATATCGCTTTAGTGCAAAAGGGGGCTGCCATTCCATTTAACAACCGATAATATTGTCCAGTTCCTTGT
>DASYCT010000036.1:0-5679 GCA_036500065.1 Chitinophagaceae bacterium | reverse complement strand
TAAATTCAAGAGAATTCGGCCGGCGACGGCCACCTTCGGGCCCCCTGCAGATGATATGTGTAAAAAGCAGCATGTCACCCGCTTGCAGGTCCTTAAACGCAAGGAGGCTTTCCGTGTCATATCGGTGTCCCCTGCTTTGGTGGTTAAAAACGACCGAATCGCTTCTTAGTATAATAACATGAAAGCTGTCAACACTGAAATTGGCGTCAATACCGCTTTCCCCATCAGGATATGCTATCAGGCCGCCCTGCGCGATTATATATTTTTTAGTGATAGCCCCACCGGGACACCAGCCAATGGACATATTGGGATCGGGAATAGGTCGTACTCTGAAAGAGCTTTCTCCAAACTTCTTTTTTTTACCATGAGACTTTTGCCATACGGTGATTTTTGCAATGCCCGCTTTGGTGGGAACACATGTATAATGGCAGGGTACTCCTTCTATTCTCCCGTTAGAAGTTGATAAAGAGATCGATTGACAGGGAGACCCAATAACCTTGACTTCCAGTGAGTTGGGTATCCCTTCATACAAAATGTTTTGCGCAGGATTGGTCACGACGAATTTTTGCGCACCTGCTGTGGCGGCGAGCAGGCAAAAAAATAATAAACAGGATATTCTTGCCATAGATAACAGGGTTTAATACTAAAAAGGCCCTACAGATAACTGTAGGGCCTTCCTGTTATTGTATGTACAATGCTTTTTTTTATGCTGCGTCCTTCCCGTGGCAGTTCTTGTACTTCTTGCCGCTGCCGCAGGGGCAGGGGTCGTTGCGGCCGACTTTGGGACCTACTTTTATAGGCTCCTGTTTGACGGCGGTGCCGGAGGAGGGATCGAAATAATCTTTTTCATTGGCGGCATAATCCTCGCCGGCGGTCTCGATGGCTTCTTTATTGGCCGAGAGGCGGCTCATGTCCGTTTTCTGAACACGGGCTTCGCGTACAGGGCCGGCGGTTTGTTCGGGAATACCGCAGTGGCTGAGGAAGCTGACAATATCCTTGTTGACCTCGGAGCCCATCTGGCGGAAGATTTCAAAGGCTTCCACTTTGTAGATTATCAGCGGGTCTTTCTGTTCGAGGTAAGCGGTTTGCACGCTTTGCTTAAGGTCATCCATGCTGCGCAGGTGCTCTTTCCAGGTATCATCGATAACGGCGAGGGTGATGGTCTTTTCCAGCGAATTGACCAGTTCCCTTCCTTCGGTAGAAAGTGTTTTTTGCAGATTGGCCAATACCTGTATGCCTTTGCGGCCATCGGTAAACGGCACGACCACGTTTTCAATGTGGTTGCCCTGGCTGGCGCGGATGTTTTTAAACCCGGGCACGGCTTTGGCCGCCAGGTCGGTCATCTTATGGGCATAATTGGCGGTAGCTTCGCTGTATAATTTCTCCACCACTTCCAACTCGTTGCCTCTTTCCAGTTCCTCTTTGGTAACAGCGGTATCCATGCCGAAGTTGACGATCACGGCCAGTTTGAACCCTTCGAAGTCCTCCTGCTCACGGAATGAGTTCACCAATCCTTCCGCTACGGTATAGATGGCATTGTCGAGGTCAAGGGCGAGACGTTCTCCAAACAGGGCGTGGTTGCGTTTCTCATAAACGGCCTTGCGCTGCATGTTCATTACGTCGTCGTATTCCAGCAGGCGCTTGCGTATGCCGAAATTGTTTTCCTCTACTTTCTTTTGTGCGCGTTCGATGGATTTGGTGATCATGCTGTGCTGGATCACTTCCCCTTCTTTATAGCCAAAACGGTCCATCAGGCCCGCGATGCGGTCACTGCCAAAAAGACGCATCAGCTCATCTTCGAGCGACACGTAGAACTGTGAAGTACCGGGGTCGCCCTGGCGACCGGCACGGCCGCGCAACTGGCGGTCTACCCGCCGGCTTTCATGGCGTTCGGTACCGATGATGGCCAGCCCGCCGGCTTCTTTCACACCCGGCCCGAGCTTAATATCCGTACCACGACCCGCCATGTTGGTGGCGATGGTGATAGCGCCTGCCAGGCCGGCTTCTGCTACTACCTGCGCTTCACGGGCGTGTTGTTTGGCGTTGAGTACATTATGAGGAATCTTTTTTCCGTTCAGCATCTTGCTGAGCAATTCGCTTACTTCCACCGAGGTGGTACCCACCAGCACGGGACGGCCTGCATTGCGCAACGCTTCAATTTCATCGATGACGGCGCCGTATTTCTCGCGCTTGGTTTTGAATACCAGGTCCTGGTTGTCTTTGCGGATGGCCTGTACATTGGTCGGGATGGTGACCACATCCAGTTTATAAATATCCCATAACTCGGCGGCTTCCGTTTCGGCAGTACCCGTCATACCCGCCAGTTTGTGGTACATACGGAAGTAGTTCTGCAGGGTGATGGTGGCGTAGGTTTGGGTGGCCGCTTCAATCTTCACATTTTCTTTTGCTTCAATGGCCTGGTGCAGACCATCGGAATAGCGGCGTCCATCGAGAATACGACCGGTTTGTTCATCGACGATCTTTACCTGCCCCTCCATTACTACGTATTCAACGTCTTTATCAAACAGGGTATAGGCTTTCAGCAATTGCTGTACGGTATGAATGCGGTCGGCTTTGATAGCGTATTCGTTCAGGATAGCTTCTTTGCGGTGCAGCATTTCGTCTGCGTCGAGACCGGTTTGCTTTTCCAGGTCGCCCAATCGTACGGCGATGTCCGGCAGCACAAAGAATTCGGGGTCTTCGCCGCTTTTGGTGATCATGGCCAGGCCCTTATCGGTCAGGTCTACCTGGTTGTTCTTTTCATCAATATTGAAATATAGTTCCGCGTCGACCTTAGGCATTTCCTTTTGCTGGTCGGACAGGTAATAATTTTCTGTTTTTTGCAGCTTTACCTTGATACCGGGTTCGCTCAGGAACTTGATCAGGGCGCTGTTCTTGGGCAGACCGCGCCAGGCGCGCATCAGGGCAAGACCGCCGTCTTTGGGGTCGTCATTGCCTTCGGCAAATTTCTTTTTTGCTTCGATCAAAAACCGGTTGGTTACCTGGCGCTGTGCGTCAAACAACTGGAGTACGCGGGGTTTTAAAACATGGAATTGCTGGTCGTCGCCGCGGGGCACGGGCCCTGAGATGATAAGGGGGGTACGTGCATCATCGATCAATACGCTATCCACTTCATCCACCATCGCAAAATGGTGTTTGCGTTGTACCATTTCATCGGGATTGTGGACCATGTTATCGCGCAGGTAGTCAAAGCCGAATTCATTGTTGGTGCCGTAGGTAATATCGGCCTGGTAAGCCCGGCGGCGTTCTTCGCTGTTGGGTTGGTGGCGGTCGATACAGTCCACCGTGAGGCCGAGCCATTCAAAGATGGTACCGTTCCACTCGCTGTCGCGGCGGGCCAGGTAATCGTTGACAGTCACAATATGCACGCCTTCGCCGGCAAGGGCATTGAGATAGGCTGGCAGCGTGGATACAAGGGTTTTACCTTCACCGGTAGCCATTTCGGAAATTTTGCCGGAGTGCAACACGGTACCGCCGATGAGCTGTACATCATAGTGCACCATATTCCAGGTCACCGGCGTACCGCCGGCCGGCCAGGTATTCTGAAACGTAGATGTATCACCGTCAATGGTTATATATCCTTTCTTTACACTGAACTGCCGGTCGAGTTCGGTAGCGGTAGCGACTATCTCGGTATTCTCTTTGAAGCGGCGGGCGGTTTCCTTTACCACGGCAAATGCTTCGGGCTGTATCTCTTTTAGTATTACCTCGATTTGGTCGTCACGATCCTTGATCAGCTTATCAATCTGCTGGTAAGCACTATCACGTCCCAGCATATCGGCGGCCCCCAGTTTTTCCGCATCTTCTTTTAACGTAGCGATGGCGGTGTCGATGGTATGGAGGTGCTTACGGATGCGGTCTTTGAACTCGATTGTTTTGCCCCGCAGCGCATCGTTGGTAATGGATTGATAAGCGGCGAAATATTCGTTGACTTTGGCGACCACCGGCTGAATCAGCCTGATGTCTTTTTCCGACTTATTGGTGCCAAATAATTTTGCTATAAAACCTATCATAATCTACTTGTTATATGGGAATTGATTGTTTTCTTCATGGAAAGTCCTGTAAGCCAGTCAAGTTTGGTGCTACACTTTGCAGGGGAGCCAAATTGACAGGGGAACAAAGGTAAGCATTCGGCCGGAGCCGGGCGCTGCGTAAATAGTGGAAATGTGGAAATCCGGGCGACAAATTTCGGCCGGGGGAGGGGATTTTTGGCATCATTCCGTTACCTTTGCGGCCTCAAATCCTTTATAATCCATGAGTGGTGCATTAAAAGAGGTTCGTAACCGGATCAAGTCAGTACAGAGTACACAGCAGATTACCAAGGCCATGAAGATGGTGAGTGCGGCCAAATTGCGCCGTGCGCAGGACGCCATTACCCAGATGCGCCCCTATGCCCGTAAACTGCAGGAAATGCTGATGAATATCGTGAGCGGTTCGGACGGGGGGGCAGGAAGCGCCCTTTCGGCAGAGCGCCCGGTGGAAAAAGTCCTTTTTATTGTCATTACCAGCGACCGCGGCCTGGCGGGGGCCTATAATTCCAATGTTATCAAGCTGACCAAACAGGCTATCAGCGAAAAATACCCCACCCAGCAGTCCAAAGGCAATGTGTTTATCTGGGCCATTGGAAAGAAGGGCTACGAACATTTTGTCAAGACGTATAAAACAGAAGTGGCTTACAAGGATATATTCCTGAACCTCACATTTGAAAATGTGCAGGCTTGTGCGCAGGCTGCCATGAAAGCATTTAACAACAAGGAATTTGACGTGGTGGAAATCGTGTACAGCGAGTTTAAGAATGCGGCTACACAGCGTTTCAGCGTGGAGCGTTTCCTGCCGATTCCCAAAGTAGTAGCACCGGCGGGTGCTAAAAAAAGCGATTTCATCTTCGAGCCGGCCCGGGAAGAACTGATTGCCGAGCTGATGCCCAAGATTCTGAATACCCAATTATACAAGGCCGTACTGGATGCCAATGCTTCAGAGCATGGCGCCCGTATGACAGCCATGGATAAGGCCAGCGAAAATGCCAATGAGCTGTTAAAAAACCTCAAAATTTCGTACAACAGGGCAAGGCAGGCTGCCATTACTACAGAGCTGACCGAAATCGTCAGTGGCGCGGCGGCGCTGCAAGGGTAAACGTGCATCTTATACACATGCTGCTAACATTTGCACCACAGCTAGTAACTTGTGGATAATTGCAAGTGCTTTCCGATTAGATTTGCTGCAAACAAAATCCCGCGCCAGGCGGGAAATACGCTATGGAAATAGGAAACATCATACCACATATCGAAGCGGTGATTTTCGCCAGTGATAAGCCTTTGACAACGTTGGAGATTACGGATATTATCAATAATGCCTTTGGCTTTATGGAGGATAAGATTATGCTGGACCAGGTGGAATCGGCTATGGAAGGGGTGCTGGAAAAATACCGGAGCGAGTTTTATCCTTTTGAAGTAAGAGAAAGCGGCGGCGGCTGGCAATTCCTTACCAAGCGTGATTTTCATAAAACCATCGCCCAGCTCAACGGCGACAAGTTCCTGAAACGCCTGTCGGCAGCGGCCATGGAAACCCTGGCCATCATCGCCTACAAACAACCGATCACCAAAAGCGAGATTGAGGCCATTCGTGGCGTCAACTGCGATTATGCGGTACAGCGCCTGC
>DASYCT010000035.1:0-19869 GCA_036500065.1 Chitinophagaceae bacterium | reverse complement strand
CCGCTGCCGAGCCATAGCAGGGCATCGACAAAGAACCTGTCCTGGATCTCACCGGCAAAGGTGGAGGAGAGTTGTTTGTTGGTTTTGTGCTCGTAGTCCATGTCGTTATGCCCCATATTCACATAGATCATTTTATATTTTGTGTTGGTCCATACGATGGGATAATAACCGCTATGCCATATTTCGGATTGCTTTGGGCCCGTGCCGAGGGGAAAGCTGCTGGAATCTATCGATAAGAGTATTTTTATAGAAGGGTTTTTCCGGAGATCGTTTTCCCAGCAATACCATTCGTTGGGCTCGGATTTAAAGGTGGCGGGCAGATTCTTTGTGACGGGGTGGTTGGGCTGTTCCACCCGGAGAACGGCGGAAGTGGGGCGCCAGGTATTGCTTTTATACTGGCCCGAGCCTAAAAACTCATTGTGGTACCAATCCCAGTTTTGCGGGTAGGTTGAAGGTGTAAGCGCAAATGCGGAGAAGTGAAATCCCATCCAGGCGCCGCCCTGTTCCATGTATTCCCTGAAGGCTGTTCGCTGCGTGGCGGAATCGGGCCGGGTATCCAGGAAAAGCACGACCTGGTAATGGGAAAGAAATTCCTTGTTCAGGTTGTCCCAGTTGTTGGTGGAATCATAGGTAAAATGATATTTAGCCGCCATGATGGGAAACTGCCGGTTGGCTTCGTGCACAAAACTTATGTGCGCAAGGTCGCTTTTGGCGGTATAAAAGGCGATGACATGAAAGCGGGGGGCATTGTTTTGTGCGATGGCATTGCCGGCGAACAAGGGAAAAAGAAAGGCGGCCAGGAGCACCGGGAACAGCATCTTATTATATTTCATAGATGGGGTATAAGAAATGAAATTAATTATTTTAAATTACAACAACTTGCTTAATTAAAAAGTAAAAATAGCATGCAAAAAAAGGATGGAAATATATTTCTCCGTAAGCTGCTGATCCTGGGAGATAATTTTTCCACCCTGCGGATAAGGAGCATCCGTATTTATATGATTGGGCAGTTGATAAGCCTGCTGGGAGACTGGATGCAGCAAACGGCGCAGGCCTGGGTGGTATGGCAACTGACGCACAGGGCCACAGCGCTGGGCATTGTAGCTTTTTTATCGCAGGTGCCTTTTTTTATTTTCGGTCCCTGGGTGGGTGCTTTCGCGGATAAGTATGACCGGAAGAAGATATTGCTGTACACCCAACTGCTCGCCATGTTGTTTGCTTTTATACTGGCGTTTCTTATTCAAACGCATTGGCTGCAGTTGTGGCATGTGTATGTGCTGGCTTTTTTGCTTGGGACGGCTACGGCCTTTAATACTACCGCCGAGCAGGCGTTTATCGGTGATTTGGCGGGGCCGGGTAAAATACAAAAAGCCATTGCGCTCAACAATACGTTGAACCAGCTTACCCGGCTGGTAGGCCCTGCGGTTGCGGGCTGGCTGATAGCTTCTATCGGCCTGGCGCCGTCTTTCTGGCTGAACGGGATCAGCATCGTCGTGTCTGTTGTTTGTATCGTGCTGATACGTTCCAGGCGGGAAATAAAAGAAGCAACAGGAAGTGGCTTGGAGCAGTTCAGGGAAGGATTGAGTTTTATTCACGGGCAGAAGCTGCTGCGGCTCGTTCTTCTTTTTGGAATGATACAGGCTTTTTTCGGGTTGTCCATTGTTCAGTTGCTACCGGCTTTTTCCTCGCTGGTATTGAAGGGCAATGCGAGTACGCTTGGAACGCTGATCGGTTCTGCGGGTGCTGGTGCGTTGACGGGAACCTTGTTTGTACTGCCGTTTGTACAGCGGATTAAGAAACCCTGTTTTGCCGTGGGCGGCGCGGTGGTCTGGGCGGGTAGCTGGTATATCGCCTTTTCGTTTTGCAGGAGCATGCCGCTGGCAATGCTTTGCCAGTTTATGGCGAGTATGGGGGCCGTGCAGGTGCTCACACTTTCTATCGGCCTGGCGCAGGAACTCACGCCGCCCAATATGCGTGCCCGCATCCTGAGCGCCTTTATGATGATCATTTTCGGTTTGCAGCCGCTGGCTTCGTTTGTCGTGGGAAAAGCGGCCGACAGCATCGGCATCAATTATGTAATGCGGGTGAACGGCATATTGATGGTGGGACTGACCACACTACTTTTGGCTTTACCGGCCCTAAACAGGTTTAGGGCGAGCGTGCAACCGGTGGCGGTGAGTAATAGGGGGAATGTGGAAATGTGAGAATGAGGGAATGGGCGGTTTTGATAAATCGTTTGTTTTGGTGTAAATTACCAGTGACCGATTAAAAAAAAATATTATGGCAAAGAAAACCAGTGATACGAAGGGTGTTTCGAAAGAAAGCCCCGATTTGCCGGGTTACCCGCATTACCCGGAGAAAGAAGATATTTACAGTAAGGAGAAAAAAGACCCGGAGATCGACCCGGGGGAAGATGTCCCGGTTAAGAAAAAACGGAAAAAAGCGGTGGAAGAAGATGATCTCGATATACCCGGCGCCGAACTGGACGATGCCGATGAAGAGGTGGGGGAAGAGGACGAAGAAAATAATTATTATAGCCTGGGTGGCGATAACCACGATGACCTGGAAGAGGACAGGGGGGATTAGGGCGCCATCAAACAAAAGCCATCAAAACGTACATAAAGAAGGGTAAGGCATAAAAACCGGGCGTCCCGCAATAGGCGGGACGCCCGGTTTTTATGCCTTACCCTCTTATTATTTTGTAGTATCGTATTACTGGTGCGGAGCTGCTGTCAAACCTGCTACTGCCACAGGCCATACGGTGCCGATGCCACCGATGGTGATGCCCGTTGTAAATGCACGCCTGCTTGAATCACCTCCATAATAATATAAGGGCCATCCTTTATAGCTCAACTGGGGCTTACCAAATACATTGGTGCTGCTGCTGAACTGGGTTTTATCCAGAGCGGACGGAACCACTATTAAAGTAGTATCGTAAATAGGAAAGGTAGCATTGTTGGAAAAATCCGACTTGGTAAATTTGTTCAGGTTAGCGCTGTCCTTTTTAAAGACATACAACGTAAGGCCTTTTGCGTCGGTGAAATAAATGGTACTGGCTGTGCCGACGGTATAATCGGATTTATAAGAATTACCGTCTTTCCCTACCAGTTGTGTGTTGGCAAGCATAATGGTATAATCGGGTTTGGCTACAAACCATATACCACCTACGTTATCGCCTGTTGTACCGCCGGCGGGTTCGGGCGTACCTGCAGTGGGGCTGTAGGTATACAGGGGCCAGCCTTTGTAAGTGATCTGTGAGCCTTTGCTGCCAAAATCGGCGATGTTGAGACCTGAAGCGATTTGGGTGGCTGTAAGGCCGGATAAATTGAAGGGAGGCCATACCCCGGCGCAGCCTCCTGTGCAACTGACCTGGCCGTTTGCATCATTGGAGAAAAAATAAAGCGCATGTCCTGTCTGGTCAGACAGGTACTTGCCAAGTGTTGCGCTTGTCTGAAGTTGTACCAGTGGTGCTGGAGGTGTTACGGTGTTGTCTTTTTTGTTGGAGCAGCGCGTAATGCTTATAGCAAGTATAAACATAGCAGTGCCTGCGGCGATCCCGGTTAGCTTTTTCATTCCTTTAGTGTTTATTTTTTTGGATTGTTAGTGAGCCGTAATTGATTGTTTTTATAGGCCTACGGCATAGGTCATTTCCCGGAATAGCGTTCAGGGGTTACTCATAACATGTAATTTCATGATATGTAGGTAAAAGTTGTTTTCGTCAGGAAAACCTGTCGTTTGATATACGTCGTACTGTTGTGAAGGGGTTGCTTTGGATCAAAAAAATATTCAGGAAACCTGCAAAGGTGAAAAAGTATAAAAGGAGGTTTTGTGTGAAAGCCCGGGAGGGGGGGCTGGTAGCAGCTATCGATTTTATTGTTGCTTCTGTAATTGCATGAAATATTCCGGGGCGTGCAGCAGCCTGCTGCCGTACCAACTGAACATTTCTCCATCGGCCAGTACTACTTTGGCGCCGGGAAGCCGCTGCTCCCATTCATGCACATGTTTTTCTTTGAAGGGGTAGGGTTCGGACGAGAGCAATACCAATTGGCATCCGGCGGCAGCCAGTTCTTCGGGTGTGACGACGGGGTAGCGCCGGCGATCGGCGAAAACGTTGTCCCAGCCACAGCGTTGGAGCATGTCGTTGATAAATGTGTCTCCCCCGATGGTCATCCAGGGATTTTGCCAGATAAGATAAGCTGCCCTGCGGCGAATGCGGGGGACGGGCAATTGAAGAAAGCGGCTTTTGGCCGTATGGATGATAGCTGCTGCTTCGGTCGGGCGGCCGGTGAGTTGGCCTATACCGGCCATCATCCGGAAAGCGTCTTCGAGGTTATTGATATCGCTGGTCCATACGGGGTAGCGGAGGGCGAGTTCTTCCACCTGTTCCTGTACGTTTTCTTCTTTATTGGCGATAATAAGGTCGGGTTGCAGGCGGTCGATAATCTCCATTTTAACCGTTTTGGTGCCGCCGACCCTTGTTTTGGAAGTAAACCATTGGTTGGGGTGAACGCAGAATTTGGTGATACCTGCCACGCGGTCGTCCAGGCCCAGGTCATAAAGCAATTCCGTTTGGGAGGGCACAAGCGAAACAATGCGTTGGGGAGGGTTGTCGAGCCGGATGCTGCGATGGAGTTGGTCGGTGTGTAAGGGCATTGCGCTGTTGTTTGGCGCAATTTACGGCGGATGGGCTAAACCGCTAATACCTCCTGCTAAATGTGAATCTAGCAGGAGGGTACTGGAATTAAGAGATTGGTTTTTCAGCGATAATGGACGCGGTTTTCAATTGGATAAAGCCTGGTCAATTCTTAGGAAAAGGTTCCTTCAACGGACATTGGATTTCAGCATATTTTTACAAAACGGTACTGTTTTTCAAACAGGTTAATTGGATTGGGGTCTTTCCTGGTATGGTTAGCAATCGGCGGATATTGGAAAAAGAAGAAGTTGACTGATACTGGATTTTTACGGGTCTTTCTTAGGAATTGGATATTGGTAACTATTTTTTTAACCCTTGGCTTTTCAGATATATTGGATATCAATCAACTTCTGAGACAAAAGTATAGTCCGGGGGATGGGTATGCAAGAGCGTTTTTGCCTCATTTTAACACTTCGGTATTTCACCGTTAAGTAGTAGATCAGCGAAAAGTGATCGGTAATTGTACCAGCGTGGTTTTACTAAAATTGCTACTTTCCGAGCGCATTTATCACATCGTATTTCGTTACAATGTGGTAATTACCAGCCTCATCACGGCTTAGGACGGCGCCGTTCTCCTTGTTGATGAGGGTACCCAGTTTTTCGACCGGTGTATTGAACTCCACCACGGGGAAAGGGGGTTCCATAACGGCTTCCACGCGGGCGTTTTTTATATCGGGGTTAGAAAACACCTTCTGGAAGAGGCCGCTTTCGCTGATGGCGCCGATGGGGCCGGCGCCGTTGATGACGGGGATCTGCTCGATCTCGTATTTTTTCATTAGTTCCACGGCCTGGGCCACGGTATGGCCGGGTTCGATCGTGACCAGCTTCTGCCGGTTGCTCCGGCCGTTAACAATGTCTTTGAACGTTTTTACGTCGAGGAAACCGCGTTCCATCATCCACTGGTCGTTGTATATCTTGGCCACGTACCGGCTGCCATGGTCGTGAAAAATGCATACGACTACATCATCCTTTTTAAGACGGCTCTTCAACTGCATCAGTCCCTGTAGACAGCTCCCGGCGCTGTAGCCGCAAAACAGGCCTTCTTCCCGGGCTATGCGACGGGCCATCAGGGCGCCGTCTTTGTCGGTGACCTGTTCAAAATAATCGATCACGCTCATGTCATAGTTCTGGGGAACAAAGTCCTCGCCGAACCCTTCGGAGACATAGGGATGTACTTCGTTCATATCCGTTTGCCCGGTGCGGTAGTATTTGGTGAGCAGCGAGCCGTACACATCGATAGCCCATACCTGTATCTTAGGATTTTTTTCTTTGAGGTACATGGCGGTGCCGGTGATGGTGCCGCCGGTGCCGGCGGTACACACAAGATGGGTAATTTTGCCGTCTGTCTGGTCCCATATTTCCGGGCCGGTGCTTTCGTAGTGGGCAAGGCGGTTGGCGAGATTATCGTATTGATTCATGTAGAAAGAATTGGGGACTTCCCTGCCCAATTTCTTCGCCACGCTGTAATAGCTTTTCGGATCGTCGGGCAGGACATTGGTGGGGCATACGATTACTTCGGCTCCCACGGCTTTGAGTATGTCGGCTTTTTCCTTGGATTGTTTGTCGGTTGTTACAAAAATGCATTTATATCCTTTTACACAGGCGGCCAGTGCCAGGCCCATGCCGGTATTGCCGCTGGTGCCCTCGATAATGGTTCCCCCGGGTTTGAGCTTCCCTTCTTTTTCGGCCACTTCCACCATTTTCAGGGCCATCCTGTCTTTGATGGAATTGCCGGGGTTGAAATAGTCTACCTTGGCCAGCACCAGCGCGGGGATATCGCGGGCCACTTTATTGAGCTTTATCAGTGGTGTATGGCCGATGGTTTCGAGTATATTGTTCTTAATATCCATAGCGCGCATTTATTGTATTCAAAGGTAGGCTTTTGGGCGCAGTGTGGCATTTTATGACGGGGTGATCGTTATTTGATATTTTTGAAAAGCAAAAAGAACGGCATGAAGGTATATTTCATCAGCGGGCTGGCGGCAGACAGGAGGGTATTTAAACATATCCGCCTGCCCGAAGGGTATGAAGTCGTTCACCTGGACTGGTTGCCGCCGCATGCAAAAGAAACGTTGTACGATTATGCTATGCGTATGAGCGAGGGCATCGACAGGAGCGAGCCGTTTGCATTATTGGGCTTATCGTTTGGCGGTATGCTGGCCGTTGAAATTGCAAAAAAATATGCTCCTGAAAAAATGATACTGGTTTCCAGCGTTCCTGCCTACCGGCAGTTACCGGGATATTTTCATTTTGCCGGCCGTTGGGGTTTGCATAAACTGATTCCTGTATCGCTGGTTAAAAAGGCATCGTTGCTGAAGCGGTTGTTTACTGCGGAAACAAGCGAGGACAAGGAGATGTTGCGTGAGCTTATCAGGGACAGCGACAATCATTTTATCTACTGGGCGATGGATGCCATCCTGCGATGGAGAGGAGAGGAGGGAGCGTTGCTTTCCTATATACATATTCATGGCACATGGGACGAAGTGTTGCCCATTCGTTTTACAAAACCTACCCATCGCATTCCGAAAGCGGGCCACCTGATGATTATGAACAGGGCGGACGAGTTGAACCGGATCATAGCGGACTATCTCAAAGCGGGGCAATAAAATATTTCCTTCCGGTGAGTGTAAACCTGTACGCTACAGGTATGAATTTCCCCGGTTGTCCGTGATTTTTTTTACTTTTAGGTATGGAATTACGTGAACCGGAAGTGGCTTATGGCAGGAGCAAATTCAGCATCCAGGAATACCTGGAGATGGAAAAAGCTGCTGAGCGTAAGCATGAATATTACCAGGGGGAGATTTTTGCAATGGCGGGAGTGGGGCCGAGGCACAATGTTATTTTCAGGAATTTGTACAGGGATGTTGCGATGGGTCTTAAAGGAAGACCTTGCCAGCCTTATGGGAGCGATATGCGGATACATATTCCCGAGAACACTTTATTTACTTACCCGGATATTTCCATTATCTGTGGAGAGTTGGTGGCCTGGTCGGAAGACGAGGACACCGCTATTCAACCTTCAGTATTGATTGAAATATTGTCGCCTTCCACGAGAGATTATGACAGGGGCGGCAAATTCAAATTGTACCGGGATATACCAACATTAAAAGAATATATACTGGTGGATTCGGAAGCTATCGGTATTGAAGTTTTTCGCTTTGACCCCCACGATCACTGGCTGCTGGAAGAATATAAAGAACTTAGTGAATCACTTATCATTCAAACGGTGGGCCTTTCTGTGCCATTAAAGGATATTTATGAAGACACGAAACTCCCGATTAAGAGGTCGTACTAATTATTTGCATATATAATCTCTACACATCTTTTTCACCATTCCGGTCCTTTTAAGGGTGAATTTTATTCACCCGATTGTTGATAAAAATGATATTGTTTCTTACCGTCCATCTTTTACATTTGCACCCCTTCGTAAATCACCGAAATTTGCCTTTATGGAAGTTAAGAATATTCAGAAGATAGCCGAAAAACTCAGTCTTAGTGTAAAACAGGTGTTGAGCATCCACGACCTGCAGGCGGAAGGCGCCACCATTCCCTTTATGGCGCGGTACCGGAAAGAAGTAACGGGTAACCTCGACGAGGTAGTGATCGGCAACGTGGTGGAGGAAATCAAGTATTTCTCCGAACTGGACAAACGAAAGGAAACGGTTATCAAAACCATCGATGGGCTGGGCAAACTGACCCCGGAACTGAAACAGCGGATTGAAAATTGTTTTGACGCCAACGTACTGGAAGATATTTACCTGCCTTATAAACCCAAACGCAAGACAAAAGCCACGCAGGCCATCGAGAAGGGACTGGAGCCATTGGCGAAGACGCTGTTTGAGCAGGGCCCCGTGAACACGGAAGAAGAGGCTGCAAAGTTTATCAACGAACAGGTAAAAGACAACAAGGAAGCGCTGCAGGGGGCGCGCGATATTATGGCCGAATGGATCAGTGAGAATGAACAGGCGCGGAACAAGGTTCGCCAGTTGTTTACCGAAACGGCCGTATTGTATTCAAAGGTATTGACCAGCAAGAAGGACGAAGAAGAGGCGCAGAAATACCGGGATTATTTTGAGTTCAGCGAGACGTTGGAAAAATGTCCTTCGCATCGCATCATGGCCATCCGCCGGGGTGAAAAAGAAGGTTTCCTGGTCATGGACATTACGATTGAAAAACAACTGGCGGTGGATGAACTGAACCGCCTTATTATAAAATCTTCCAACCCAAGCAGTGCGGAAGTGCAGAAAGCAGTGGAAGACAGTTTTGACCGCCTGCTGAAATCATCCATCGAAAACGAGTTCCGGCTGTTGAGCAAGAACAAGGCGGACGAGGAAGCGATTCATGTGTTTACCGAAAACCTGCGCCAGTTGTTGCTGGCTTCGCCGCTGGGTTCCAAAAAGGTGATGGCGCTGGACCCGGGTTACCGTACGGGTTGCAAACTGGTGTGCCTGGATGCACAGGGCAATCTTGTGTATAATACGGCTATCTATCCGCATCCTCCGCAGAATGACTGGCAGAAAAGCGTTTCGGAAATCAAATACCTGGTGGACAAATACGATATTGAAGCTATCGGCGTGGGCAACGGTACGGCAGGGCGTGAAACGGAGCAACTGGCGCGCAGCATCGATTTTGGAAAGCATGTGAGCATCTTCCAGGTCAATGAAAGCGGGGCGTCGATCTATTCGGCATCGGAAGTAGCCCGCGAAGAATTTCCCGACCAGGATATAACGGTACGCGGCGCCATCAGCATTGGCCGGCGGTTGCTGGACCCGTTGAGCGAACTGGTAAAGATCGATGCCAAATCGATTGGGGTGGGGCAATACCAGCACGATGTGAATCAAACGAAGTTAAAAGAAGGGCTGGACAGGGTGGTGGAGAGCGCGGTAAACTTTGTCGGCGTGGATGTCAATACGGCTTCGCGTCATTTGCTGGTGTATGTGTCGGGGCTTGGCAGCACGCTGTCAAGAAATATTGTTGAATACAGGGCGAAGAACGGGGCGTTTAAGAGCCGGGAGGAATTGAAGAAAGTGCCCATGATGGGGCCAAAGACATTTGAACAGTGTGCGGGCTTTCTTCGCATACCCGGGGCGAGCAACCTGCTTGATAACTCATCGGTTCACCCCGAAAGCTATCATGTTGTGGAGGCGATGGCCAAAGACCTGCAGGCATCGCTGGAAGAGCTTATCCGCCAGGCTGAGCTGCGCCGTAAGATAAACCGCAAACAATATATCACCGATGCCATCGGGGAGTATACGATCGAAGATATTTTAAAGGAACTGGAAAAACCGGGTCGTGACCCGCGTACGCAAATCGAAGAATTCCGTTTTGACGATACCATCAAAGCTATTGAAGACGTGAAGGTGGGCATGACTGTGCCGGGGCTGGTGACCAATATCACCAATTTCGGGGCCTTTGTCGATATTGGCGTGAAACAGGACGGCCTGGTGCACATATCGCAGCTTAGCAATACGTTTGTAAGTGATCCCAATGAAGTGGTGAAATTGCAGCAAAAGGTAATGGTAACCGTTATGGAAGTAGACGTAGCGCGTAAGCGGATTGCATTGACGATGAAGGACCAGAACAGGGCTTCCGGCAGCAGTAATGCTCCTTCCGGCGAACGTAGAAAACCGGCTGGCGGAAATAGCGGTGGCGGTGGGAAAGCTCCGGGCAAAAAAGAAGCCCCGCTCAACCCGTTTGCGGCGAAGTTGATGGAGCTGAAGAAGAAATTTGATAATTAAGTGAGTGGTGTTATCCTTTTCTCTTAATCGAACATCCCACTGAACGGGATTCCTTGACTGAAATATCTTTATCCGACAGCATTTCAATGATGGCGTCTTTTAAATGGGTGCGGTGCACGCTGGTAATATCGGCGGGACTGTCGTCGATGGCGCCATGATAAACCAGTTTCCCTTCCTTGTTGAACAGGTAGCATTCGGGTGTGCGGCTGGCGCCGAAGGCGTCGGCGAGTTCGTTGTCGCTGTCCATCGCATAATACCACCGGTAACCCTGTTCTTTCGCATAGGTCTGCATGTCGGAATAAGAATCGCCGCTTCTTCTGCCGCCTTCGTTGGAGTTCAATAATATCACGCCCAGTTTTTTGTCCTGTGCATAGTGGCATATATCCTTTGTGCGGCCCTGGTTCTTTATTACATAGGGGCAGGTATTGCAGGTAAACATCACCAGCAGCCCGTTGGGTGTTTTGGCGTCTTTGAGGGATACCAGGCTTCCGCTGATATCTTTCATTTTAATGTCTGCTTTGGGCATATCGGACCCGATGGCAAGGGGGTCGTTGAAAAAACTGAAGGAGGAAAGCGTGGCCGTGACTATACCGGCGAGCAATAGATTTTTCATACTTCCAGGTTTTATAAATGATAGACAACCAAAACCGCTCAAATGTTGTTTTTGGCTGCTGTAAAAATCAACTGGCGGCGAGGCCGGCCTCCCGCTGCTGGCGTTCCTCGGCCATAAGTTGGAGGGAGTGGATACTTACATTTAATTCATATCCAATCAGTAATACCAGAGAATTAATGTAAATAATAGTCATTATCACGATAATCGTGCCGATGGAGCCGTAGAGGGCATTATATTTCCCAAAATTGTTGACAAAAAGCGAAAACCCGATGGTGGCCAGGATGCTAAGGGTGGTGGCCAGGATGGAGCCGGGGGAAATGAGCTTCCAGCGCCATTTTACCGCCGGGGCATATTTGTAGATAAAGGCGATGGAATAAAAAATCAGGTTCACGATAAACACCCAGCGGATGACCAGGATCGATTTGAGCAGGCGCACGTTTTTGATGCCCAGTAATTTAAGGAGGGCTCCCTGCGAAATGAGCAGGAGCAGGCAGGCGAATAAAAGTCCCATGATCAGCATCGTGAGCTTCATGGCTGTCCAGCGTCTTTCGAGCCAGGGCCGTTTTTTAAATCCGATATAACTTTTGTTGAAGGAGCGCATGATGCCTATCATCCCGTTGGAGGCGAAGAACAGGAGCAGCAAAAAACCGAATGACAGCAGGGCGGTTTTGGGTTCGTCGCCCAAAAAACTGTCTACAAACTTCATCACGTTCTTATTGTACGTATCGGCGGGAATGATGTCCTTTATCAGCCCGTGCAACTGAATCTTGATGGTTTTCTTTGGCAACAGTTGAGGGATAAGCGTAAACAGGAACAGGCAGGTGGGCGGGATGGCCATGATAAAATTGTAGGAGATGGCCGCGGCTCGTTCGGTGAGACTGCTTTTATTGATCTGCGTTACGAAAAACTTTGCCACATCATAGAGGGGCACTCCCCGGAAGCCGGGCAAATGGATGCGCTTGCTTTTTTCGGCAAGAAAGCGAAAGGGGGGGCTTTTTCGTATCGTGCGTTCGAACTTTGTCATTTCCCGGTAGCTTTCTGCTCCGCCAGTTTATCGAGGAACTGCTGGTATTCTTTGGCAAATTTCATGTGTTCCTGGTAGTTTTCCGAAAAATTGGAATAACCCGAAAAATCCGGTTTGGCTACAAAGTAAAGGTATTTGGTGCCGGGCGCATTCAACACCGCGTCGATTGTTTCGGCGGAGGGCGTACAGATAGGGCCGGGCGGCAGCCCTGTATTCAGGTAGGTATTATAAGGCGATTCGGTCTTTGTATATTTCTCGTAAATACGTTTCAACCCGAAATTGCGCATGGCATATTTCACGGTAGGGTCGGCGGCCAGTTTCATGCCTGTCGATAAGCGGTTGAGGTAAACACTGGCTATTTTGCCTTTGTCGCCCGAGGCATTGGTTTCTTCTTCTACGATCGATGCCAGTATGTAGGCTGTCTGCGGGTTAAGGCCATGTGCTGTTGCTTCTTTCCTGCGCCCCGGCGTCCAGAATGCCTGGTAGCGGGTCCTGAATTTGGCGAATATTTTACCGGGGGTGGTATTCCAGAAATACGTGTAGGTGTCGGGGAATACGGTAGTCATGACGGTATTGGTGTCAAGACCATAGTGCTTCATCGAATCGGGGTCGTTGAGAAAATTGATAAAAGAAAGGGAATCGCATTCGAATTTTCTTCCTACTACGGATGCGATGTCTTCTTTGGTCCTGAACTTTATGATGACCAGCTTTACGGGGTCCTGTTGCCCGTTGCGCAGCATCCGTACGATGTTGAGCAGGCTCATGCCACTTTTGATATTGTAGCGGCCGGCTTTTACTTTTTGCGGATAGTCGAGACGCTGGGCTACCTGGTTAAATACCCAGGGACTATTGAACACCCCGTTTTTCTCCAGCGAGTCGGTGACATCCTGGTAGTTGCTGCCGGTTTTGATAAGGAGATAATAGTTCTTTCCTTCAAAAGCGGTGCCGGGCCCCAGGATTTTCCAGGCCAGGACAGCGATTACGACGAGTACGGCTATAGCTAAAAAGGCAATGATCTTTTTCATATTGGGTATAGTGAAAAACAAAATAAACAAAAAACCCCGTCCGCAAAGACAGGGTTCGGAAAAATATTATATTGTCCCCTTAAGGCTTGTGAGGAGCGGTATTGGCAGGTTGAGGCTGAGGGTTTGCAGGCTGGGCTTGCTGGGTAGGTTGTCTTTGTTTGGTGTCGATGTCATTCACAATGCTGTGAGAGCTGCCGGTTTTCATAAACACGGTAGAACAGAGACAGAGTATGCCTACGATGGCGGCAAATACCCAGGTGCCTTTTTCCAGTACATCGGTCGTTTGTTTAACGCCCATAAACTGGTTGCTGAAACCGGCAATGCTGCCGGAAAGACCACCGCCTTTGGGGTTTTGAACCAATACAAAAAAGCCCAGTATCACACAGGACAGCACAATCAGTATCACAAATAAAATAACCATAATTATTCTCGTTTTAACGCATTAATTCTGTCTGCAAAATAAGCGGATTTGGAGGGATTGAGCAAACTTAATTTGTGGTAAACCTCGATCGCTTTATCGTATAATCCTTGTTTTTCAAACACTTCCGCCATAGCTTCCGTAATAACGTCCTTGCCGACAATCGAATGGCTGGCGGCGGCCACCACGGCTGATTCCTCGTTTTCTCCCAACACTTTTTCTATCGATGCCTGGGGCAGCTTTTTCATGCTTTTCAGCCATTCGGTGAAGCTTCTCAACTGTTTCCCCAGCTTGTCCTGGGGGTTGGGTTCCATTTTATCGAGACGGATGCCGAGGGAGGCAAAATAATCGATGGTATGATAGGGTTCAAAAAGCAGGTCCTGTTTGGCCGAAGGGGTTTCGATGATGGTTTTTACCAGCGGTTTTTCTTCCGCCGGGGCTGTATAGGCTTCCAGGGTGGGAGCCGCCGGCGCCTGTTCTTCCACGTTTTCCGGGGCGGCCTGTATTTCGGGCTCGGGGTCCGGGAAGGGGGGCGCAAAATCGTCTTCCCGGGGCTGTTCATCCTGGGCGGCTATCTCGGCCGGGATATGTACTACCGGGGGGGCTAGTTCCGCGTGCATGGCTTCGTGCATGCCATCGGTAACGGGGTAGCCGGCAACGGGTGGCAGGCTGTCGTCGTGTAGTTCGGCCGGAACCGGGTCGGGCGCGGGTGCATCGGCATCCTGCGGCCAGGGCTGCTCCTGTATATCGCCTGCCTCATGAATATGCCCGCGAAGCCGGTCGAGTATTTCCTGCATAACGGGTGATTCAGCAGCCTGTACCGGTTCGGAGTCCCGGGGCCAGGTTTGTTGTTCCTGCACGTATTCCTGTTCCGGCGCCGTATGCGGCAGTTCAGGCGGCTGTGAGTAATTATTGGAAGGTTGCCAGCTTGTTTCTTTTGGAGGCAGGAGCAGCAGTTGCAGCCACAGGGGGTTGTTAAAGTAAATGGCGGTCTTGTGCAGTTGGGTGGAAAAATCCGGGTGACTGGTATCCTGCATTTTTTTCAGCAATAAAAACCGGGCTGCCGCAAAGGAAGGGTATTCCTGCGTCATCTGTTGCAATTCATCTACCGATACCGTTTGCAGCGTAGGCTGATGAAAAAGATGCTGAACAATATTTTCAATCGATGCCGTCATTGGGGGAGCAATATACTGGCAAATTACCAGTTCGAAAAAATCTGGTTGAAAATTTCGTCGGTCAGGTTTTTGAGGATGCTGTCATTCAATTGCGACTCAGCCTGTTGGATACTGATATTGGCATCGAAGTCGAAACTGCGGGATACATCCTTTTCGAAGTCGGCGGGAGTAACTGTTTTACCGGTTGGATCAAGGTGGTTTTTGAAGACAATATGTACTGTTATGGTAAGCCGGTTGGAGGCTGTTTTATTGCCCGAAATAGCGGCGGTGCTGAAGGAATAATCGGCTATCCAGCCGCTGATCTCATAATCGGCATTATCGCCCTGTATCAGTGTTTTGCCTGTCTGGCTGGTGACCTTGTCCCGGAGGGCCTGGGTGAGCTGCGGGCTCAACTGGGGGTTCACATACCGGGCCTTGTTGTCGATATAATTTATTTTGATGGTCTTGACTGCTTTGGGGACGCTCCCGGTGCTGAATGAATAATGAAAGCAACCGGTATTGGTCAGCAGCATACAACCGGCCAGGAGCACCAGTGCTGTATGTCTCATCGCCACTCTGTTCATTGCTGTTGTTCTGATGCCTGTTGTCATGGTATGTGTTATTCTTCTATATCGTATTCCTTTAATTTCCGGTACAGGGTGCGCTCGCTGATACCGAGGTCGAGCGCCGCATCTTTTCGTTTGCCGCGGTGTTTTTTCAGGGCCTTGATGATAAGCTCTTTTTCCTTGTCGATGATATTGAGCGATTCTTCTACTTCTTCGTGGTGATGGATATCATCATGCCCGAGCAACACCGGCTGGCCCTGTTGTGCCGGCTGTGTTTGTTTGATGGGCGACTGCATTACGGGTTGCTGTAACTCGTTGACCGGGTATTCGCGCATCAGCGATTCGCTTGCAAACTTGGCGGCCGCACCGGCATTGGAAGGATTTTGCAGTATGTCCACGAACATCCGTTTCAGTTCTGTTACGTCCTTCTTCATGTCAAAGAAAAGCTTGTACAGTATGTCCCGTTCGTTGGCAAATTCCGAATGGCTGATGGTGCCATTGCCGGAGGCCAGTATGGGTAAACGGTTTTGCGGTGTTTCAGGCAGGAATCTGCCCAGCTCCGTTGCCGTTACCAGTTTTTCCTGTGAAAGAACCGACAACTGTTCTGCAATATTCTTCAATTCACGCACATTGCCGGGCCAGGGATAATTAATTAACATATTTTTCGCCTCCTCATCCAGTTGCACCGGGGTGGTTTTATAGCGCTCGGCGAAGTCGACCACGAATTTCCTGAACAGGAAAATAATATCTTCTTTGCGGTCGCGCAGGGCGGGCACGCGGATGGGCACGGTATTGAGCCGGTAATAAAGGTCTTCGCGGAATCTTCCTTTCTGGGTAAATTCCAGCAGGTCTTTATTGGTGGCGGCGATGACGCGCACATCTGTTTTCTGTACTTTGCTGGAGCCTACGCGGATAAACTCACCGCTTTCCAGCACGCGCAGCAGGCGGGCCTGGGTGCCGAGGGGCATTTCGCCGATTTCATCGAGGAAGATGGTGCCCCCGTTGACGGTTTCAAAATATCCCTTACGGCTGTCTACCGCGCCGGTAAACGATCCTTTTTCATGGCCGAACAGTTCGGAGTCGATGGTGCCTTCGGGGATGGCGCCGCAGTTGACCGCGATAAAAGGATTGTGTTTGCGATTGGACAAAGCATGAATGATCTGTGAAAATACTTCCTTGCCCACGCCGCTTTCACCGTTGATGAGCACGCTCAGGTCGGTATTGGCTACCTGAACGGCTACATTCAACGCATGGTTGAGTGCGGGGGCGTTGCCGATAATGGCAAACCTGTTTTTTATTGATTGAAGATCCATAATTACAATTTGGTTAACCTGTTACTTTACCCATCAGCGTTGCCTTATTGCAATCCATTACTTCCACGATGGCATAATCGCCTTTTTTAAAATCATATCCTGCTTTGGGAAAAACAATGACTTTGTTTTCACTTGTTCTTCCCATCCAGTCCAGGTCGCTTTTCCTGCTGTCGCCTTCAATCAACACTTCTACTGTCTTGCCGAGGTCGCGGCGATTGCTTTCCAATGAAAGCCGGTATTGCATGTCCACGATTTCCTTTAGGCGTCTTTTTTTCACTTCCAACGGTATATCGTCCTGGTAGCGGCGGGCGGCCAGGGTGCCGGGGCGTTCGCTGTAAAAAAACATATATCCATAATCGTACCTGCTGTATTCCATCAGGGTAAGCGTGTCCTGGTGGTCTTCTTCCGTTTCGGTACAGAATCCAGTGATAATATCGCTGCTGATGCCGCAGCCGGGAATAATCTCCTGTATGCGCTTCACTTTCGCCATATACCATTCGCGGGTATAGGTGCGGTTCATGAGTTGCAGGATGCGGGTGCTGCCGCTTTGAACGGGCAGGTGAATATAGTTACAGATGTTTTTATACTTTGCGATGGTATGCAGCACATCGTCGGTAATATCTTTCGGGTGCGAGGTGCTGAAACGGATGCGTAGCAGGGGAGAAATCATCGCCACCATTTCCAACAGGCCGGCAAAGGTGATGGCGGCGGTTCTTTGTTCGGTACGAAGCGAACTTTCTTCCATCCAGTGATAGCTGTCCACGTTTTGCCCGAGCAGGGTCACTTCGCGGTACCCGCTGTTGAACAGGTCGGTGCATTCCTGTACGATGGATTGGGCATCGCGGCTTCTTTCGCGGCCCCGGGTGAAGGGTACCACGCAGAAGCTGCACATGTTATTACAGCCGCGCATAATGCTTACAAAAGCCGTCACCCCGTTGCTGTTGAGGCGAACCGGTGAAATATCGGAATAGGTCTCCTCGCGGCTCAGCAGCACGTTGACGGCTTTCTGCCCGCTTCCGGCTTCTTCCACCAGGCTCGGGAGGGTGCGGTAGGCGTCGGGGCCTACTACCAGGTCCACCAGTTTTTCTTCTTCGAGGAATTTCCCTTTCAGACGTTCCGCCATGCAGCCGAGTACGCCGACCAGCATACCGGGTTTGCGCAGTTTGGCCTTGCGAAATTCCGTCAGCCGTTTGCGTACGGTTTGCTCGGCTTTTTCGCGGATGGAGCAGGTGTTCAGCAGCACGAGGTCGGCTTCTTCAAAATTGCGGGTAGCCCCGAACCCGTTCTCTCCCAGTATGGAAGCGACGATTTCGCTGTCGGCAAAATTCATCTGGCAGCCATAGCTTTCGATATAGAATTTCTTCGTGAAGGCAGTCGTCTCCGGGGCCGGGGGGGCAAAGGCTTCCCCCTGCCTTTCTTCATTATGTACTGTATTATTCATCCAATCCTGCATCGTTCGAAGGTTAAAATGGAGGGCAAAGATAGCAAAAAAGTGAGTAAAAGTGACAGGATGGCAGGTTGCTGGTTCCCGGTTGCAGGGTCGCCTGTAGAACAGGGGCTGCTGGATCAGACCTGGGGCAATCGTGAATTTTATGTAAAGGACGCCGACGGCTGCAGATGAGTTACTTCTGCTCGCTTTTCTTTGGGTTATTTTTTTCACCCATCATTTCGATAATCCAGTCAATTTTATCCATCACCTTATTCATCAATACGGCAATAATTTCATTTCTATCTTCTTTTGTTATTGGCTGATGGTATAGTTTTTTTATAAAAGGTTGTTGATTGTTATGATTAACAAGAGTGAAACCATACCAATAATTTTGTATTTCGAAATTTAGTTGCAGATGCTCTCCATAGTTTTCCGTGCCTGCTTTTTTAAATCCATTTAAAGCATAAGTAAAGGTAATGGCATGAACTTTTCTCAGTTCTTCTTCATTTTTCCAAAATCCTTCAAGTTGTTCAAGATTAACAATTGATTTGTTATTGGAACTCCAGGTAAACATTTTATCATGGAATTCTTTGTCAAAAACTGTGAGTTTTTCTATTAGCTCCTGATAGACCAGTTTCAGACCGTTTTCAAAAAGGCTTAATAAAACAGGAAAAGTAGCCGGGGTTTTAATTTCATCGGATTCTACACCCTTCAGTTTCTCTCTGATTGCTTTTAGTCGTGCATCGATAGGATTTTGCTCTTGCTGTAATTCTTTATCAAGTTTTTGTTCTATTTCTTCAATGCTTGGTAACTCACCCTTTATGTCTTCAGGCAGAATAGCGCCAATTTTATATTCCGCTATACCAATTGGCTTATTAATATCACGAAGGGCATATTCGGCAACAACCCTATTTTTCGTTTTGCAAAGTATCAGACCAATGGAAGGTTCATCATATTGCCCTTTTAAAATGTCATCAGCTAAACCCAGGTAAAGATTCATTTTACTCACAAACTCTGGCTCAAACTCTCCAATCTTCAAGTCAATAATTACATATCGACGAAGCCTGGTGTGATAAAATAATAGATCAACGAAGAAGTCTTTATTACCTACTTCAAATCTTTTTTGTCGGCCCATAAATGCAAAACCATCACCAAGTTCCAGTAGTAGTTTAGTAATGTGAGTCGTTAGTGCATCTTCTAAATCTCTTTCCCTGGCTTCTTCTCCCAGCATTACGAAATCCAAATGATATGGGTCTTTAAAAAGCTGAATGGCTAATTCTGACTGATAAACAGGTAATGTAACTCCAAAGTTGCTGGTTATTGCTCCCTGGCGTTTAAATAACCCTCCTTCAATTTGATTCGCAAGCATGTCACGGCTCCATCCATTCTGTACTGCTTTTTGAGCATAGAAAGCGCGTTCATCAGGAAGGCTCAATTTATCAAGAAGGGTGCAGTTGTGTCCCCAAGGCAATTTTGCAACGGAGCGTTGCAAAATTATATTAGGTTGATTTTCATCTATTTCCGATTTTGCAACAGATTGTTGCAAAATTGTAAACTGAGGATATGCCAAAGCGAAATCCCTCATATACCGGAGATTGCGGGATGATAAGCCTTTCATATCCCGGAACTCGACCTTTAAATCTTTAGCGAGATTTTCAACCGTTTTTGTACCCCATCCCTCGCTTTGTTCCTGTTTGCTGATAATGTCTCCGATTTCCCAGTATACTTTGAGTAATTCATTATTCACTGCAACAGTAGCCCGCAACCTTGCCTGCCTGATTTTCTCTTTTAGGTCTTGTAAAACGCTCGTGTAGTTCTTGCTTAATTCAAGAGGCATGAGTAATGGGGGGGTAAAAAAGATTTAAGAGCGGAAGACCGGGCTCGAACCGGCCACCT